>NZ_JBFBGZ010000034.1:0-1045 GCF_040684925.1 Arthrobacter sp. NPDC089319 | reverse complement strand
GGGGGGGGTGCCCCTATGGTTTTCGTCAAGCGGCGGCGGGTGTTTTCGCTTCGTAGATGGTTCCGTCTCGGAGCATGGCGAAGATGACGTCGCAGCGTCTGCGGGCGAGGGCGATGAGGGCTTGGTTGTGTTTCTTGCCCTGGGCGCGTTTGCGGTCGTAGTAGGCCCGGGAGAGCGGGTCTTTCAGGGCGGCGAATGCGGAGAGGAACAGTGCTCGTTTGAGGACCTTGTTTCCTCGTCGTGAGGAGTGGTCGCCGCGGATTGAGGAGCCGGAGCGCCATGTCACCGGGGACAGGCCGGCGTAGGAGGCAAGGTGCCCGGCGGTGGCGAATTCCTTGCCGACGACCTCGGTGAGGATTCGTGCTTCGGTCCTGATCCCGACCGCCGGGATGGAGCTCAGGACCGAGTGAAGAGGGTGGTCCTCCACGAGGGCTTCGACTTGGACGTGGATGGTGTCGCGGGAGGCTCGCAGGTCCGTGAGCATGCCGGCCAGCTGCGGGAGCACGACGGCAGCGGCGTTGGTGCCGACCACGGTCACGGTCTGCTGGTCGAGGGCGTCGAAGATTTCCTCCGCGAGGCGTGCATACATGCGCGGGGCCAGGCGTTTCAGCCGGGCCGTGACACGTTTGCGTCCGGCTGCGGCCAGCGCCGAAGGGGTTGGCCAGGTGCGGAGCAGGTCCAGGACTGCCGGATGGTCCAGGCGGGGACCGAGCACGCGTTCCAAAGCCGGGTGGATCTGGGTCAGCAGGCCGCGCAGCCGGTTGCTGGTTGCGGTGATCTGTTTGGCCAGGTCGTCATCGAATCCGCAGAGCATTGATAGCTCGGCGACCTGCTCATCGGCGATCTGGATGGAGCGCAGCGTGTGGGGCATGGAGCGGGCTGCTTCGGCGATGATGGCCGCGTCCCGGGCATCGGTCTTGGCTTCACCGGGGTGGAGGTCGGCGATGCGGCGCATGGCAAGGCCGGGCAGGTAGCCGACGGTTACGCCGGCGGCCTGGGCGACCGCGACGGGCAGGGCGCCGATGGTGGCCGGTTGATCCACGAC
>NZ_JBFBGZ010000033.1:0-1448 GCF_040684925.1 Arthrobacter sp. NPDC089319 | reverse complement strand
GCTGTGAAGTCTCATGACTTATTGGACGGTTATGTCTCATGACTGTGTAGACACTGTGTCTCAGGGCTTGGTGGACACTTGTGCGGGTTTTGCTCTGATGTGTGAGCAACCCACAACCAGATATCAAGGTCCGTCATGCCGTGGCTACCTGGCCAGAAGATGCTCCTCGTGGAGCAGTCACCGCGTTCTGCAGAACCCACAAAGTCTCCCGGGCTTGGTTCTATCAAGTCCGGAGGGCGGCCGCAGAGGTGGGCGTGGTGAAGGCGCTGGAGAAGAAGCTGCCGATCCCGCTCAGCACTCCCACGGCAACCCCGCCGGCCATGGTGGAGCTGCTGCTGGCGACCCGGACCAGCTTGGAAGAGGGAGGGTTTGATCATGGCCCGCTTTCGGTGATTGCGAAGCTGGCACGCCAAGGCCTCGAGCCTCCGTCGCGGGCGACCGTGGCCAGGATCTTCTCCCGGGCCGGTGCCGTGGTCCCGGCACCAAGGAAGCGGCCACGCAGTTCCTTCAAGCGGTTTACCTACCCGCAACCGAACGCATGCTGGCAGATTGATTCCACGGAATGGCCCCTGGCCTGCGGAAAATCGGTAGCGGTCTTTCAACTCGTGGATGATCATTCCCGTCTGGCTTTGGCCTCGCTGGTCGCGGCCGGGGAAACCAGCGAGGCTGCGATCGCGATCGTCACACGGGCGATCCAACGCCATGGTGTCCCGCAGAAATTCCTCTCAGATAACGGGGCAGCGCTCAATCCCACCCGACGCGGCCGACGCGGTGCTCTCGTCGAATTCCTCAAGGCCCGCGGAATCGAACCGATCACCGGGAAACCGTACAAACCAACGACCCAAGGCAAAAACGAACGCTTCCACCAGACGCTGCACCGGTATCTTCACCGGCAGCCGCCGGCGGAGTCTATGGCCGTCCTACAGGCGCAGATCGATGTCTTTGACCGCTACTACAACACCGAACGCGTCCACCAGTCCCTGCCATCGAACATGACACCCCAAGAGGCTTGGGAAGCCACACCCAAAGCGCCGGCACCATCGCCACCCGGACCTGCCGCGACAGGGACCGAACGGCAAAGCACCAAGCGCATTGTCGGGGCCATGGGAAACGCCACTGTTCTAGGAACCAGCTTCAGGATGGGCAAGGATTACATCGGTTCAACAGTGCACATCCTGTATGACGACGCCGAGATTCTGTTCTTCGACTCCCGCGGCGCCGAGATCATCAGCCATCCCCGGCCCCCGAAGGGAACACGCTACGTCGGCAACGGCAAACCAGCCGGCATCATGGCCGACCCCTCGGCAGCAGTCCGTAAACGAAAAGTACGTCCAGTGAAGGCCGCCACCCAACCATCGCCCAACAACAATTGTCTACAAACCTCTGAGACAACAACTGTCAATGAAGACCTGAGACATGAACTGTCCACGAGGACCTGAGACATGACA
>NZ_JBFBGZ010000032.1:0-1450 GCF_040684925.1 Arthrobacter sp. NPDC089319 | reverse complement strand
TGCACTCGGGAGGGTGTGGGAGAGTAGGTCACCGCCGGACATTCTTTACAAGGGAAGGCCCCGCCAACGACGGCGGGGCCTTCCCTTCGTTAACCACCAAACCACCCATGCCGCGATTGCCGGGATGAAGCTGCCGCTGACCCTGCGGGGTCGGGCCATACGTCCGCCTGGAGGCGCGTCCCCGGCTCCGGCCCCGCCTGATAGGGGTCGTTGGAGTGGTCCCGGCCCCGGCCGCTGCAGCCCATGCCGGCGCACTGGTGCCAACCTGTACAGGCTTCACTTTGGTTCAGGCAGGGCAGCGGAGTGTGCACGCTCCGCGCTTCGCGGGGAGGCCAATGGGGAAGTCCCGTGCTTTTCTTGCTGCTGTCGATTGCGGCTGGCTATGCCTGACTCCATCGCAGGTTGAGGCACTCGGTCGTTCTCACAGGATCTCGATGATCACGTCGAGCTCCATGAGCTCCCGCGGTGGGCTTTTGCTGCCCAGGCAGTTCTCTGCGCCCAGGCGAAGCCGACGACCTCATGGGCAACGTTCATGCTCAGGTGAACGCGTGCCCGGCCGGCGGCGAGGCTGCCAGCCTGACGCCCGGTAAGCTATGCGGCGGCTCATGAAGCGCGCGGAGGTGCTGCTCTGGCACGGATCGTTCTGTTGCCTCAGGGTCCAAAACGCAGGGCCGACCGAAACGCATCCGAAGGTAGTCGGCTCTCTCCTCTGCAAGACGGCAGTCCATCTGATGCAGCAACACCCGCGCATTGCCCCCCGGCATGAGTAGCGCATCCCACTCTCGTATCCTCGAGCGGTGCGGCGCCCGCTGGCTTTTGGGCATCCCGGGTGTTACTGGCCAACATCAGTTACGGTGTTAGCCCCATGTCCCAATCAGGTGGGGGGCATGTCCACGGATCCAGCTGACCTAACGCCGGCCTATGGTTTGTCTTTCGATGGGATATCGCTGGCCGTTCCCGCATGCCGCTGCGCCGACACTGCGCGAGGTTAGATCGCGCCCATCCATCAGGGGCCAACCGCTCCATGTCACGGTGTGTTCGGCACGGGATCACGCAAATGCCTATCGGCATGTAGCCCGCATATGTGATCGACGACCACGTGGCCGGAGCGTATCCCTCCAGCTATTCAGGACCGGGCGGCCTTCTGCTGCCCCAGCCACTTCCGCAAGATCCGTCCAGCTCGGTTCGGCTTGATCTGTGGAGATAGAAGCCCATGTTGGGGGAGCCCTCTGATTTGTGAGCGGCTGCACAGTGTGGTGGGTGGGGCCGGCGGGGGTGTCGGGTGGTTGAGCGGGGTGCTGTCGAGGGTGGGGAATCCGCGTGGTGGCGGGGGTTTTGGGGTGGTGTCCGGCTGGTCGGCGGGTGTGTTGGGGCGGGTTGGGTGGGCGATTTGCCCGGAGGCGGGGAGGGGTGTATTGTTTTCTGAGTCGCTGCTGCTGAAGCAGGGAAA
>NZ_JBFBGZ010000031.1:0-1703 GCF_040684925.1 Arthrobacter sp. NPDC089319 | reverse complement strand
GCCATCTTCTTCGGCGGCCCGGTCACCCGGGCGCCGTCCAGCAGCACCTCGCCCTCGGTGGGGGCCATCAGGCCCGAGATGCACTTGAGCAGAGTGGTCTTGCCCGAACCGGACGGGCCCACCAGGCAGGCCAGCTCCCCGGCCTTCAGGTCGAAGGTCAGGTTGCGCACCGCCTCGATGTCGCCGCCGTCGGTGTGGTAGACCTTCTTGACGCCGCGGACCGAGAGCATGGCCTGGCCTTCGGGCAGGGTCCTGCCGGTGGTAACGGGAGTGGTTTCAGGCTGCATTTTCTACCTCTCGCAGGCCGTGGTACCAGCGCAGGATCTTGCGCTCGGTCCATTGGAAGATGAATGACATGGCAACACCGATCAGGCCCAGCACCACAATGCCGGACCACATCTCCGGAATCGCAAAGGAACGCTGGAACTGCACGATGGTAAAGCCCAGCCCCGAGGACGAGGCGAACATTTCGGAAATGACCATCAGGATCAAACCGATCGACAGGCACTGGCGGACGCCGGCCATGATCTGCGGGCCGGCCGAGGGCAGCACCAGGTAACGCACCCGGGCCCAACCGCCGATCCCGTAGGTGTGGGCCGAGTCCGAAAGCACCGAGTCAATCGCGCGGACGCCTTCAATGGTGTTCAGCAGCACCGGCCAGATGCAGCCGGAAATGATGACCACAACCTTCATCGAGTCGGTGATGCCCATCAGCAGCATCAGCACCGGAATCAGCACCGGCGGCGGGATCGCCCGGAAGAACTCCAGCACCGGCTCGGTGAAGTCACGCAGCCACTTGACCGAACCGATCAGCAGGCCGGCAGCAATACCGATCACGATCGCGGCAATCACACCGACTAGCAGCCGGCCGATCGAGGGCAACACATCGGTGATAATCCGCTCACCGAACCAGGTCTCGGCGAACGCTTCCGCGAGCGTGGCCGGGGTCGGAACAAAGAAGTTCGTCGTGCCCAGCGTGGAGGCCCACCAGATCAGGACCAAGATGACCGGCAGCGCCAGCCCGTAGGCAATGCCTTTCAGGATTTTCACACGATCACCTCGGAACGGATGGAGGAATGCCAGGACAACGTCTTGCGCTCAATGAAGCGCATCAACAGGTTGATCAGCACGCCGATCAAACCGGTGGCCAACACCAGCGCATACATGCCGGAAATCGCTCCGCCGGACTGCGCCAGCGCGATTTCCCGGCCCAGCCCCGGCGAACCGATCACCAGTTCGGCCGTGATCGCCAGGATCAGCGCCACCGCGGCCGCCAGCCGCACACCGGTCATCAGGTACGGCAACGCGGTGGGGAACACCACGTAGCGGACCCGGGCGAACCGGCCCAGGCCGTAGGACTTCGCGGTCTGCATCGCCACGTTGTCCACGTCGGCTACCCCGTAGAGCACCTGGATGAAGACCTGCCAGAACGAGGCGTACACAATCAGCATCAGCGAAGACTCGATCTTCACGCCGAACAGCAGTACGGCCAACGGAATCAACGCCACCGACGGGATCGGGCGCAGGAACTCCACCGTGGAGTTAGTCACCTTCCGCAGGAAGTTGGACGAACCGATGATGAACCCAAGCACCACTGCCAGCAGCACGGCCATCAACAGACCGAGCAACCACGCCAGCATGGTCTCGCCCACGGCCAACCAGAAAGCGGTGAGCCCGAAGTCGTTGAACAGCATCGCGATGAC
>NZ_JBFBGZ010000030.1:0-2511 GCF_040684925.1 Arthrobacter sp. NPDC089319 | reverse complement strand
CATCGCCCAACAACAATTGTCTACAAACCTCTGAGACAACAACTGTCAATGAAGACCTGAGACATGAACTGTCCACGAGGACCTGAGACATGACACACGGGTATTACAGCCACTTTTCGCCACTCGATGGCAGCGGGCCGTCTACTCGCTGCAGCAGCTCAGCCGTGAGGAGCGCCGCTACGTTTCGGGGCAACCGTTTTTCGGGGCAGCAGTTTCGGGGCAACAGGCCCGGGGAAACCTGCGCGGCCGGCCCCTCGGCCCACACCCCGCGGGCGCCGATTCCGGGCCGCGCAGGCCCATCGGCTAAACTTGGTGGGTAAGAGCCCCAGATACTCCGCGTGGAGTGCGGGGCGTTCTCATGCGCGGCAGCGGCTCCTTCTTGTACAGACTGTCCGGGGCTTCCGCCGCATCGAATGGGGGAGGATCCCATGCCAGCAATTGTGATCGTCGGAGCTCAGTGGGGCGACGAAGGAAAAGGCAAGGCAACCGACCTGCTTGGCGGCCGCGTGGATTACGTGGTCAAGCCCAACGGCGGCAATAACGCGGGCCACACCGTCGTCGTCGGCGGGGAGAAGTACGAGCTGAAGCTGCTGCCGGCCGGCATCCTGTCCCCGAACGCCACTCCGATTATCGGCAACGGCTGCGTGGTGAACCTTGAGGCCCTGTTCGAGGAGATCGACGGGCTCGAGGCACGCGGCGCGGACACCTCGCGGCTGCGCGTCTCCGCCAACGCCCACCTGGTGGCACCGTTCCATCAGACCATGGACAAGGTCACCGAGCGCTTCCTGGGCAAGCGCGCCATCGGCACCACCGGCCGCGGCATCGGCCCCGCCTACATGGACAAGGTGGCCCGGCTGGGCATCCGCGTGCAGGACGTCTTCGACGAATCGATCCTGCGCCAGAAGGTGGAGGGCTCGCTGCGGCAGAAGAACGAGCTGCTGGTCAAGGTCTACAACCGCCGCGACGTCCACGTGGAGGAAGTGGTGGAGTACTTCCTGTCCTTCGCCGAGCGGCTGCGCCCGATGGTCATCGACTCCACGCTGGTGCTGAACAAGGCGCTGGACGAGGGCAAGGTGGTGCTGATGGAGGGCGGCCAGGCCACCTTCCTGGACGTGGACCACGGCACCTACCCGTTCGTCACCTCCTCCAACCCGACCGCCGGCGGCGCGTCCGTGGGCTCGGGCATCGGCCCCACCCGGATCAACCGCGCCGTGGGCATCATCAAGGCGTACACCACCCGCGTGGGCGCCGGCCCGTTCCCCACCGAACTGTTCGACGACATGGGTGAATACCTGCAGAAGAAGGGCGGCGAGTTCGGCGTGAACACCGGCCGGCCGCGCCGCTGCGGCTGGTACGACGCCGTGCTGGCCCGCCACGCCTCCCGTGTCAACGGATTCACCGACTACTTCGTGACCAAGCTGGACGTGCTCACCGGCATTGAGCAGATCCCGGTCTGCGTGGCGTACGACGTGGACGGCGTCCGGCACGACGAAATGCCGATGACCCAGACCGAGTTCCACCACGCCAAGCCGATCTTCGAGTACTTCGACGGCTGGACCGAGGACATCACCGGCGCGAAGACGCTGGAGGACCTGCCGACCAATGCGCGCAACTACGTGCTGGCGCTGGAGAAGATGTCCGGCACCCGGTTCTCCGCCATCGGCGTTGGCCCGGACCGGGACCAGACCATCGTGATCCGCGACCTGATTTCGGAGTAAGGCACAGCAGACAACGACGGCGGGGCGCGGCTGGCGCCGCTTGTCACCTGCGGTCTGGGTGGCGTAGCGACCGTCGAACGGCAAGAAAGGGCGCGGACAGCGATGTCCGCGCCCTTCGTCGTAGGTACGGCTGTTCAACGCCGGCTCGAGAGTGGGACCTGCGTCGAGGTCGAGGCATTCAGGAAAGATGCCGTCGATGAAGCGGCTTACGAAAGCGAGCCGCCCGGAATCAACCGATCCTCTCAACTCTCCGGGCAGCTGGACCCGGAGGGTGTGCGTGGCCTGGCCTGGCCGGGTTCCTGCGGCGGAGGCCTCTGGGTCCGGCCAGCTGGTGCGGAAGTTTTTGTGAGCGGGTGCACAGTGTGGTGGGTGGGGCCGGCGGGGGTGTCGGGTGGTGGTGCGGGGTGGTGTCGGGGGTGCGGCATCCGCGTGGTGGCGGGGGTTTTGGGGTGGTGTCCGGCTGCTCGGCGGGTGTGTTGGGGCGGGTTGGGTGGGCGATTTGCCCGGAGGCGGGGAGGGGTGTATTGTTTTCTGAGTCGCTGCTGCTGAAGCAGGGAAAACAGCGGCCAATCCCCTTCAAAATATGCCAGGATCTGGTGCGTTTTTCGCGCCTGCTGGTGTGGTTTGGGGGCCGGGGTTCGCAGCTTGAATCCGCCGGGAACGGCGATTTGCAAAGGTTGCGGGGACCGGGTAAGTTTGAAAAGTTGCTCCGGAGCGATGGAGGGCCTGTGAGGGTCGTCTTGGTGCCGGGTGCTCCTGTTGTTTGAGAACTCAATAGTGTGCCAAGTTTGTT
>NZ_JBFBGZ010000029.1:0-3028 GCF_040684925.1 Arthrobacter sp. NPDC089319 | reverse complement strand
TGTGGGCGACCGCGTCTTCGGCGTCGTGACCAAGCCTTACCTCGGCGACGGCTCCTTGGGCGAGTACGTCACCGTGCCCGTCCAGGTCGGAATCGCCAAACTCCCCGACACCGTTGACTTCGTTGAGGGTGCGGCCCTCGGCCTTGCCGGCACAGCCGCGGTCGACGCGGTCGACGCGGCCGGCATCGAGCCGGGAGCCACCGTGCTCATCGCGGGAGCTACCGGCGGCGTCGGTCAGCAGGCGCTCCAGCTCGCTGTCGCCGCGGGCGCGCATGTGATCGGCACTGCCAGCTCCGAGGAAGAGAAGGACCTTGTCACCGGGCTCGGCGCAGCCGCCACTGTTGATTACAAAGCCGACGTCGCCGAACAGGTGCTGGGCAACCACCCCGACGGCATCGATGTCGCCTTCGGTTTCGCCGGCGACCCGTCGGCCCTGGTGCCGGCGGTGAAGCAGGGCGGACGGCTCGTCTCCAGCCTCATCATGAGCCCGGACGACATCCAGGCAGACGGCGTGCAGGTTGTGGCCATCTACGCCAACCCCGCGCCCGAGACCCTTGAACGCCTGGCCAAGAACCAGGCCGAGAAGAACACCACCGTCACCGTGCAGCGGACCTACCGGCTCGAGGAAGCCGCGCAGGCCTTCGAAGACTTCGCCGCCGGCACCCGCGGCAAACTCGTCGTCACCCTCGCCTAACAACGACCGCCAATCACGGGGTGCTGCAAGCGGCCAGCCCTTGCAGCACCCCGGACCGAAGGAAACCCATGGAACTCGGAGTCTTCTCCCTCAGCGACATCAGCCCGGAAAGCCCGGACAGCGCAGCGAGCCGCATCGACGACATCATCGACTACGGTGTCCTCGCCGAAAGGCACGGCCTGGACGTGTACGGCATCGGCGAGCACCACAGCGCACCCTTCGCAGTGTCCTCCCCCGCCATCGTGCATGCGGCGATCGCCCGGGCAACCACCAAGATCAAGCTGACCACCACCGCAACCGTCCTGAGCGTACTCGACCCCGTGCGCGTCTACCAGGATTTCGCCACACTGGATCTGATCAGCCACGGCCGCGCCGAAATCATCGCCGGACGCAGCGCCTTCGCCGAACCCTTCGCCCTCTTCGGCGAGGACATCAGCCTGCTCGACGACCTGTTCGCAGAAAAGCTCGAACTGCTGCTCAAGATCCGCAGCGAGGACCCCGTCACCTGGTCCGGCCGCTTCCGCACCCCGCTGCACCATGCCGAAGTGAACCCCAGGGCAACCGGTGTCCTGCCCGTGTGGGCGGCCGTCGGAGGAACCCCCGCCAGCGCCGAACGAGCCGGCCGGCTCGGCCTTCCCATGGCGTTGGGCCTCATTGGCGGGAACCTTGGCCACGCCAAGGCGCTGGTCGATCTCTACCGCGCCGCCGGCCGGAGTGCCGGGCACCCCGACGAGCGGCTGCAGGTCGGCATCACCAGCCACTTCTACATCGGCGAAACGGCGGAGCAGGCCTACGAAGAGTTCTACCCCTACTACGAGCGCTACCTCGCACCACGGAACAACCGCGGGCGCGGATGGGACGTGGACAAGCAAACGATGGTCGCATTCGCCGCTCGTGGCGGTGCGCTCATGGTCGGGGGCCCCCGGGAAGTTGCGGAGAAAATCCTTGACCTCAAGAGCGAACTCGGCATCGACCGCTTCCTCGGCCAGGTTGACCTCGGCGGGCTGCCCACCGAGATGGTCCGCGACTCCATCGCCCGCTTCGGCGATGTCGTCGCCCCCGCCATCCGCCACGTCCACGCCACCACCTAAGCAACAGGAAAGCACACTCATGAACGTCACCGTCTTCGGCGCCACCGGCGCCATCGGCTCCCTCACCGTCAATGAACTGATCGCCAACGGACACACGGTCACCGCCTACGCCCGCAACGCCGCCAAAATCCCCGCCAGCTGGGGCGACAAGGTACGCGTCGTGATCGGGGAGATCACCGACCAGACCAAGATCGACCAGGCCATCGCCGGAGCCGACGCCGTCATCAGCGCCCTCGGACCGGCCATGGACCGCAAAGCCCAAGGAACTCCGCTCATAGAAGGCACCCAGTACATCTTCGACGCGATGAAAACGCATAAGGTCGCACGCTTCATCGGGCACGCCACGCCCGCCGTGCTCGACCCGCAGGAGAAGCCGACCTTCACCACACGGCTCGCCACGTTCCTGCCCCGCACCTTCATGCCCCGCGCCTACGAAGAAATCACCGGCATGTGCCGCATCATCATGGACTCCGACCGCGACTGGACCATCGTCCGGTTCCTCGCACCAAAGCACACCCCCAAGCAGGACCGCGTCCGCGTCGGGTTCTTCGGCACCGACAAGATCGGATTCCCCGTCAGCCGCGCCGACATCGCCGCCTTCACCGCCGCCCAGATCGACGACGGCACCTACCTCCGACGCGCCCCCGCCGTGAGCAACTAAAAGTCTGGAAGCACCCGTGGCGGCTCGACCAATCCGAGGCCCGAGGACGTGCAATGAGCCAAGTCGTGCCGTTGGCGGGCCAGCTGATCAGGGATTGAGATTCATGACCGCCGCATGTAGTACGACGGCGTGGGATACGCGAGGGTTTGATTCCCTATTACCAGGTGTATTCGCAGTCTTGTCGCCTATTTCGGGGCCAATGTCGACAACACACCAGAATCACTCCTGAAAGAGACGCAGCGGCGGTGCTCCGAACTCGGAATGGCTCATGAGTTCATGGCTGGTAGTTGTGAACAGGCTCGTCGACGACGAAACCCGTATCCACTGGGCATCGCCACCGGTCAGAGGACCTTTTTCACCACGCTGGACTTTAGTTGCATCCGCCCAAAGCCGGGAACGGTCGCATCAATGTCGTGATCTCCCACGCCGTCCTCAATGAGTCGGATGCCGCGCACCTTCGTGCCGACCTTCACGACACCGCCGCCGGCGCCCCGTTACCTTTTTCGTATCCCGTTCCTCGGGAGAGGATATGGGTGTGCTGACCTGATGGCCCCGGCATGATTCCTGCCCCCAGTCGACCAT
>NZ_JBFBGZ010000028.1:1934-5000 GCF_040684925.1 Arthrobacter sp. NPDC089319 | reverse complement strand
GGGGGTGGTGTGGTGTAAGTTGTCGGACTATTAGTACCGGTCAGCTCCACGAGTCTTTCGTCCTCGCTTCCACATCCGGCCTATCAACCCAGTGGTCTGGCTGGGGTCCTCTCCCCCTCAAAGGGGATGGAAATCTCATCTTGAAGCCGGCTTCCCGCTTAGATGCTTTCAGCGGTTATCCAATCCGAACGTAGCTAATCAGCGGTGCACTTGGCAGTACAACTGACACACCAGAGGTTCGTCCGTCCCGGTCCTCTCGTACTAAGGACAGACCTTCTCAAATTTCCTGCGCGCGCAGCGGATAGGGACCGAACTGTCTCACGACGTTCTAAACCCAGCTCGCGTACCGCTTTAATGGGCGAACAGCCCAACCCTTGGGACCTACTCCAGCCCCAGGATGCGACGAGCCGACATCGAGGTGCCAAACCATGCCGTCGATATGGACTCTTGGGCAAGATCAGCCTGTTATCCCCGAGGTACCTTTTATCCGTTGAGCGACGGCCATTCCACAATGTGCCGCCGGATCACTAGTCCCGACTTTCGTCCCTGCTCGAGCTGTCGCTCTCACAGTCAAGCTCCCTTGTGCACTTACACTCGCCACCTGATTGCCAACCAGGCTGAGGGAACCTTTGGGCGCCTCCGTTACTCTTTAGGAGGCAACCGCCCCAGTTAAACTACCCATCAGGCACTGTCCCTGACCCGGATTACGGGCCGAAGTTAGATGTCCAGAGTGACCAGAGTGGTATTTCAACGATGACTCCACCCGAACTGGCGTCCGGGCTTCACAGTCTCCCACCTATCCTACACAAGCCACACCGAACACCAATACCAAACTATAGTAAAGGTCTCGGGGTCTTTCCGTCCTGCTGCGCGTAACGAGCATCTTTACTCGTAGTGCAATTTCGCCGAGTTTATGGTTGAGACAGCGGGGAAGTCGTTACTCCATTCGTGCAGGTCGGAACTTACCCGACAAGGAATTTCGCTACCTTAGGATGGTTATAGTTACCACCGCCGTTTACTGGGGCTTAAATTCTCCGCTTCGCCCCCGAGGGGGCTAACAGGTCCTCTTAACCTTCCAGCACCGGGCAGGAGTCAGTCCGTATACATCGTCTTGCGACTTCGCACGGACCTGTGTTTTTAGTAAACAGTCGCTTCCCCCTGGTCTCTGCGGCCCTTACCCGCTCCGAAGCGCTAGGCTTCGTCACGGTCCGGGCCCCCCTTCTCCCGAAGTTACGGGGGCATTTTGCCGAGTTCCTTAACCATAATTCTCTCGATCGCCTTGGTATTCTCTACCTGATCACCTGTGTCGGTTTGGGGTACGGGCGGCTAAAACCTCGCGTCGATGCTTTTCTCGGCAGCATAGGATCACCGAATCCCCCCATACGGGGGTCCCGTCAGGTCTCAGGCTTCACGAACGGCGGATTTGCCAACCGTTCACCCTACATCCTTGGACCGGGACTACCATCGCCCGGCTCGGCTACCTTCCTGCGTCACACCTGTTAATACGCTTACCTCCCCGGATCGGGTCCCGCGCGCCCCGCCCATACTGGCCCCGAAGGGCACGGATGAACGGTTTGGGCGGTTAGCATCACCGGATTGGCATGGGCGGTTTTTCGCCGGTACGGGAATATCAACCCGTTGTCCATCGACTACGCCTGTCGGCCTCGCCTTAGGTCCCGACTTACCCAGGGCAGATTAGCTTGACCCTGGAACCCTTGATCATTCGGCGGACGGGTTTCCCACCCGTCTTTCGCTACTCATGCCTGCATTCTCACTCGTGTAGGCTCCACCACTGGCTTCCGCCGCAGCTTCACTGCCCACACGACGCTCCCCTACCCACCAGCGCTCCTGAACCACGAAGGCTTGGATAACACGCTGATGCCACAACTTCGGCGGTGTACTTGAGCCCCGCTACATTGTCGGCGCGGAATCACTTGACCAGTGAGCTATTACGCACTCTTTCAAGGGTGGCTGCTTCTAAGCCAACCTCCTGGTTGTCTGGGCAACTCCACATCCTTTCCCACTTAGCACACGCTTAGGGGCCTTAGTTGGTGGTCTGGGCTGTTTCCCTCTCGACTATGAAGCTTATCCCCCACAGTCTCACTGCTGCGCTCTCACTTGCCGGCATTCGGAGTTTGGCTGACGTCAGTAACCTTGTAGGGCCCATCGGCCATCCAGTAGCTCTACCTCCGGCAAGAAACACGCAACGCTGCACCTAAATGCATTTCGGGGAGAACCAGCTATCACGGAGTTTGATTGGCCTTTCACCCCTACCCACAGCTCATCCCCTCCATTTTCAACTGAAGTGGGTTCGGTCCTCCACGCGCTCTTACACGCGCTTCAACCTGGCCATGGGTAGATCACTCCGCTTCGGGTCTAGATCACGCCACTGCATCGCCCTGTTCAGACTCGCTTTCGCTACGGCTTCCCCACACGGGTTAACCTCGCGACGTAACACTAACTCGCAGGCTCATTCTTCAAAAGGCACGCCGTCACAGCTACAAGGCTGCTCCGACGGATTGTAAGCACACGGTTTCAGGTACTGTTTCACTCCCCTCCCGGGGTACTTTTCACCTTTCCCTCACGGTACTTGTCCGCTATCGGTCATCAGGTAGTATTCAGGCTTACCAGGTGGTCCTGGCAGATTCGCACGGGATTTCTCGGGCCCCGTGCTACTTGGGATACTCTCCAAGCGGCGTCACGCATTACGGTTACAGGGCTTACACCTTCTCCGGCCGGCCTTTCAAGACCGTTCACCTATACGCACGCACTCACTTTCGCTGTCCGGCAGAACAGCAGCGGAAAGTCCCGCAACCCCGGCCATGCAACGCCCGCCGGCTATCACACATGGACCGGTTTGGCCTCTTCCGCGTTCGCTCGCCACTACTAACGGAATCACTGTTGTTTTCTCTTCCTGCGGGTACTGAGATGTTTCACTTCCCCGCGTTCCCTCCACGCACCCTATGTGTTCAGGTACGGGTCACCCGGTCACTCGCGCGCCGGGCGGGGTTTCCCCATTCGGACATCCTGGGATCACCGTTCGGTTATCAACTCCCCCAGGCTTAT
>NZ_JBFBGZ010000028.1:0-1839 GCF_040684925.1 Arthrobacter sp. NPDC089319 | reverse complement strand
CGGCAGACACCGAATCCGTTGATATTCCACCCATGAGCACCCGCCGGACAACTTGCGTGTCCGCAACGGGCTTGCCCTGCAAACCACCCAACCCGCACTGAAGGCGCGCCGGGAACGGTTCGAGGAAGCTCCTTAGAAAGGAGGTGATCCAGCCGCACCTTCCGGTACGGCTACCTTGTTACGACTTAGTCCCAATCGCCGGTCCCACCTTCGACGGCTCCCTCCCACAAGGGGTTAGGCCACCGGCTTCGGGTGTTACCAACTTTCGTGACTTGACGGGCGGTGTGTACAAGGCCCGGGAACGTATTCACCGCAGCGTTGCTGATCTGCGATTACTAGCGACTCCGACTTCATGGGGTCGAGTTGCAGACCCCAATCCGAACTGAGACCGGCTTTTTGGGATTAGCTCCACCTCACAGTATCGCAACCCATTGTACCGGCCATTGTAGCATGCGTGAAGCCCAAGACATAAGGGGCATGATGATTTGACGTCGTCCCCACCTTCCTCCGAGTTGACCCCGGCAGTCTCCCATGAGTCCCCGCCATTACGCGCTGGCAACATGGAACGAGGGTTGCGCTCGTTGCGGGACTTAACCCAACATCTCACGACACGAGCTGACGACAACCATGCACCACCTGTGAACCGGCCCCGAAGGGAAGGACTGTTTCCAGCCCGGTCCGGCCCATGTCAAGCCTTGGTAAGGTTCTTCGCGTTGCATCGAATTAATCCGCATGCTCCGCCGCTTGTGCGGGCCCCCGTCAATTCCTTTGAGTTTTAGCCTTGCGGCCGTACTCCCCAGGCGGGGCACTTAATGCGTTAGCTACGGCGCGGAAAACGTGGAATGTCCCCCACACCTAGTGCCCAACGTTTACGGCATGGACTACCAGGGTATCTAATCCTGTTCGCTCCCCATGCTTTCGCTCCTCAGCGTCAGTTACAGCCCAGAGACCTGCCTTCGCCATCGGTGTTCCTCCTGATATCTGCGCATTTCACCGCTACACCAGGAATTCCAGTCTCCCCTACTGCACTCTAGTCTGCCCGTACCCACTGCAGACCCGGGGTTGAGCCCCGGGCTTTCACAGCAGACGCGACAAACCGCCTACGAGCTCTTTACGCCCAATAATTCCGGACAACGCTTGCGCCCTACGTATTACCGCGGCTGCTGGCACGTAGTTAGCCGGCGCTTCTTCTGCAGGTACCGTCACTTTCGCTTCTTCCCTGCTGAAAGAGGTTTACAACCCGAAGGCATTCATCCCTCACGCGGCGTCGCTGCATCAGGCTTGCGCCCATTGTGCAATATTCCCCACTGCTGCCTCCCGTAGGAGTCTGGGCCGTGTCTCAGTCCCAGTGTGGCCGGTCACCCTCTCAGGCCGGCTACCCGTCGTCGCCTTGGTAGGCCATTACCCCACCAACAAGCTGATAGGCCGCGAGTCCATCCAAGACCAAAAAATCTTTCCACCCACCACCATGCGGTGACAGGTCATATCCGGTATTAGACCCGGTTTCCCAGGCTTATCCCAGAGTCAAGGGCAGGTTACTCACGTGTTACTCACCCGTTCGCCACTAATCCCCGGTGCAAGCACCGGATCATCGTTCGACTTGCATGTGTTAAGCACGCCGCCAGCGTTCGTCCTGAGCCAGGATCAAACTCTCCGTTAATGTTTCAAACAGACACAGCACCAATAGCCGGGAAAACGACCAAAGACACTGCACTAAATTCAAACCAGGCTGATAAAACCGCGACACACCACAGGGGCGGCACGCCACGGCACTTCAACCAATAAATAATTGGTATCAACAAACTTGGCACACTATTGAGTTCTCAAACAACAGGAGCA
>NZ_JBFBGZ010000027.1:0-5316 GCF_040684925.1 Arthrobacter sp. NPDC089319 | reverse complement strand
ACTACCAGGGCGTAGTTGCGGCCGAACGTGGTGTAGAGGAAGTCCGAGTAGTACTTGATGCCGTGGTAGCTGGTCAGGATGACTGCGTCGAGTTCCTTGGCGGCCATGATGGCGCGCAGCCCGGTCAGGCGGCGTTCGAACTCTGCATCGGAGAAGGTCAGTTGCTGCTTTTCTCCGTTGTGCAGGACTTTCAGACGCTCGAGTTCGGAAACGCTGTTGGCTGAGCTGGTAGCGATGGTCATGGGTTCTCCTTTAGTGCTGTTGATACGTGAGGCCGTTGTGGTCTTAGGGGGTGGGTGCAGCCGTCCGGGTCTCGGGAGCGGGCGGAGTGTCCGTGGGGACTGGCTCTTCGGAATCCGCCAAGGCGGTTTCGCAGCTTCCGTACTTCTTCAGGAACTCCTCGTCGGAGCTGCTCTCCTTGAGGCCCAGCGGGATGCCGGCTGCGATGCGTGACTTGAACCGGGGGTAGCCGAGGACGAAGTAGACCGTTGCAGCCGTCACGGTTCCGCCGAGCCAGGAGAAGTCGATGCCGCCTACTGCGGTGGCGATCGGTCCCTGCAGCACGGGGACGGAGCCGTACATGCACATCCAGGTCATGAAGATACCGGCGAAGAAGGCGATGAAAGCTGCCGGGTTGAAGGCCTTCAGCTGGGTGTCATCAACCGAACGGAACAGGTAGCTGAAGTTCTTGTGGCGGCGCTCGAAGACGAAATAGTGCACGGCCATGATGCCGCCCCAGGTGGCCACCCACGCTGCGATCGCGATGATCCAGTTATGCAGCAGGTGGGCAAAGTCGGTCGCGAACATGAAACCGATGACCGCTCCCATGGCGAGGCAACCCACCAGGATGGAGAGCTTCTTGCGGGAAACCTGAATGTCCAGAGCCTGCGTGGCCACACTGAAGGTGTACATGTTGATGATGTTCGTGGCGATGGGGCCGTGGATGACCAGCAGGATCACCGGGATCGCGAAGGCTCCGTAGTTTTCGACGATGAGTTGGCCGGGGTCGGCGCTGCCATTCTTCGTTGCCAGGCTTGCACCGAGCACACCGAGCCAGACAACCGGGAGGAACTGGCCCAAGACGCTGACGATGTAGAGCTTGGACGGCCGAATCTTCTTGCTGACGAAGCGTGAGTAGTCAGGAGCGTAGGTGAACCAGCCGATGCCCCAGCCGATGCCGATGGCGGTCATGATGGAGGACATGGCTGCGATTCGGGGCATTCCGGTGAGCACCTCGCCGACCGGGCCCTGGTACGACCAGTCAATATCGAGCTGGGTCCAGGCCACGACGGACATAGCGATCAGCACCAGCACTGTCGGCGGCATGGTGATGCGCTCGAACCGGGAGATGGCCCGGTAGCCGCGGTAGCAGATGGCTACCTGGATTCCCATGATCACGGCTGCGGTGGCGATCCGCCAACCCAGATTCGATTGCTCGGGGTCGACCCAGCCGATCATTCCGAACAGGGCCATGATGAGATCCAAAATTACCCAAGTGTTGACTGCAGACCAGCCAATGGCGATCACGGCTTGGATGGCGGCCGGCAAGTAGGCGCCGCGGCGGCCAAAGGCACCCCGGGCTAGGAGCATGCCAGTGGCGCCGGTGCGCTGGCCCAAGATGACGAAGAAGCCGAACCCGAGCATGCCGATGACATTGCCGGCGATCAGGACTGTCAGAGTGTCCGCCAGGCTGAGGCCCAGCGTGATGCCCAGTGCGCCGAGGATCCAGTTGATAGGCGCGACATTGGCGCCTGCCCAGATCCAGAACTGACCGGAGAGCTTGGTGGTGCGGGCCGATTCGGGAACCGGCTGGAGGATATCTTCTACGTTGTGGGTACTTTGTTCGGATTTGGTGGCGGATCGCTGGCTCATGGCTGTTCTCCTCATGAATTGGAACGGGAAGCGGAGCAGGCCTGAATCCAGAGTAGAGGTGATGCAGCTCACAGCGTATATTCGGATGGTAACCACTTGAGGGCTTGTCCGGTGACACTCTGTCGCTTGCGGTTCGGCCCACAGCGCCTAAACGTGGGAGTTTTCTATGGTCGTTAAGTTGTCGGATGTGCTGGAGCTTGACGTGATGAAGCGCGCCAGTCCGCTGGTGCGCGCGGGCAAAGCGTTGATTGATACGGGCACGGTGAGATGGGTTCATTCGAGTGAGGTCCTCGAAATAGCGCCGCTCCTGCGTGGCCAGGAACTGCTTCTCAGCGGCGGGGACGCCCTGCTGAACCTCAGGCCCGCCGCGCAACACGAGTACGTCCGGAGCCTAGCTGCGCGGCATGTGACGGCCTTGGCGATTCAAACTGCGGGTTCTGGCCGCTCCCTGTCGGCCGAACTCGTCGAGGCGGCCGAGGAAGTGGGCCTGCCGCTGATCGAGTTGCAGCGGGTCGTCCCCTTTGTGGAGATTGCGGAGGAGGTCAACCGGAAAGTCGTGTCCGAACATGTCACGGCGCTGCAGACCGCGGATTCCATCTCGCAGCACTTGGCGGACCACCTCGCCACGTCCGGGCCGGCACTGAGCCCCTTGATCGACATCGTCTCGCAGGCGTTGCGGATCGAGGTGGAGCTGCTGGATCCCAGCGGAAGCGTCCTGGAGTTCGCCGGCGGCTTCCCTCCCGATTCGACCTCGGTCAACGTGGAGTCCGACATTTTTGTTGGCACCCTGGTGTCCGCCCGGTTGCGGCTCCAAAGCCGGCAGGATGTCCCGCCGGAGTTGCTGAAGACGGTGGGGGAGCGGATTGGCAGCATTCTGGCGCTGGCCGTATCCCAGCAGCACCGACCGACGGCGCAGCAGATAGCGCACACGGCCCTGATGCGGGCTGTCGTCAGCGGGGCCAGTGCTTCGCAGATCCACGAATTGTGCACAGCGGCAGGCGTATCGACGGCCCAGCCGGCCTTCGTCATGGTGTTTCGCCGGATCGGGCTGAGTAGCGCGCGGGGCGTCGCAGAAAAGATACTCCGGACCCGGTGTCCCGATGCCCTGACCTATCTGGACGGCGAAAGCCTGTGGGCCATGGTCCAGCTCAGTATCAGCGGGACGCGCCAGGAGCGGCGGGAACTCCTGGAAGGGTTGCGCGCCGACCTCCGCGGTCTGGCGGTGGCGGGCGCCATGGGGCCAACGATGGCCACTCCGCTGCATGCCCACTCGTCGCTGGTTGAAGCCCGTCTCACCCAGGCCGTCGGGGCGCCCGACGATCTCGAGTCCAACTTCCGCGACTGTGAGGATTTCCTCCTCGAACGGTTGGAGGCCCGTGAGCTGTCCGGGCCGGTGGGCGGACGCATCACCCAGGAACTGCTGGGCGAACTGTTGGACTATGACCGCAGGCGGGGGACTCGGATGCTCGGTACGCTCGATGCCTGGCTGATCAGCGGATGCAATTCAGCCGAAGCTGCCCGGGTCCTATTCATCGAGCGCCAAACCTTGCACAAGCGGCTGCGGAAAATTTTCGAGTTGATCGGCGGCGACCCGCGCGGCAGCGCGAAACTGCCAGGACTGTACTTGGCAGTCCACTTGGCGAAGAATCCGTCACCGGTAGACGCCGGCCTCTAAGAGCGGCGGGACGACAGCTCCGCGCGGGTCGTATTTTCGAAACTGGCGCTCAGGCCCCAGGTTGTCCGCCGAGACGAACTGTCACTTCGGAAGCAGCACGCTTGCAAGCCTTGGTGAGAGTGCTCAGCACTTCTTCAGAGATGCGGAAGCGGGGTGCCGCGAGCATGACACAGGCGGCGAGATCCCCCCGGTGGTCAAAAACGGGGGCGGCCACGCCGACTTCTTCGGCTGAAGTTTCGCCGTAATTGACGGCGACGCCGTGGCCCGACACATCTTTGAGTCGGTCGGTGTAGGCATCCAAGGCGGCCGGAGTGCTGTCTGGCAGGATGACCGCCCCCTCGGAGATCATGCGTCGGGCGGCGTCGATGCCGGCTTGGGCCAAGAAGATCTGGACCGATGAGCTGAGCGCGGTGTTGTACCGGGTGCCGAGCGGCGTAGTGTGTTTGACCTGCTGGGGGCTGACGATCTGTTCGACACAGACCGACTGATTCCCATTCCAGACCATCAGGGCGGTGGTTTCACCAGTGCGTTCGGTGAGATCTTGCAGTACAGGGTATGCCGCACGACGTACATCCAGATCGGCGAGCAACGGTCCGGTGACAGCAATTAAGCCCAGACCGAGCTTGAACCGGCGGGTGGAGGAATCCCGCTCCACCAGGTCTTCCTGTTCCAAAGTGGCCAGGATGCGGGACACCGTGCTCTTGTGTAGGCCCACACGGGTGGCGATTTCGGTGACGCCCAGCAGCGGAGTCTCTACGCTGAAGCAGCGCATCACCTGGATGGCGTTCAGGATGACGGAGGCTCCCCGGGCGTCGGGGGCGCCGGCGTGGGTCCTGGGACTCGTGGTATCTGCAGCGTCACTCATGGTGCATCCCATTCTGGCGGATTAAACGGTGTGTGCGGCGCCGCCGGTTCCGGCCGCGCCGCACACACTTTGAGATTTTTCCGTCAGCCAATCAGGCGTCGATGATGTTGTTTTCCGGGCCGAAGCCGAATTTGGTGATGTTTTCGACGCTGTTCTCGCCGATCACGAGGATGTCGTGTTCGCGGTAGCCGCCGGCACCGGGTTCGCCGTCGGCAACGGTGATCATCGGTTCCATGGAAACCACCATGCCCGGTTCCAGGACGGTATCGATGTCCTCGCGCAGCTCCAGACCGGCCTCGCGTCCGTAGTAGTGCGAGAGGACGCCGAAGGAGTGGCCGTACCCGAAGGTGCGGTTCGGAAGCAGCCCGTGGCCGATGTAGATCTCGTTCAACTCCGCGGCGATGTCCTTGCAGACGGCGCCGGGCTTGATCAGTTCCAGGCCGCGGCGATGGACCTCCACGTTCACGTTCCACAGTTCGAGGGAGCGCTCGTCTGGCTCGCCCAGGAACAGTGTCCTCTCCAGTGCGGTGTAGTAGCCGGAAGTCATCGGGAAGCAGTTCAGGGACAGGATGTCGCCGCGCTGCAGCTTGCGCGTGGTGGCCCAGTTGTGCGCGCCGTCGGTGTTGATGCCGGACTGGAACCAGACCCAGGTATCGCGGACTTCACGGTGGGGGAAGGTGCGGGCAATCTCGTGCACCATGGCTTCGGTGCCGATCAGTGCCACTTCGTACTCGCTGATGCCTTCGCGGATGGCGGCCTTGATGGTCTCGCCGCCCAGGTCGCCGATCCGGGCGCCGTGCTTGATGACCTCGATTTCCTCGGCCGACTTGATCATCCGCTGGCGCATGGCGTCTTGGGAGACGTCGAGCAGTTCGGCGCCCTCGAAGGCGGCCTGGATGCGCTG
>NZ_JBFBGZ010000026.1:5059-6862 GCF_040684925.1 Arthrobacter sp. NPDC089319 | reverse complement strand
CAGCTCTACGACCAGCAGGGCAACATTCCGGTGGGCACCATCCCGCTGCTGATGCTGGACATGTGGGAGCACGCCTTCTACCTGGACTACGTCAACGTCAAGGCCGACTACGTCAAGGCATTCTGGAACATCGTCAACTGGGCCGACGTCGCCGCCCGCTTCGACGCCGCCCGCACCGGCGCTTCCGCGCTGATCACCCCGGCCAAGTAACAACGGCCTGCCGTGCCACTGCACGGCGATTGACCCTGCAGGCACCGCCGTTGGCCGGACACCCGGCCGAACGGCGGTGCCTCGCCGCTTAATCCGCTGCTGCCCCACCCGACGGGCGGCAGAAGACGGCCCCGGCTCTTTCCAGTCCGGTGCCCAGTGTTCCCCCAAAGGCTTCCCTTCTTCTACGGAACTGTAGAAGATAGCGGCATGATGTTTGAACATGACGACCCGATCCTTGAGCTCACCGACGAGCAATCTTGGAAGCTGCTGGAGAACACCAAGCACGGACGCCTCGTCCTCACCGCCGCCGGCGAAACCGACATCTTTCCGATCAACTTTGTAGCCCGCGACGGCAGGCTGGTCCTGCGGACGGCGCCGGGCACCAAGTTGGCCGAGCTGACCATCAACGAACGGGTGCTGTTCGAGGCGGACGGCATCGGTAGCGGCGAAGCGTGGAGCGTGGTGGTCAAAGGCACCGCACGCGTGCTCCAGACCCAGGAGGAGATTGCGGCTGCCGAGGCGCTGCCGGTCGAGACCTGGATTCCCACCCTCAAGGACTTCTATGTGGAGGTGAAGCCGGCAAGCATCAGCGGCCGGCACTTCAAGTTTGGCGAGCAGCCCGAACGCTTTTAGCAACACGAAAGGCCCGGTCCGGGGCGCGACGCGGCGTTGGTGCGCCGGTGACGATCCCTGACCGGGCCCTCGTCGGGCTCAGTGCTGGACGCTGGGCTCAGTGGCCGACGCTGGCGAGGATCTCCTCGAAGCTCTTGGACTCGACACCGCCGCGGCCGCGCTCGGTCACCGGAGCACCCTGCACCAGATCAACCAGTTCGGCAGCCGCGCGGTCGGAACGCTCGGACAGTCCGCTGGTTCCGACCTCGCCCGAGCCCCAGTCTTCCGGTGCGGCGAAGACGGTGGTCTGCACGGTCCGCGCCCGCAGGTAGCTGAACAGCGGGCGGACAGCGTAGTCCAGTGCCAGCGAGTGCCGGGCGCTGCCGCCGGTGGCACCCATCAGCACCGGCTTGCCGGCGAGCGAGCGCGGCTCAACCACATCGAAGAAGGACTTGAACAGGCCGCTGTAGGAGGCGCTGAAGACCGGGGTCACTACGATGAGCGCATCCGCTGCAACCGTCGCCTTGAGCACCTCATCCAGCTTCGGCGCCGCGTAACCGGTCACCATGTTGTTGGCGATATCGACCGCATAGTCTCGCAACTCCACCATCTGGATCTCGGCTTCAACACCCTGCAGATGGAACTGGTCCGCCGTGGAAGCAGCCAACTGGTCGGCCAGCATCCGACTGGAGGACGGTACCCCGAGTCCGGCTGAAATGACTACGATCTTACGTTCTGACACTGCGGCTCTCCTTAATAGTCCATGCAATCGCATCTACAGGGAAAACCGATGTCTGCTCCGGTTTATTCCGGCCACCCGCGACCTCGTTCTCACGGCCCTGCTCGGCGGCGGTTGTGGCTTGGACTCGCGGGGACATCGCAGCGGAGCGGCCCGGCCCCGACCGCGGCCGGAACCGGGCGGGCGGGCGGCCACCGGAGCAGGAACCGGGCGGAGCGGTTGCCGCCTAGAGAACGGCCGCG
>NZ_JBFBGZ010000026.1:0-4959 GCF_040684925.1 Arthrobacter sp. NPDC089319 | reverse complement strand
TCGGGAACGGCTGGGGCTGTGCCCGCGTCGGGAACGGACGCGTCAGGAGCCGCCGCGTCGGGAACGGCTGGGGCTGTGCCCGCGTCGGGAACGGACGCGTCAGGAGCCGCCGCGTCGGGAACGGCTGGGGCTGTGCCCGCGTCGGGAACGGATGCGTCAGGAACCGGCTGCACGGCCGGCGGCGCGGCCGCTGAAGAGGCAGCCGCCCAGGAAGGTTCCTTCCAGCGAGCGGTAGCCGTGCATGCCGCCGCCGCCAAACCCTGCCGCCTCCCCGGCTGCATAGAGTCCGGGAACCGGCTGCCCGTGCGCTGTCAGCACCCGTGACTGCAGATCCGTTTCCAGGCCGCCGAGCGTCTTGCGGGTCAGCACCGACAACCGCACCGCAATGAGCGGCCCGGCATCGGGATCCAGCAGTCGATGCGGCTTGGCCGTGCGCACAAACTTGTCACCCAGATAGCGTCTCGCCGCGCGGATGGCCATCAGCTGCGCGTCCTTGCCGTAGGCATTGCCCACCTCGCGGTCCCGCGCCTGAATCTCGGCCTCAACCACGGCCGGGTCCAGCATCGGCCCGTCCCGGTCTTCGCTGAACGCCGGCAGCACGGGTTCGGCCGGTGTCATGGTGTCTTCAGACCCGCCCGGCGCGTCTGCGACCGCGGCCGATCCATCCGGTTCGCCGAGCGGATGCTTCCTGACCAGCTCGTTCATTTTGGCCACCAACTCCGGCACGGTGTCCGCCTGCAGGAAGTCCACACCGTGGTCCAGAAAGGCCTGCACCGGGCCGGGCACGTCCGTGGTCGCCCGCTTGAGTACTTCCTTCACCGACTTTCCGGTCAGGTCCGGATTCTGCTCCGAACCGGAGAGCGCAAACTCCTTCTCGATGATCTTCTTGTTCAGGATGAACCAACTGTAGTCGTGTCCGGTGGAGCGCAGGTGCGCCAGCGTGCCTAGGGTGTCGAACCCGGGAAACAGCGGCGCCGGCAGCCGCTGTCCGGTTGCATCCAGCCAGAGCGAGCTGGGACCGGGCAGAATCCGAATGCCGTGCCGGGCCCACACCGGATCCCAGTTCCGGACGCCCTCCACGTAGTGCCACATCCGGTCCGGGTTGATCACCCGGCCACCGGCCGCCTGCGCAATGCCGAGCATCCGCCCGTCCACGTATTCGGGTACACCGGCGACCATGTGGCCCGGCGGCGTGCCCAGACGCTGCGGCCAGTTCCGCCGCACCGCGTCAAGGTCCGCGCCGATGCCGCCGGAGGTCACCACGACGGCGCCGGCCGGGTATTCGAAATCCCCCACCACGGTGCGTGAGGACGCGTGGCCGCGCTCCGCCGTCGTCGATTCCAAAATGCTGCCGCGCACCCCGGTGACCGCGCCGTCTCGGGTTAGCAGACCGTCCACCCGATGCCGGAACGCGAAGGTGACCAGTCCGGCGTCGGCCGCTTCCCGCACGCGGCGCGCGAACGGTTCCACGAGGCCGGGACCGGTCCCCCACGTGATGTGGAAGCGGGGCACCGAGTTGCCGGGTCCGCTCGCGTCGTAGCCGCCGCGTTCGGCCCAACCCACCACCGGGAAGATCCGGTGTCCGCGCTCGCGCAGCCACGCCCGCTTCTCGCCCGCGGCGAAGTTCACGTAGGCCTCGGCCCAGCGGCGCGGCCAGTAGTCCTCCGGCCGGTCGAAGCCGGCGGTGCCCAGCCAGTCCTGCCAGGCCAGCTCTACCGAATCCTTGACACCCAGCCGGCGCTGCTCCGGCGAATCCACCAGGAACAGGCCGCCGAAGCTCCACCAGGCCTGGCCGCCCAAGTTGGCCTCCGATTCCTGTTCCACCAGCAGCACGTGACGCCCGGCCTCGGTCAACTCGGCGGTGGCCACCAGGCCGGAGAGCCCGGCACCCACCACGATGACATCCGCGCCCACCATCCGGCCTGCCGCTGCGTTCGCACCCATGGGGTCCACCCTTGCGGATCGCGTGCGGGGCCACAAGGGGGCCGGGCGGAATCGCTGGGTCGAGGACGCGGAGATGCAACCCTAGCCAGCCCTGCGCCTCGAGGGCTACGGTGGCACCTATCCACCCGTGGCTCCGGTCCGGATCAGAGAGGATCCTCCATGAGCAGCACTCGAGCGGTCGCTTATCAGGAAACCGGGACGGTCGAAGCGATGGGCTGCGACAGGGTGCCGATCGCCAAGGCGGTCAACGCGACAGCCCTTCTCTGGGGGACGCGCCGAAGGGCCGCGCGACGTTCGGCGCCGGAGCCGCCGCCACCTACGTGCTCAGTCCCAACGATGACATCCACTAGGACCGCCCCGCGGCCTTCGATCAAGGAGCAACCATGCACACCGTCACTCTGGAAGATGCGCGCCGGGTCATTGCCGCCGCGGAGGCCAAGGCCGCGGAGATCGGCCAGCCAATGAACATTGCCGTGGCCGACGCGGGCGGAAACCTGGTCTCGCATGTGCGGATGGACGGAGCGTGGCTGGGCAGCATCGACATCTCGATCAACAAGGCCTTCACGTCCCGGGCCTTCGACATCCAGACCAAGGACCTGGGCGACAATTCCCAGCCGGGCAATCAGTTCTACGGCATCCACGCCAGCAACCACGGTCGGATCATGATCTTCGCCGGCGGCATCCCGCTCTCCCGGGACGGCCAGGTGGTGGGATCGATCGGCGTTAGCGGCGGCTCCGGCGAGCAGGACCAGTCGGTGGCCGAGGCCGGAGCGGCCGCGTTGTAGGCCGGGCTGGTGGGCCGAGGAATTCACAGGGTGCCTCGGCTAACCTGATGGCGGATTGACTCGCGGAGCTGGGGGACTTCGGGTGGGGAGATGTCTGAACTGGGGATGATTTACTGGTCGCGGCGGATCACGCTGTGGGCCTTCGTCGCTGCCTTGGCGTGGCTGGCCTATGCGGTGGTCTCGGCCATCCTGGGTACCGGCCTGCTGCAGGGGATCCGGCAGCTTCTCGTTGGCGTCGGCGCCGAAGCACTGGTCCGGGCGGCGTGGCCCGTGCTGGGCTGGATCGGTCCGCCGGTCCTCGCGTTGGTGGCGGTGGCCGTTGTTGCACGGATCCGGCGCTCCCGCGATGTGCGCCGCCGGGATCCGCTGCGCAAATTTAACCGGGAGCAGCGCCGCGAAGGGTTGGCACGAGCCGGCGGCCAGTGCGAACTGGAGGTTGCGCGGCGCCGCCGTTGCCCGAACCCGGCCACCACCGGCGACCATTTCTTCCCCTGGAAGAAGGGCGGGTCCACCGTGATGACCAATTTCGTGGCGGCCTGCGCGAGCTGCGACCGAAGCAAGGGCACCTCGATTCCCTCGCCGAAGTCCCGCCAGCGGCTGGAAGAACGGCGCCACAGCTACTTTCCGGCCAGCGTTCGGGTACAGGCCGGCGAGCGCAATGAGATCTCCGGCCGAACGCAGACGGCGGCCTGGTTGATGGGGTGAGCTGCCGGATGACGGCAATGATCGGCTTGCATGGCGGCCGGATCACGGTTGGTCGTTGGAGCGACTCCGGGACCACCGGCACTTCCCCGTGACTAGGAACACGGATAACGAAGTTGTAACACCGCGTGTCGCTCCAGTAAATTGGATGCAGTTCCTACTATGAAGGTAGGCCCGGTCCGCCCGTCGAACCCTGCCGGCGGACCATAAGATATCGAGCTTTGTGTCGAAGGCAGGGGCGGAGGAACCACGTACGGTGCTGGGGGGCACCATGGGGTGAAGTCCTCAGAGGCAAGCCGGCTTCCCGCGGCTATGCCGGCAGGACCGAGTGAGCTCTCGCTCGAATCCGACAGCTAACTTCGCAGGCGCATGAGAGGAATCCCTGTGAACACTCCTGTCCGCGGTCGTCGCCGTTCCGACACCCGTACGTCGCCCCTGTCCCTGATCTCCCGCTCTGCCGGAGAACCCGCTGGCCGCCGCCGCGCAGAAGCGCCCGCCGCGGCCCACTCGGTTGCCCGCAAGGCAGGCATTGCAGCCGCAACCGCCGGCATGCTGGCAGTGATTGCCATCCCGGTGGCCCACGCTGGCGACGCGAAAGAACTGGTTCGCACCGAACCCGTATCCAACAACAGCGCGGTCAGCGTCCAGGCTGCCAAGGGAGCCGACCTCCGGTTCGACCGGCCTTGGGCTGCCAGCAAGGCCGCCCAGGAAAAGACCAAGGTTGCCGCCGCGTCCGCCGAAAAGAAGAAGGCTGACGACGCTGCCAAGAAGGCCGCGGCCGATCAGAAGGCCGCCGCGGACAAGAAGGCGAAGGCCCAGGCGGCCGCCAAGAAGAAGGCGGCGGCCATCGCTGCCGCGAAAAAGGCCGATGCGGCCAAGGCCAAGACCGCCGGCTTCGCGACCGGCAGCCTGAAGGCCCCCATTCCGCATATGAAGCAGACCTCCGGCTTCGGCTACCGGTCGAATCCGATCACCGGCGCGGCCGGCGAACTGCATACCGGCATCGACTACGCGATGGGCTGCGGCACCCCGGTCAACGCTTCCGACGGCGGCAAGGTCGTTGAGGCAGGCTTCCAGGTGGGCGGCGGTGGAAACCGCATTGTGGTCCAGCACCGCGGCGGCCTGAAGACCACCTACAACCACCTGCAGTCGATCGGTGTTTCGCTGGGCCAAAAGGTCGCCCAAGGCGAGCGCATCGGCGAGCTGGGCACCACTGGCAACTCCACCGGCTGCCACCTGCACTTCGAGGTTGTGAAGGACGGCCAGACCGTGGATCCGGCCGGCTGGCTCTAAGCCCCAGCAACGACGGCGGAGCTTCCGCCACCTGACGGCGATGCCGGCGGTTTCTAGGGATCGTTGCAACACCGTAGGTGGCTAGGTAGTCAAGAGTAAGTCACGCAGACGCTCGGCTGGGGAGTCCCAGTCGAGCGTTCTGCGTGGCCGGCCGTTCAGTTCCTGGGCTACGTGTTCGAGGTCCTCGGGTCCGTAGACGGAGAGGTCGGTGCCCTTGGGGAAGTATTGGCGCAGC
>NZ_JBFBGZ010000025.1:0-9289 GCF_040684925.1 Arthrobacter sp. NPDC089319 | reverse complement strand
CATCGCCCAACAACAATTGTCTACAAACCTCTGAGACAACAACTGTCAATGAAGACCTGAGACATGAACTGTCCACGAGGACCTGAGACATGACAGCGGCGTGTCGCAGCACCTATTCGCCAGTCGATTGTGGCCACGTTCCCTGGGGGCTGCACCGGCTGACGGCGCACCGGCAGGAGGCGGTCCTGGAGAGCCGGCGTGCGAGTCGCCCAGCCAACGGCCACCTGCTCGGTCGGCTGGAGGTTGTGCCAGCGGCCACATCGGCCGGCTAGAGGTTCCAGCCGGCGATCGCGGGCGTCCTTTTGTCCCAGCCCAACCGGCAGACGGCGGCAGTTTCCAGAACGAAATGCCGGCCCTCGACCGGTTCCATCCCGAGCCACCGGGCGGCCAGCACGCGGAGGAAGTGTCCATGCGCCACCAGCAGCACCTGCCTCGGTTCAGACGCTTCGGACGCTCCGGACGCTTCGGGCGACCGCATGCCGGGGTCGGGCGGGAGCCCAGCGGGAGCGCCGCCGGATGCCCCACCGCCGAAAGCCGCGCCGTCTCCGCCCTCCAGGACTTTCGCGATGACATGGTCGGCCCGGTCCGCCACCTGTTGCAGCGACTCGCCGCCGCGGACGCCGTGGGTCCAGATCAGGTAGGAGGGGTCCACTGCCCGGATAGCGGAACTCTGCAGTCCTTCGTAGTCCCCGTAGTCCCACTCGTGTGCCTCCGGCACCACTTCCGCTTCCGGATAGCCGGCCAGTTCGGCGGTCCGGCGCGCACGAGCCAAGGGAGACGTCAGGACGGTGCGGAAACGGACTCCAGCCAGCTTGGCGGCGGCGTCGCGGGCCTGCTGGACGCCGGTCGGCGTGAGCTCCAGATCCGTCAGCCCGGTGTACCGGTGGTCCCGCGACCACTCGGTTTCGCCATGGCGCATCAGCCACAGCACCGGGAAGTCATGCGGACCTGCCGTGGTCACGGCCGGTCCGCGTCTCCGCGCGGCGCTGGCGCGCCTTGGTCGACCACGGGGGCGAATTCCGGCTGGTCCCGCCACCAGGCCAGCAGTTTGGCTTCTGCCGCTTCCGGGGCCGCCGGCCCGTTCTCCAGGCGTTCTTCCAACAAGAACCTGTAGGCGCGGCCGACCAACGGCCCGGGCTTGATGCCCAGCAGCGCCATGATCCGGGCGCCGTCCAGGTCCGGCCTCACCGCATCGAGCTGCTCCTGCTCCTGCAACGTGGCGATCCGCTGCTCCAGGTCGTCATAGGCAAAAGCCAGCTGCTCCGCCTTGCGCTTATTCCGCGTGGTGACATCGGAGCGGGTCAGCCGGTGCAGCCGCTCCAATAGCGGCCCGGCGTCGTTGACGTAACGGCGCACGGCCGAATCAGTCCAGCCGGCCTCGCCATAGCCGTAGAAACGCATGTGCAGTTCCACCAGCCGGGACACGGCCTTGATGGTGTCGTTGTCGAAGCGCAGCTTCTTCATCCGCTTGGCGGTGAGCTTGGAGCCCACCATGTCGTGGTGGCGGAAGCTGACCGCACCGGAAGGTTCGAAGCGGCGGGTGGCCGGCTTGCCGACGTCGTGCATCAGGGCGGCGAACCGCAGGACGAAGTCCGGTCCCGGCAGCGCGCCGTCGTCGTCTGTCTCCAGGCTGCAGGCCTGCTCCAGCACGGTGAGCGAGTGCTGATAGACGTCCTTGTGCCGGTGGTGCTCATCGATCTCCAGCCGCAGCGCGGCAACTTCGGGCAGCACAAAGTCAGCCAACCCGGTGTCCACCAGCAGGTCCACACCAGTGCGCGGGTCCTTGCCGTTGACAAGCTTGACCAGCTCGTCGCGGACGCGTTCGGCGGAGATGATCTCGATCCGGCCGGCCATGTCCTTCATCGCCGCCGACACCTCGGGCGCCACGGTGACCCCCAGCTGAGAGGCGAACCGCGCCGCGCGCATCATCCGCAGGGGATCATCGGAGAACGACGACGACGGCGCGCCCGGGGTGCGCAGCAGTCCGGCGTGCAGGTCCTTCACGCCGCCGCACGGGTCCACCAGTTCCAGCGAGGGCAGCCGCAGCGCCATGGCGTTCATGGTGAAATCGCGGCGGAACAGGTCGTCCTCCAAGGACGTTCCGAACGCCACCACGGGCTTGCGGGAATCCGGGTCGTAGGCCTCCGCCCGGTAGGTGGTCACCTCGATGGTGTGCTGGCCCTTGCGCAGGCCGATGGTGCCGAAGTCGCGGCCGATCTCCCAGAACGTGTCCGCCCATTTTTTGACGACGGCGATGGTGGCGTCCGGATCGGCGTCGGTGGTGAAATCGAGGTCCGGGGAGATCCGGCCCAGGAACAGGTCGCGCACGGGTCCACCGACCAGCGAGAGTTCGTGGCCCGCGTCCGCGAAAAGCTCTCCGAGTTCAATTACCACGGCCGGCAACGCCAGGGACGGGGCGTTGGAGCCGGAAGCGGACGGGAACTGCGAACCAAAAAGGTGAACCATAGTGACTTAAGCGTGCCAGATGCCGGGCACGATGTTTAACAATGTCCCGGCGGCTCGGCGTCGACATCCTCGGGTCCCGACAAAAATCGTTAGAGTGGACGCATGGCACACCCGGTTCCGAGCGCCCCGAAGCGCACCCCGCTGACAGCGTCAGTGGGCAGCGCCGCGCCCGGACACCATTCACTGCCCACCGTGGAGGAAATTTCGGCCGGCGGCGTGGTGGTGGATACGTCCACCAGCGACCTGAACGTGGCCATCATTGCCCGCTTCAACCGCGGCGGCCGGCTCGAGTGGTGCCTGCCCAAGGGCCACCCGGAGGGCCGGGAAAGCAATGAAGAGGCCGCGGTCCGCGAAGTTGAAGAAGAAACGGGAATCAAGGGTCGCGTGCTTGCCACGCTCGGCAGCATCGACTACTGGTTCACCGTCAGCGGCCACCGCGTCCACAAGACCGTGCACCACTTCCTGCTCGAGGCCACCGGCGGCCTGCTGACCATCGAGAACGACCCGGATCATGAGGCAGTCGATGTGGCATGGGTCCCGTTGGCGGACCTCGGCCGGAAGCTGTCCTTCCCGAACGAGCGCCGGATCGTAGACCTGGCCCGCGAAGTCCTGCCCGGCCACGTCTGAGGCCGTCTGCCGAATGCGGCCCTGCGGCCGTTTTTCAGGTGAGATCATAGAGGACGATGTCCGAGACCAAGATCCCCGCCGAAAACCCCGTGCAGCACAGCACGGCCAAGTCCAGTGCCATCATGGCGGCCGGAACCATGGTGTCCCGGGTGCTGGGCTTCGTCCGGACCGCCCTGCTCGCCGTCGCCATCGGTGCCAATACGACGATGGGCGACATCTTCGAGAAGGCCAACACCATCCCGAACATCATCTACCTGCTGCTGGCGGGCGGGGTGTTCAATGTGGTGCTGGTTCCGCAGATCATCAAAGCCAGCCGGAAGAGCGACGGCGGCGCCGACTTTGTCAGCCGCCTGCTCAGCCTGACGCTGCTGGTGCTGGCCGGGATTGCGCTGCTGGCAACACTCCTTGCCGGTCCGATCATCTCCGTCCTGACCCGCGACTGGACACCGGTCATGCTGGAGCTTGGCACCGTGTTCGCCATCTGGTGCCTGCCGCAGATTTTCTTCTACGGCCTGTATGCAGTGGTGGGCCAGGTGCTCAACGCCCACGGACGCTTCGGCTGGTATATGTGGGCTCCTGCCCTGAACAATGTGGTGGCCATCGGCACCTTGGGACTCTACATAGCGCTGTTCGGCCGCTACCTGCCCGGCAGGGGCGATCCGGAACTTTGGACCGGCGCGCAGACCGCGGTGCTGGCCGGCGGCACCACGCTGGGCATCGTGCTGCAGGCCCTCATCCTGCTGTGGCCGCTGGGGCGGCTGGGGCTGGGTCTGAAGCTCAAGCTCGGCTGGCGCGGTATGGGCTTCGCCGCCACCGGCAAGGTGGCGCTGTGGAGCCTGGCTACCATGGTCATCGCCAACACTGCCTATCTCTTCTATGGGTCCATCGCTTCCAGTGCCACCGCTGCCCGCGCTGAACTGGCCGGATCCGGCGCATCGGTCCCCGGCGAGTACGCGCTGAACACGGCCCAGCTGATCGCCATGCTGCCGCATTCGGTGTTCGTCCTTTCCGTGGCCACGGTGCTGTTTAACAGGTTGTCCCACCAACAATCGGCCGGCGCGGTGGACGACGTCCGCAGCACGGTGAGTTCCGGCCTGCGCACCATCGGCGTCGCCTCCGTCTTTGGTTCCGCCGCGGTGGTGGTGCTGGCCGGCCCGCTGGCCCGGCTGTTTGCGGGATCCGGGCCCACCGCTGCAGCCTCCGCCGCGTCGATGGGCCAGGTCCTTGCCATCGTGGCGGCGGGCATGCCCTTCATGAGCATCTACTTCTTCCTGGGACGAGTGTTCTACGCGGAGGAAGACGCCAAGACACCGCTGATCATGCAGGCCATCTGTTCCGGCGCCTCGGTAGTGCTGGCCATGCTGATCGCCTGGCTGGTGGACCCCACCATGGTGGTCTACGCGCTGGCGCTGCTGTTTGCTGTGTTCCATGTGGTCTCTGCCGTGCTGGCCCATCACTTCGCCCGGCGCCGTCTGGGAGATTACGGCGCGGGGCGGGTCGTGGACACCTATATCCGCCTCGGCTACGCGGCACTGGGCTCCGGATTGGTGGGCGCGGCAGTGCTGTGGTTGTTCGGGGGTTACGCTCCTGGCGGATTCGCCTGGCAGTCCATTGCCGCCGCGATGGTGACCATCGCCGTCGTCGGACTGGTGATGGCCGCCGTTTACCTGCTGCTGCTGCGTGCCCTGCGCGTCCAGGAACTGCAGGACTTCCTGGCGCCGATCATGAATCGGTTGCCCGGACGCGCCTGACGGAAACGGGAATCGGCTCCGGCACCGGCTAGCATGGAAATCAAATTATCTAGTCAGGGGCGCCAGTCCAGGACAGCCGGGAGGAACTAGTGCCGCAGCCAGTTGATGTGGGCATGCTGCTTGGTGGCCGTTACAAGGTCACAGCCCAAGTGCTTGCCTCCGCCGAACACGATTTGGTCCTCGACGGCGTGGACCAGGTGCTCAACCGGCCGGTCAGCATCCTGGTATCTGCACCGGAAAATGCCAGCCAGGTCGCCATGAGCGCCCGCGAAATCGCCACCGGCGAGCGGGCCAGCAACGTCCAGATCCTGGACCTTGGCAACGCCGACGGGGTCACCTATCTGGTCACCAACGAGGCACAGGCCGCCGACCTGCTGGACTTGGTCATCCAGCGGGACGGCCCGTATGTGGAGCCCTTCTTTACCGACACCCTCGGTTCCGAAATCTTCGGCCAGGTGCGCTCCACCGAACCGGAGCCGTACGAGGACGAGTACGAGGAGTACGAGGACGAGCCTCGGCAAAGCCTTCGCGACCGGCTGAACAAGCTAGACCTGCCCAAGCTGGGCAAGAACGCGCCGGAAGGAACCGCCAAAGCCCGGTTCGGCCGGCAGCCGGAAGGCTCGGCCTCTGGCGCCGGTGCCGCCGCAGGAGCCGCCGCAGCGGCTGCCTCGGCCGGCGCACACGTGCCGCCGCCACCGTCCGCGCCGCCCGCACCTGCGTCCGCCAGCCCGGCGACGGCACCTGTCTCGCGGCAGGTTCCGGCCTCCCGGCCGGCAGCCGCCCAGCCGGCCGCTGAGAAGCCCAGGGTCAGTCTGTGGCCGGAGGACGACGGCGATGAGGCCGAGGCCCGCTCCGCCGCCGTGTTCCCCGCGGCAGCCCGCACGAGCAATCAGCCCGAGGCCGACGATTACGAATACGACGAGTACGACGACGAGGAACGCAACAGCCCGAGGTCGTCCAAGTTGCTGGTGGGCGGATTGCTGGCCGTGTTGTTGGTCGTCGCGATCGTCGTGGCGGTCAGCCAGTTGAATCTCTTCCGCGGCGGCCCCGTCGCCAATGGGTCGGAGGCCGGAAATGAAACCGGCGCCGCTTCTAGTCCGGCGGAAACCGGTGCTGAAGAAGAATCGGCTCCCGCCGCCGAAGTTGTCGAGCCGGTCATCGCCGACCTCACCCGGCAGGTTCCGGACATGCAGGAACTGGACGCTGAGAACGATGGCAAGCTGTCCGAAGCCGTCGACGGCAACCCCGCTACCTACTGGGCCAGCTTTCAGTACGTGTCGGACAATTTCGGCGGCTACGCCAAGAACATGGCGCTTGTTGTCGAGCTGGAGGATCCGTCGAGCATCAGCTCCGTGGTGCTGACTCAACTCAGCGGTACCGGCGGAAACTTCTCCGTACTCTTGAATGACGAGCCAACCTTGGACGGAGCCAACCAGGTAGCCCAGGGAAGCTTCACCGCGCAGAAGACCACCATTCCGGTGCCCGAACAGGATGGCGCTGCGCCCAAGGCCCAGTACGTCCTGATCAACTTCACGCAGCTGCCCAAGCTCTCCAACCCCATGGGCGGCCCGCCCTACGGGATCCGCATGGCAGAGATCGAGGTCTCCTAGCCGCTGCAGGGGGCCGTGCCGCCCGAGCACGGAATAAGCCGGCGACACGCGCCGTTGACACAAGTGTTGGCCCTGCTGCCCGCTCAAGGCGGCCGGGCTAGGTTTACACCAATACCAGAGGAAGAGGTTCGCAGGCAGTGAGCACAGAAACCACACCGTCCGTCCGCGACGTCATCATCGTTGGGTCCGGTCCGGCCGGCTACACGGCAGCTGTTTACACTGCACGAGCCAATCTCAATCCCCTGCTCATCGCCAGCTCTGTTGAGGCAGGCGGCGAGCTGATGAACACCACCGACGTGGAAAACTACCCTGGTTTCCCGGGTGGAATCCTGGGCCCGGAACTGATGGAGAACTTCCAGAAGCAGGCCGAGCGGTTCGGGACCGAGATCCTATTCGAAGACGTCACAAGCCTCGAGCTCGAAGGCGACGTCAAGAAGGTCACCATCGGATCCGGCGAAACCTTCCTGGCGCATTCGGTGATCATTTCCACCGGCTCTGCATACCGTGAACTGGGACTTCCCGACGAAAAGCGCCTCGCCGGACACGGCGTCAGCTGGTGCGCAACCTGCGACGGTTTCTTCTTTAAGGGCCAGGACATCGCAGTGATTGGCGGAGGCGACTCTGCCATGGAGGAAGCCCTCTTCCTCACCAAGTTCGCGGACTCCGTCACGGTTGTCCACCGCCGCGACACCCTTCGTGCTTCCAAAATCATGCAGGAACGCGCCTTGGCGCACGAGAAGATTAAGTTCGTCTGGAACTCGGAAGTCATCGGGCTGGAGGGCGAGAACAAGGTCTCCGCGCTGAAGCTTAAGAACACGGTCGATGGTTCTGAGTCGGTGCTGCCGGTGACAGGCGTTTTCGTCGCCATTGGCAATGATCCCCGGGTCTCCCTTGTCCAAGATCAGTTGGAACTGACGCCCGAGGGCACCATTGCGGTTCAAGGCCGGTCCTCCAAGACCTCACTGCCCGGGGTTTTCGCAGCCGGCGACGTCATTGACCCGACCTACCGCCAAGCCATCACCGCCTCGGGCAGCGGCTGCGCCGCCGCCATCGATGTGGAACACTACCTGGCCGACCTCGCTAGCAGCCACGCCGGCATTGCCGAGCCCGCAACCGTCTGAAACCGGTTCGAGAAAGAGAGAACAGCATGAGCAACGCAAAAGATGTCACCGACGCTACTTTCGAAGCGGATGTCCTGAAGTCCTCCAAGCCCGTGATTGTAGACTTCTGGGCAGAGTGGTGCGGCCCTTGTCGCATGCTCTCGCCCATCCTCGATGACATCGCTGCCGAACACTCCGGCAAGGTCGAAGTCGTCAAGCTCAACGTCGATGACAATCCCGCGACGGCAGCGCAGTACGGCATCACGTCCATCCCCGCTGTCTACGTCTTCAAGGACGGCGCGGTGGCCGCGACTTCCATCGGAGCGAAGCCGAAGCAGGTCATCGAGCAGGAATTCGCTGAGTTCCTCAACTAGCGAGATGGAAAACGACGCGACAGACCAGAGTCTGCGCCGTTCAGACATCAGTCGGCGCGTAGTAGCCCTCCGTGAAGGGCTGCTACGCGCTGGCGTTTCTATGGCGTATCTTGCCCCGGACCAAGTAAACAACCCCAATGTGTTTGATGACCATGTGGATGCTGCCGTCCGCACCTTCCAGCAGCAGCGGGGTTTGATGGTCGACGGCGTCGCGGGCCCCGAGACGGAAAGAGCATTGGCCGAGGCCCAGTTTAAACTCGGCTCCCGCCGGCTTGTGTATGACCCAGCGCGCACCGTGCTTCGAGGAGACGACGTCACGGAGTTGCAGCGCCAGCTTTCTTTTCTCGGGTTCTACTATGGGCACATAGATGGCGAATACGGGCAACGAACCCATCTGGCCGTTCGTGAACTGCAACTGAACCTTGGCCTCGAAGCTACCGGCGTCGCAGACGGAATACTGATTTCAGCGATGGAGCGCATCAACCGGACAATCAGTCCGAGCCAAGCGTTTTCCCTCCGCGACTACGAACGCCTCAGCCAAGCATCAGCAAACTTGCGCGGCCGCACCATCGCCATCGCGCCTGGTTCTGGGGTGGGCGCAGAAGCAACAGTCGCCGACGCTTCCTCAGGTCAGCCTCTCACAGAGAAATTCGTCGCCAGTGACGTATCCAGCCGTGTAGGGAAGATCCTCACGGAACTTGGGGCGAGTGTTGAGATCATAGATCAACAGCCTGTGGATGGGAGCGACGTCCGCGCTGATCTGATCAAAGCCACGTCCCCTAGCCTGAGCATCGCCATCCACTGTGATTGGTTGCCCCAACCTGCGGCTAACGGTGTTAGCGCTTTCTTCTGGGGCCGCCCTGAATCCGGCGAGGTGCGCTCTCCTATCGGCCATCGTGCTGCGGAATTGATCCTGAAGGAGGTCGTCGCTCGTACAGGATCCACCTCCTTGGGACTTCACGGCCGCAGCTGGGACATTCTCCGCCTACCCAGCACGCCGTCTGTTCAGCTGGACATCGGTTATTTGAGCAGTCCGCTCGATTCTTCCCGGCTTGCCGATCCGATCTACCGCCAGATCTTGGCCGATTCCATCGTGATCGCAATCCAGCGCCTTTACCTACTAGAAGAGGACGACGAGCCGACGGGGACGCTTGCGTTGGACGACGTTCTCCGCTTCAATCCTCCGTTTTAGATCGCCAGCACCCTAGTTCGTTTCACGTGAAACGGACTAGAGCGCCTCTTTCTCCCCGTCCTACGCTTGCTAGTTGTACTTAGACAGCAGGTTGTTTACACCGGCTGATGGGTGGGCGGCCTCCGATGGCACTGTGTGCCCGGTGGTGGTTGTAGAAGTCTAGCCATGT
>NZ_JBFBGZ010000024.1:0-11966 GCF_040684925.1 Arthrobacter sp. NPDC089319 | reverse complement strand
CCGCGACGCGATGACCAGCCTGACCCGCCAGTTCGATGATCCCTCGGTGATGGAAATCATCGTCATCGATGACGGTTCCACCGACGGGACCGGGGAGCTGGCCGCCGCCTTCACCGGCCGGCTCCCCGGCCTGCAGATCCACCGCAAAGACACCGCCGGCGGCCTGGCCGCGGCGCGCAACCAGGGTCTGGACGCCGCCACGGGACGGTACATCACCTTCTTCGATCCGGATGACTGGTACGCCCCCCGGCATCTGTCCCGGATTACCGAAGAAATCCGGCAGCTGGGCGTGGACTTCCTCCGGGTGGACCACATCCGCCACACCAACGGAGTCCGGACCGTCCACCGGGCCCCGCAAGCGGTGCGCGGCGTCGCCCTCGATCCCCGCAGCGACATCGGGCCTTCGGACGATTCGACCATGGTCGACTACCCGTTTGCGCCCTTCGGCATCTTCGACGGCGCGCTCAAAGAGGCCGGCCTGCTGCACTTCCTCGACGGCCTGCATACCGCCGAAGACCGTCCCTGGATCTGGCGCCTGCATCTGCAGGCAGCTTCCTATGCGGTCTCGGACCAATTGGGCGCGTTCTATCGACGCGGCGTCGCGACGTCGCTGAGCCAGGTCTTCGACCGCCGGCAGCTGGATTTCCTGCGCAGCTACGCCGAAGTCTTCCGGTTGGTGGCGGAAGACCGCGAGGCAGACCGCTTCCGGCCCAAAGCCATCCGGCAGTTCCTGGCCATCGCGTGCCACCACCTCGATCGGTCGGATTCCATGACCCGGCCCGTCCGCCAGGAGCTGACGTCCGGCCTGCGCGCTGCCGTGGCCGGCCTTCCGGCCCACGCGGTCGCGGCCGGGTTGCAGTCGCTGGGCGACCGCCGGTGCAAGACGCTGGAATCAGCAATCGGAGCAGTGAAGTGAAAGAGCTTTTTGTCGTCTCAACGCTGTACCAGTGCGTCTCGCTGGCAGCGGCCATCGACGACGCCGCCTTGCCGCAGACGGACAATGAACGCATTCTGGTGCTGACCAACAACGCGATGATTCCGGAAATCAGCGTTCCGTTCCACGAGTCCCCGGGGTTCACCGAGGCGGCCGGCCGATTTGACCGCGTCGTGGACCTGAGCAGCCTGCTCTGGCCCCGCCGGCCCGGCCAGTTCAATCCCCGTGAGCAAGACCTTGACCTGTGGCAGAGACTGCTGCGTTCGGAATGGGAACTGGGCGGCGACCCGGTGCACCTCTACGTCGAATCCATCCAGGTGGACCCCGCGATCGCGTTGGCGCGTATCTTCGCCAGCGCCAGGGTCTCCGTGCATTCGGACGGCCTGATGAGCTACGGCCCCACCCGGAACCCCGTCCCGTTGGCCGTGGCGCAGCGGCTGGACTCCCTGCTGTACGTTGACCTGGTTCCGGGCCTGCGCCCGCAGTTGCTGCGCGAACACGGTCCGAAACTGGTTCCGGTGGATCCGGCTGCGCTGCGCCGAGCCATGGAAGAACTGGACCGGTCCTTGCCGCCGCTTGCCCTTCCGGCAGCCCGGCACGGCGCCGGAACGGCCCTGCTGCTGGGCCAGTACCTGGCCGATCTGGGGATCCTCTCGGCCGAGGAAGAAGTGACGCTTCACCGCCGGATGATCGAAACGGCCAAAGCCCGGGGAATCCGGCACTGCGTGTTCAAACCCCACCCCAGTGCCGGGCCGGGAGCCGTCCGCTCCATTGAGGCCTCGGCCCGGGAACTTGGGATGCAGCTGGACATCCTGGAATCCTCCGCCCCGGCCGAAGTGGTCATGCAGCGGCTTGAACCGCAATTGGTGGTGAGCTGCTTCTCCACGGCCCTGTTGACAGCCAAATATCTGTTCAACTTCGACGCCGCAGCCGTCGGGACGGCGCTGCTGTTGGAGCGGCTGAGTCCATACGAAAACAGCAACCGCGTGCCGGTCACCATCATCGACGCCGTGCTGGAACGGGACGTCCAGGCGCCGGACCAGGAAGGCGCGGGCACTCCGGCCGCTCGGCGTCTGCAGCCGCTGGTCGAGGCGGTCTCGTATTGCATGCAGCCGGATACGCTGGCGTTGGCCCGCCCCGGCGCGGAAACTTACCTGCTCAGCATCAAGGACGGACCCGAGATGCGCTACTTCAAGCGGCGGCGGCTGACCAAGCTTCAACTGCCGGGCGGCCTGCCCCCTGCAATCGGCGCGCGTCCGCTGGCGAGGGTTGAACGGATGGGCCGACGTGCCGTCCGCAAGCTCAAATCGGCTGTCGCTTCGTGAGGCGGACGTGATGACACAGACAGCGATCACGGCAGCGTTCCTCCCCCAGATGGGCCCGGTAGTGGACCGCAGGCTGGCCCACCCGAAGCCCGGATCCGTCGCCAGGCCGGGGCACCGGAGCGAACTGGTTCGTCCGCGCTTCGGCCGCGCCGCCGTCTGGGCCGAGTCGCCGTTGCAGTTGCTCAGCGCCGTCGAGGCCCACGGTGCCGGCCTGCTGGGACAGGAAACCCTGATCCACCCGCGCAGCGACGCCGTCGGCATGGACAGCACGCTGAAGTCGCTGATGGCACAGGTACCGAGCGGCGTGCGGTTCACACCGCCGTCGTCCGCGTTGCCCGCCGTCCGCAGCCGGAAGCTGGACCGCTGGGTGACCGGCGACGCCTATTCGGGCAAGGTGCAGACCGAACTCTTGCGCGGCGTGGTCGCTGACGAACTGGTCATTGTGGACGACGGCCTGGCAACACTGAGCCTGCTAAAGATGCTGGTCAGCGACGGGCCCACGCCGCTGATCCGTCCGCGGGCCGTGCCGACCATGCGGCGTAAGGCGCTGGGCCTGGCCACGTGGTGGACCCTGCGCCGGATGGCGAGCCAGGGCCGGCTGCTGGTGTTCACCGCTTTGTCTGTGCCCGACGCCGTGGAGAAGAAGTTCAGGGCCCTCGGCGGCCATCTGGAACGGCACCGGTTTGAGTGGCTGGGCACCCAGCCGGTCACCGAGACCATCCACGAACCAACCATCGTGGTGGGCTCGGCCATGCCCGCCGACAAGCTGATCCGGCCCCAGCCGTACAAGGACTGGGTGCGGTCGCTGACCGAGGAAGGACCGGTGGCCTATTTCCCGCACCGCCGGGAACAGCCGGACCTGCTCAACGAATTGGACGCCCACCCGATGATCCGCGTCAAGCAGCACACGATTCCGGTGGAAATGCGCCTGCGCGGGCTGCGGCCGGGGCAGGTTGTCCGCGCGCTGCCCTCCACGGTTTTGGCCTCCTTGCGCCTGATCCTGACCCCGTCCGGCGTTCCGCTGAAAGGACAGCCGGTACCGGGCGACTGGTGGTTGCCGGAGACAACGGAAGAACTGCGCCGGCACCTGAGCAGTTCGCTGCGCGATGGAGGCAAGCGATGACACTGGGACCGCACAGCACGGCCGAGTCCGCAGTCGGCGGGAACACTCCGGTCCGCCCGTTCCGCGTGCTGGCGGTCGCCGACAGCGATTCGTACCTGAAGTTTGCCTGCGCCACGCTGGAATCCCTCGGCGAGGGCTGGGAGCGCGAAGTGCTGCTGGTCCGCTCCCCCATCCTGCCCACGCTGGAACAGATCCAGGCAGCCACCCCCGGGACATTCCTGGCCGGCAAGGCGCCCCGGGTGATCCCCGCGTCGGCGCTGAAGAGCGCCTTGGCGGGCGCCGACGTCGTGCTGGCAGCGGCCACTGGACCCGTGGTGGAAGAAGTCTTTACGCAGGCCTCCCGGCTGCCGCGCCGGCCGGCGCTGCTGTCAGCACTGCCCGGCGTCGCTTTCCCGGCCACCCGCAAGGCGCTGCACTACCGCGCCCTCGGCGACGCCTTCGTCACGCACAGTCATGCCGAATGCCGCGCGTTCAGCGATCTGGCCGATACCATGAGGCTGCCGCAGCGGATCCTGGTTTCGCGGCTGCCGTTCCTGGCCTCGCCGGGCCGTCCGGAACCGCAGCCGGTCCCGCTGCGTTCGGTGGTTTTCGCTCCGCAGGCCAAGGTTCCGGTGGAGCGAGACCAGCGCGTGGCCATCCTGCAGGCCTTGGCGGCCTTGGCGCGTCGGCGGCCGGAACTGTCGGTGCGGGTGAAGTTGCGGGCCTGGGCCGGCGAGCCGCAGACCCACCTGGAGCAGCACCCCTTCGACCAGCTCTGGGCGGATCTGGTGGCGGCCCGCGCCGTCGGCGGGCACGAGCTGGAGTTCTGCACCGGTCCCATGTCCGCTCAGCTCACGCCGGCCGCGGCCATGGTTACGGTCAGCTCCACGGCCGCCCTGGAGGCGCTCGACGCCGGCCTGCCGGTGCTGATCCTGGACGACTTCGGCCTCTCCGAGCAGATGCTGAACAAGGTCTTCGACGGTTCCGGGCTGGTGGGGAATCTGGACGATCTGGTGGCCGGCCGGTTCCGCCACCCCGACCACGGATGGCTGCGGGACAACTACTTCCATGCCCCAACCGTGCCGTTGGACGAGCTGCTGGTGAATTTCGCCGAACGGGCCCGGGCCGGGAAACTGGTGACGGATCCGGAACGGCTGGCCGCGGTGCAGCGCCGCAAGATGCGCTCGAAGCTGCGCACCGTGCTGCCTTCGCCGGCCTTGAAGCTGGTGCGGCGGCTGCGCAATGCCCGCCGGCTGCCTGCCTGATCGACAAGCGCTCAGCGGGGCACCGTTTGGAACCTTTGCTGTCCGGGTACTGACCGGGCAGGAGGAAAAATGCATACGAGTCGTTTCAGCCAGCGGCTGCGGCGCCTTCCGCCGCTGGCAGCTCTCCTGGCGCTGGCCTTCGGAGCCGCCGGATGTGCATCGTTGAACCCGGGCAGTGAGGATGCCGCTGCCGCAGCAAGCGGGTTCCTGGCCGCGGTCCAAGCCGGCGACGGGGCCGCGGCGTGCGCTTTCCTGGCCCCGGTGGCGGTTGAAGAGATTGAGGGCGACGAACCCAGCAGCTGCTCGGGGAAGATCCTGCAGCTGGATCTGCCCGCTGCCGGAAAGGTGACCTGGAGCCAGGCGTACGGGCGGAACGCCCAGGTGGTGCTGGACACGGACACCATGTTCTTGACCCGATCGGGCGACCGCTGGAAGGTCCTCGGCGCGGGCTGCACCTTCCGGGGCGAACGCCCGTACGACTGCGAAGTGGACGGGAGCTGAGATGCGCTGGTCCTTCTGGATCCTGCTGGGAGTCATCACCGCCGGGCTGATTTACATGACGGCCATCGGGGTGATGGCCCGATGAAACACAACCCGCTGCTCACCAACGGCTTGAGCACGTGTTTCGGCCTTCTGTTCGGCGCCTCGCTGATTGGCCAAGCGTTCTCCGGGCTTGCCGCCTTCAATGAGGAGCAGATCGCCTCCGGTCTGGAAACCATCTCGTTCTGGCAGTACGTGGCATCGTCCAGCTTTGCGGTAGACGTTTCCGAAAACTGGCAGTCCGAATACCTCCAGTTCCTGCTGCTGATCCTGATCAGCATTTGGTTGGTGCAGAAAGGCTCACCCGAGTCGAAGGAGTTGGACAAGCGGGGCAAGGAGTCGGACAAGGAACAGCTCCTGGCCCGGTTCGCACGGCCGGATTCACCCAAGTGGGCCAAGGCGGGCGGCTGGCGTGCCAAAGTCTTCTCGAACTCGCTGGGCCTGGTCATGGGCGCCATCTTCGTGGCGTCCTGGTTGGTGCAGTCGATCAGCGGTTTCAGTGCCTTCGCCGAGAGCCAGATCGGCAACCTGCAGGATCCGGGCAGCTGGGGTGAGTATGTGGGCTCCCCGGAGTTCTGGAACCGGACCCTGCAGAACTGGCAATCCGAATTCCTGGCCGTTTGGTCCATGGTGATCTTGTCCGTCTACCTGCGCCAGCGTGGTTCGCCCGAATCCAAGCCGGTGGGACAGCCGCACGATTCCACCGGGGTGAGCGGGTAGCCCTGGCCGCTGCGGAAAGAGCGCCGCCGTCTCGGGAATGCTCCGGCCCGGCGGGGCGTTGAAACACGGCGTAGACTGGATAGGCTGCCCGCCATCGGCGTGGCGGCCAGACAGAAGTGTTTCGAAGGAGAACCGTGGCAGAGAACCCCATCCGGGTAGCGATCGTCGGTGTTGGAAACTGTGCGGCCTCGCTGGTCCAGGGCGTCCACTACTACCGTGGCGCCGACCCGAGCGCAACGATCCCCGGACTCATGCACGTCGCGTTCGGCGCCTATCACGTCGACGACGTGCAGTTCGTCGCGGCGTTTGATGTGGACGGCAAGAAGGTTGGCCTGGATCTGGCCGATGCGATCGGCGCCAGCGAGAACAACACCATCAAGATTGCCGACGTCCCGCCCACCGGCATCAAGGTGCAGCGCGGGCACACGCTGGATGGCCTGGGCAAGTACTACCGCGAGACCATCGTGGAGTCGGACGACGAGCCCGTGGATATGGTTGCCGCGCTGCGCGAGGCCAAGGTTGACGTCATGGTCTGCTACCTGCCGGTCGGCTCCGAGCAGGCAGCCAAGTTCTACGCCCAGAGCGCCATCGACGCCGGCGTGGCCTTCGTCAACGCGCTTCCGGTCTTCATCGCCGGGACCAAGGAATGGGCGGACAAGTTCACCGCCGCCGGCGTTCCGATTGTCGGCGACGACATCAAGAGCCAGATCGGTGCCACCATCACGCACCGCGTGATGGCCAAACTGTTCGAAGACCGCGGCGTGGTCCTGGACCGGACCTACCAGCTCAACGTCGGCGGCAACATGGACTTCAAGAACATGCTCGAGCGCGAGCGTCTGGAGTCCAAGAAGATCTCCAAGACTCAGGCCGTCACCTCGAATACCTCTGCCGTTCTCGGCGACGACGACGTGCACATTGGCCCCTCCGACTACGTGTCCTGGCTGGATGACCGCAAGTGGGCGTTCGTTCGGCTGGAGGGCCGCAACTTCGGCGACGCCCCGGTCTCGCTGGAATACAAGCTCGAAGTCTGGGACTCGCCGAACTCGGCGGGCGTGATCATTGACGCGATCCGTGCGGCCAAGATCGCTCTGGACCGCGGCGTGGGCGGACCGATCCTGTCGGCGTCGAGCTACTTCATGAAGTCCCCGCCGGAACAGTACGACGACGAGACAGCCCGCGAGAAGGTCGAGGCCTTCATCCGCGGCGAGTCCGACAACTAAGACGCACCCCAGTTAAGGGGCCGGTCCGCCACGGACCGGCCCCTTAACCTTTGCCCGGGCGGCAACGGTGCCCGGGTAGATTGGGTCCATGGCCGTACCCTCCCCGTCCCCCTCCGGGCAGCTTGACGGAGCGGCCCCCCGCCCGCGCCGCAACTATGCCTTGGACATCCTGCGCATCGTGAGCATTGTGGGAGTGGTGGCCATCCACTCCTTCGGCGAGTTGGCCGGCGACGACGACGCCCGCTCGCAGCCCGATTGGCTGCCGGCAGCGATCATCGACATCGCCTTCATCTGGGTTGTGCCGGTTTTCGTCGCCATCTCCGGTGCCCTGGTGCTGGCTCCGCGGGCGCATACCGAGGGAGCCAAGGCCTTTTACCGGAAGCGCGCGCTGCGGCTGGTGCCAGCATTGGTCGTGTGGCATCTGGTCTACATCTTCATAGGCAATTACCTGATCCTGGGCCGCGAACTGGATCCGCGCGAGGTGCTGGTGTCAGTCTTCGACACCCAGGTGTATCCGCACCTCTACTTCCTGTGGCTGATCCTGGGCCTGTACCTGGTGGCGCCGCCCCTGGCCGGGTACCTGAACCGGGTTCCGCTGCAGCGCGCCGCGGCCGCGGCCTGCGCCGTGCTGGTGCTGACTCTGTCTCTGTTCAGCCTGCAGGCGGCCAGCATCCAGTTCGAGTGGGGCTGGGAGTATCCGTGGAACATCCTCACCCAATGGTTCCCCTACCTCGGATACTTCATGGCGGGCTGGGTCATCACGCAACTGCGCGTCCCCCGCGGTGCCGCCATGGCGGCAGGAGGCGCCGCCGTCGTACTCTCCGTCTTCAATATCTGGCATTGGATCAATAAGGATTCCACCCCGCTGCTCAACATCATCACGCCGTCGAGCTATGTGGGGCTGGCCGTGACCACGGCAGCCCTCTGCATCTTCACCGCCACGTACCACCTGCTGGCCGGGTGGCAGCCGGCCAGCTGGCTGGGACGGACGCTGATCCAGCTCTCGAACGCCTCCTTCGGGGTGTTCCTCTGCCACTACCTGTTCCTGACCTGGCTGACGTTCCACGTCTTCCCCGACCAGGAGCCCACGCTGGCGCTGGTGTCGCTGAAGTTCTTCATAGCCACCGTCGGCTCCTTCGCCCTGACCTTGCTGGCGCTGCGGACTCCGGTGCTGAACCGCGTGTTCTGAACGCAGGAGGCGTTAGAACACGGGAGCCTTCGGCCGGGCCGGAGCCAGGGAACCACCAGGGGCGGGACCTCGGCTGGAGCCGAGGAACCACCCTAGCGGCTCTAGAAGAGTCCGGTGATGACGCCGTCGTCGTCCACGTCCATCCGGCCCGCCGCCGGTTCCTTCGGCAGTCCCGGCATGGTCATGACGTCGCCCGTCAGAGCCACGATGAAGCCCGCGCCGGTCTTGGGGATCAGGTCGCGCACCGTGATGCTGAAGCCGCTGGGCGCCCCCAGGATCGAGGGGTCATCGGTGAAGGAGTACTGCGTCTTGGCCATGCAGACCGGCAGTTTGCCCCAGCCGTTCGACTCGATCTCGGCCAACCGCTTGCGGGCCGGAGGGGTGAACTCCACATGGTCCGCCCCGTAGATCTGCTGGGCGATGGTCTCAATCTTTTTCTCCACCGTCAGGTCCAGGTCGTACAGCGGTGAGAAGGACTGTTGCTGCTGCAGCACCTGCGCCACCTTTTCGGCCAGCGCGTCGCCGCCGGTTCCGCCGCCGCCCTGGGCCCAGACATCGGCCACCGCGGCTTCAATGCCCTTCTGTCGGCACCAATTCAGCACCCAGTCCAGTTCCTCGGGGCTGTCGGTGGTGAACTTGTTGATGGCCACCACCGGAGTGAGGCCGAACTTGGCCGCATTGTCCACGTGCCGTTCGAGGTTGGCGATGCCGGCCTGGACGGCTTCCAGATTCGGCTCCTTGAGTTGGTCCTTGGGGATGCCGCCGTGCATCTTCAGGGAGCGGATGGTTGCCAGCACCACGATGGCCGACGGCGCGAAGCCTCCGACCCGGGCCTTGATGTCCATGAACTTCTCCGCGCCCAGATCCGAGCCGAACCCGGCCTCCGTGACCACCACGTCCGCGAGCCGGCGGGCGGTCTGGGTGGCGAGCAGCGAATTGCAGCCGTGCGCGATGTTGGCGAACGGACCGCCGTGCACGAACGCGGGCGTGCCGGCGATTGTCTGCACCAAGTTGGGCTTGATGGCGTCTTTGAGCAGCATGGCCAGGGCGCCCTGCACACCCAGGTCCGCCACGCTCACCGGCTGCCGATCATAGGTGTAGCCAACGGTGATGCGCGACAGCCGGGCCTTCAGATCGGCCGGTCCCGACGCGAGGCAGAAAACGGCCATGACCTCGGAAGCCACCGTGATGTCGAAGCCCGCTTCGCGCGGCACGCCCTGGGTTGGGCCGCCGAGCCCGATCACCACCTGGCGCAACGCCCGGTCGTTCATGTCCAGCACCCGCCGGAACGTCAGCCGTCGCGGGTCGATGCCCAGGGCGTTGCCTTGGTAGATGTGGTTGTCCACTAGCGCCATCAACGCGTTGTTGGCCGAGGTAATGGCGTGGAAGTCCCCGGTGAAGTGCAGGTTGATGTCGTCCATCGGCAGCACCTGCGAATAGCCGCCGCCGGTCGCCCCGCCCTTCATGCCCAAAATCGGGCCTAGCGAGGGTTCCCGAATGGCCACCATGGTCTTGTGGCCGGCCTTAGCCAGCGCATCTGCCAGTCCCACCGTCAGCGTTGACTTGCCCTCGCCCGCCGGAGTCGGCGACATCGCCGTCACCAGAACCACCTGGCCGCGGGGTTCCTCGAAGCCCGCGCCGAGCTTGGCCGGGTCGATCTTCGCCTTGTAGCCGCCGTAAAGTTCCACAGCCTCCGCCGGTATCCCCACCGCCTCGGCAATCTCGGCAATGGGCCGCAAGGTAGCGCGGCGGGCAATCTCCAGATCGGTCAGCGGAGCCGGTTCAGACATCTTCGTCCTTCTTCCCTCGCATGGCTAGGTGGGCAGCAGTGCTGCCACAGCCAACGTATCAGCCGCCAACGCCGCCGTCACCGGTCATCTCGGGGCAAAATCCAAGGGTTGCTGCAACGTCTTCATCACGGCCAACACAGAAGCGGCCTGCCGCGCGATTGCGCGGCAGGCCACTTACGTGTTTTGGTGTTTCAGCCGTTAGCGGCGGACCGCCCGACGACCGGACAGGCTCTCGGCCACCCCGATCAGGAGCACCGCTGCGACGACCGCGACGATGAATCCAAGGACGTTCAGCTCGAAGATGTCACCGGTGCCCAGCAGGTTGGCGATGACACCGCCGATGATCGCTCCGACAATGCCAAGCAGCAGCGTGGCCAGAAGCCCCAAGTTCTGCTTACCGGGCTTGATAAGGCGAGCAAGCGCTCCGATAACGAGCCCCGCGATAATAAAACCGATCATGTTGCCTCCTCAGGTTGCGATACATCTACGATAAGCATACTTAGGGATCCGAGGCAAAACGTTCCATCAGTGTTCCCAGTGCAGTCCCGGGCCGGATGCGTCGCCAGCCGCGCAAACAAGACAAGATTCACGGGTCCGCGGCGGAGCGGAAGCCGGCCAGTCGCCCGACTGTTTAAAGGCGGAAGCCCGCGCCGGGCAGCAACCCGGCGCGGGCCTGAAGCTACATCGGGTCCAATGTGATTCATCGGATCCTCCTCGCGAATGTGCCCCCTACAGGACGGCGTACTTAATTTGCACTTGCTTGGCTGGAAATTCAGCGGATGAGCTGCTGGTGCGACAGCAAATCGTCGCGTACTTGTTCCAAGCGCTGATCATCAACACGCACGTTCTGTATTCGTTTCCACAGCGAGACGCTTTGGCGGAGCTTGCGGATCATGGCATTCACCTCCTGACTGTCCAGGAAATTCGGCATCGCCGGTGCTGCGGCTTGTGCTGGCGCAGGCCGGACGGAGTCGGCGGTATCGGAGCCGGCACCGCTGGCAACGCTGCCTCCGGGACCGCTGGCTGTATCAAGGGAGCGCAAGCTTCCGGCGCTGATCAGCTGGCCGCGCTGCCCCTCGTCGGACGAGCGCGGTTCGGACGGACGGATGGATCGGTCGGGTGCAGGCGATAGAGCTGCATCCAGCGGTTTCATGAGGGTTTCCTCTCGGGAATGGATGGGACTTCGGGCAGGAAACATCGCGGAATCCACGGGAATATCGGCTGCCGGCGCGGATCCCCTGGCGGTCGTTAAAGAACCGGCTTGGGCGGCCACGTGGGCAAAAGGAAATGCGGTAAGGGTGCTCATTAGCGAAGTCCTCAAAGAGAAGTTGAGGCCTCCGCGCGGGAGAGCTAGAGAAATGCGGCGATTGAGGAAAAACGGCGGTTCATGACATGAACCGGCCCAATCAGCGAAGTTCTAGTGCGCAGAAATGGCGGAGGCGGGTCGTCGGAGCGCGGCGAAGGAGTTAAACACTCCGCCCGGCGTCTTGGTCATCATCACAGATCCCACCTCCCTTTCTTGATAGCGCGAATAGAAACCGTCCGGATCCAACTCTCCTGATTGAGAAAGCTCAATCGGACGTGTTTAAGCTACCCGACTACCCCTGCTTCTGCCTAGCCAGTTCGCGGAACTTGTTGGTGTTTTCGCCTTGTCACCGGCGTGTCCCCGGCAACACGCCGCAGCACGATGGCGCAACGGTCGGCCACAACCACCAAGGGTCAACGGCGCGGAAGGCCCGCAGCTCATCGAGTGGCGAATAGTTGCGGCTATCGGCGGCGTGTCGCAGCTGTGAAGTCTCATGACTTATTGGACGGTTATGTCTCATGACTGTGTAGACACTGTGTCTCAGGGCTTGGTGGACACTTGTGCGGGTTTTGCTC
>NZ_JBFBGZ010000023.1:0-16125 GCF_040684925.1 Arthrobacter sp. NPDC089319 | reverse complement strand
CCGGTGGGTTACTCCGGGCACGAGCGGGGCCTGCAGATCTCGCTCGCCGCGGTCGCTTTGGGCGCGGTCACGGTGGAGCGGCACATCACGCTGGATAGGACCATGTGGGGCTCGGACCAGGCGTCCTCGCTGGAGCCGAAGGGCTTCGAGGCGCTGATCCGTGACATCCGGATCCTCGAAGATGCCATGGGCGACGGCGTCAAGCGTGTCTTCCCGGGCGAGCTGGCACCGCTGTCCCGCCTGCGCCGGGTGGACGGCTAAGCACCCGCCATGAACCAGCCATTACTGAGCGTCATCATTCCGGCGAAAGACCAGGCACCTTTCATCCGCGACGCGATGACCAGCCTGACCCGCCAGTTCGATGATCCCTCGGTGATGGAAATCATCGTCATCGATGACGGTTCCACCGACGGGACCGGGGCGCTGGCCGCCGCCTTCACCGGCCGGCTCCCCGGCCTGCAGGTCCACCGCAACGACATCCCCCTGGGGGTGGCTTCGGCCCGCAACCGCGGCCTCGACCATGCCACCGGCCGCTTCATCACTTTCTTCGATCCGGACGACTGGTACGCCCCGGGGCACCTGGCGAAAATCACCGCCGACATTGCCGCTCTCGAGGTGGACTTCCTCCGGGTGGACCACATCCGCCACGCCAACGGTAATCGTTCGCTGCAGCGGGCCCCCCAGGCTCGACGAGGCGTCCGCCTCGACCCGCGCGAGAGCATCATGCCGGAGACGGCAGCGACCATGGTGGACTACCCGTACTCGTGGGCAGGCATCTTCAGCAGCGCACTCGCGGCGTCGGGGCTACTTCATTTTCCCGAGGGCCAGCACACCGCCGAAGACCGCGCATGGATCTGGCGGCTGCATCTGGGCGCCCGGTCCTATGCCGTGGTAAATGCCCCCGGAATCCTGTATCGCCGTGGAGTCTCCAGTTCCCTCACGCAGATCTACGACGAACGGCAACTCGACTTCTTGACCGCATTCCTGGACATCTTTGGAATAGTCGGCGACGACGCCGAGGCCGGCAGATTCTGGCCGAAGGCGGTGCGCCAGTTTTTCGCGATTGCCTGTCACCATCTCAAGCGGGCGCCCGGGATGGAGGCGTGGATCCGCGAGGACCTCACTTTGGGCATTGAAGCCACGATGCGTCGTATTCCTGCCAAGGTCCGCGAGGAAAGCCTGCAAACGCTTGATGTTGAAAGACGCAAGATCCTGACCAACCTCATGGAGCGGAGCGTTCTTTGAAACAGTTGATCGCAGCCTCGACGCTGTATCAGTGCATCTCCCTGGCCGCCATGATCGACGATGGAAGCCTGCCCCCGGCCGACGAACGGATACTGGTCCTTGCCGGATCGGCACATCAACCTGAACTCAGCGTTCGAATCCAGGACACCCCTGGCTTCGAACGCATTGCAACGAGGTTCGACCGCATCGTCGACCTCGGCGCGTTGCTGTGGCCCCGCAGACCGGGCCAATTCAAGCCGCGCGAGGAAGAGTTGGCCCTCTGGGAGACTTTGCTGAGATCGCACTGGGAATTAGGCTCCGGCCCTCTTCAACTGGTGGTGGAATCGATTCAAGTGGACCCCGCCATCGCGTTATGCCGGATATTTGGCGACGCCACCGTTTGGGTGCATTCCGACGGGCTGATGAGCTATGGGCCGACGCGCAATGCGACTTCACTGAGCGTCGCCCAGCGACTCGACGGAATCATCTATGTGGACCTGGTTCCCGGACTGCATCCTCAGCTACTTGCAGAACATCAACCGACGATGGTTGCGGTGGAGCGGCCGCGCTTGAAGGCTGTCATAGAGGACGTGGCGGCCGTGAACAGCATCCCGGAGGAATTTGGGGTCTCGCAAGGCAGTACGGCACTGATCCTCGGACAGTACCTGGCGGACTTGGGAATCCTGACTGTTGAAGAGGAAGATCTCCTGCACCGCAAAATGCTGATGCAGGCTGCCAGCCGCGGTATCCGCCACTGCATCTTCAAGCCGCATCCCAGTGCCGGGCCGGCGGCGACCAAGCACATGCAGCAGACAGCCAAGCGACTGGGGATCGCGATCTCCGTGCTGGAGAGCCCGGTGCTGGCAGAGGTGGTGATGGAGAAGATCCGGCCGGACTTGGTCGTGAGTTGCTTTTCGACGGCATTGATCACGGCAAGATTTGTCTACGGTATCGAGACGATGGCAGTTGGGACGGAGATGCTGCTCGAACGCCTGACTCCCTACCAAAACAGCAACCGGATTCCTGTCACGATTGTGGATGCCATCCTGGTCAGGGGACTGGAACCGCCGGGAGACGAGGCCAGGATGCAACCCATCGAGCAGAGCTTGCAGGCGCTCGTCGAGGCTGTTTCTTACTGCATGCAGCCTCGCACCTTGGCGTCCGCCCGGGCATCGACAATCGAGTTCCTTGAGGGAACGGGCAGCGACAGCCTCCGGTATTTCAAGCGGCTTCGGCTGGCGAAGCTGGACCTTCCGGTCAGCGAGTATCCCAAGGAATCTCCTTCGCTCAGGAGCCTGCGGGTGTCCGGGCGTGGAGCGGTAAAACGCTGGCTGCGTCCCCTGCGCAGCCAGTCCGAACGGCGAGGAGCCTAGCGCGCGAACGGTCGATCCCGGTCCGACGCCCGGATCCGGACAGTGCCAGGGCCTGGACGTCTACGGACCCTCAGGGATCCGGATCATGCCTTCCTGGGCGACGGTGGCGACCAGTTCGCCGTCGCGGTTGAAGATTTTGCCGACGGCGAGGCCGCGGGCGCCGGAGGCGCTGGGGGAGGACTGGACATAGAGCAGCCAGTCGTCCACGCGCACCGGCCGGTGCCACCACATGGCGTGGTCCAGGCTGGCCACGCTCATGCCAGGAGTCACCCAGCTGACGCCGTGCTGGCGGAGGATGGGTTCCAGCAGCGTGTAGTCGCTGCCGAAGGCCAGCGCGGCGCGGTGCAGGCCCTGGTCGCCTGGCAGCGGACCCTTGGTCTTCATCCAGACGGCATTGACCGCCTGGCGTTCGCCCTTGGCCTGGATGTAGAGGGCGTCCTGGACGTGGCGGACGTCGAACGGCCGGTGGTAGGCCATGTGCTGCGCCACCGGGTGGTCCACCTTGCCCAGCAGATCGGCGGTGCTCGGCAGGGTGTCCGGGTCCGGGATGCCGTCCGGGAAGGTCTCCTGATGTTCCAGTCCTTCGGCGGGCGTCTGGAACGAGGCGATCATCGACAGGATCGGCACGCCGTTTTGGTAGGCATGGGTGCGGCGGGCGGAGAAGGACCGTCCGTCACGCAGCCGTTCGACGCCGAACGTGATCGGCAGGTCCGCGTCGCCGGCGCGCAGGAAGTAGCCGTGCATGGAGTGGATCGGCCGGTCGGGTTCCACCGTCCGCTGGGCCGCGATGACCGACTGGGCCAGCACCTGGCCGCCGAAGACGCGCCCGCGCGGCTGCTTTTCGGAGACGCCGACGAAGATTTCCTCATCCGTGTTGGCGCCGTCGGCGTCGGAGAGGTCCAGCAGCTCCAGCAACACTGCCGTCGGATCGGCGTGTTCCTCAATGGCGGTCATGTGCTCTCCTTGCCGGTTACCCGCGGGTACGAACATCTCCGACAGTAGTTCGCGCCCGCCAACCACTCAACTCCGGCGCGGCGGCAACATCCGCGAGCGGCGCTTCCGGTCTGGGCTGGTTCGTGGTGGCTGCCGCGCTTTGAGAAGATGGCAGCATGCCTACTGTTCCGCCGAATGCCCCGCGTTTCCCGATCCAGCTACGGTTCAGCGACATCGATTCCTACGGCCACGTGAACAATGTGACCTATCTGGGGTATCTGGAAACGGCCCGGGTGCTGCTGCACCTGACGCGGCCGGAGCAACCGGCACGAGCCGGCGGGGAGCCGGGCGCAACGCTGCGTGAACTGGCCGGCACCGACCACCAGACGCTGGTGGGGCGGCAGGAAATCGAATACCGGGTACCGCTGGAGTTCCGAACCGAACCCGTGCACGTGGGGGTATGGGTGACACGGATCGGCAACTCCAGCTTCGACCTGGGCTACGCCGTCGTCGATGAGGACCAGACCGGCACCGTGCATGCGCTGGGCGCGTCGACCATGGTGCTGGCATCTGCCGCCACGGGACGGCCGGTGCAACTGCCCGAGCGCTACCGCGCCGCGCTGCAGCAATGGGCCGGTCCGGCGGTTCCGTTCCGCAACAGCACCCAGACTGCCGACGCCGGACAGGGGGCCACCCAGTGACCCCCACTGTGACGCCCGTGCTGCAGCTGGCCGACGTGCAGGTGGCGGCGGATTTGAAGACCTATGTCAGCCGGGCCCGCGCCGCCGGAGAGGGCTCGATCCACCTGCAGGCCTTCGGCAGCGTGCTGGCCGCTTACGTGTGTTTGATGCGGCCGCGGATCCTGGGCGAATCGACGCCGACCATCCTGGGCCTGCGGGTGATGCCGCTGGCCGCGCCGGCGGCCGTCGAGGAGACCGTCCCGTTGGCTGCGGTCGGGGACCGGCTGGCCAGGATGGGGACTGAGGAAACAGGCCTGGCCGTTCCGCCGACCACGCTCACCGAGTCGTGGACCGGGGTGCTGCCGCCGCGCTCCGGCTGGGAGCACACCGGGGTGCTCGACTCCGCCGTGCTGGAGGAAGCCGCCCGGGACGGGATCCGGCAGGTTTCCGAGGCGCTGCCCGAGAGCCCGGGGCAGCTGATGGTCAACAATGCCCGCGGCACGGTGTGGAGCAGGCCGCTGCCGGGCACCGGCGGGCTGCCGGCCGGCGTCGAGCTTCCGTCCGGGGCGGCGTTTGCCGCGCTGACGTTGGGCTTCCTGGACGGGAACCCGGCTGCGGTGTACCGGAACGGCCGGTGGCTGCGGGTGAGCACCGGCCGTGGTCACGTGCTGGTGCGCGCCGGCGCCTCGCTCTAGAGCGAGCTGTTTAGGCGCTGTTGACCATCGAGTGGGCGGCGCGTTCGAAGTAATCCCAGAGGGTCTGCTCGTGCAGCGGCGGCAGTTCCAAGGAATCGACCGCCCGGCGCATGTGCGACAGCCAGCGGTCGCGGGCGTCGAAGTCCACCTTGAAGGGCTGGTGCCGCATCCGCAGCCTTGGGTGTCCGCGCTGTTCGCTGTAGGTTCCCGGGCCGCCCCAGTACTGCTCGAGGAACATCCGCATCCGGATCTTGGCCGGCCCCAGGTCCTCCTCGGGGTACATCTCCCGCAGCACGTCGTCCTCCGCGATGCCGTCGTAGAACACGTCCACCAGTTTCACGAACGTCTCGTGGCCGCCGACGGCGTTGTAGAAGTTGTCCGTGTACTCGGGCTGCTTGAACGCGTTCGCGGCCGCCGGTGCCGGAGTCAAGGTGGCCAGCGGCTGGCCGAAGCGGGACTGAATGGCCATACCCTCGGCCGGCTGCGTCGGAGCGGCGGGGGAGTCGGGCTGTGCGGGGTTCTGCGGTGTTTCGGTCATCGGTGGTCTCTGTTCGCTGATGCTGTCAGCATCCATTGTCTCAGCCGGGGACAACCACTGGTTCGTGCAGGACGGGGAAGTTCACGCTCCGCGCAATGAAACAGACCTTGTTGGCGTCCCCGTGCAGCCGTTGGGCGAGCTCGGCCTGCCCCGCATCCGCGATGGCAACGCGCGGCCTGAGCGTCACGGAAGTGAATTCGCCGCTGCCGTCCCGATTCAGGCGCAAGGTGCCCTCGGCGTCGTCATCGTAGGCGGTCACCACGATGCCGTTCTTCACCGCGATGTGCAGGTAGGAGAGCATGTGGCACTGGGACAGCGCGGTCAGCAGCAGTTGTTCCGGGTTCCAGCGGTCCTTGTCCCCGTGGAAGGTCGGATCCGCGGTGCCGGCCAGATCCGGCAGCCCTGCCGCGCGGACCACGTGGTCGCGCCCATAGCCGCGATAGCTGGCGGTACCGTCGCCCCGGTTGCCGGTCCAGTGGAGCGAAACTGCGTAGTGGTGCTGGGAGAGGTCCATGGGGACATTAAACCCCGCACCTCCGCGCTGCACCCGCCGCGACCCGATCCCGCGCGGCTCAGCGGCAGGCGGTGATTTCGTAGAGCGCCGCGCTGCCGTGGGAGGCGATGAGGCGGAAGCCGTGCGAAAAGTCGATGCGTTGGAAGCCCGGCCACTGGTGCTGTGCGCTGTGCTGGTAGCCGCGGATCGGTCCGTCGTCGTAGAGATAGGTGGCGCCGGTGCTCTGCAGCGCCGGGCAGACGCGGGGATCGGATGTGATGTTGCGGAAGTGCCGGCGCAGGTAGTCCTTGTCCTTGCTGCCCGCGCTGCTGACGTTCTGGAAGTAGACGGTTTGGTGGCCGGTGAGGGAGTAGATGTAGGGCAGGCCGTTGAACGGGTCGCCGATAACGACGGCGTCGTCGGGCAGCAGCGGCCCGAGTGAGCGGATGAAATCCTGCTCGTCGCCCAGCAGCGCCCGGCCGTCCCGGTGCTCGGTGATGCTGTAGCGGATGGAGGCCGCGTCGACGCGCACGTCGTGCCGGAAGACGCCGGTGGTCACGCAGAGCGCGGCCAGCACGGCGAAAGCCAGTCCGGCGGCTGCAAGATTGTGGCGATTGGCGCGGGCGGTGGGGGTGGCGCCGGCGCGCAGCGGGAGGATGAGTCGCACCAGCAGCGTGCACAACTGGTCCAACGCCAGTGCGGCGAAGACCACGCCGAAGATGTGGACCAGCGGGGCGATCCGCGGCGGGTCGGTGTACCAGAAGCCGGTCAGCCAGCGGAACGGCCGGTCTTCGGGCCCTGCGGCCAGGATGAACAGCACGACGGCGGCCGCCATCCCGGCCACCGCCGGCCAGGTCCTCCGGCTGAAGCACGCCAGCAGTGCACCGCAGACCATCAGGATGCCGACGGCGACGGCGTAGCTTCCCGGAACGGCATCGGCGCTGTCCGGCTGGCGCGGCAAGTCGAAGAACACCCACACCAGAGCGTCCGCCCAGTCCGCTGAGCGCGCCCGCGGGTAGGACATCACCGCCGCCAACTGTTGGGACTGGGTCAGCAGGACGACGACGGCGAGCAGGGCCGCCCCGAGCACTCCGACGGCGGCAACGAAGCCCCCGCGGTGGCTGCGCCACAGACGCGCCAGCCCGAGGACTGCGAGGCGTGCCAGATAGAAACCGCCGAGCACCAGCAGACTGGCGAGGGCCGAGGGATGGATCCAGGCGGCACCGAAGGTGACCATCGCGAGGGCCGCGAGGTCCGCCGTCGTCCTTCGCCACTCCGAGCGCGGCAGGGAACTTCCGGCTGCGTCGGCATTGTCGTCGGGTCCCGCGCCGGGGCGGGCATCCGTCCCGACGTCCGCTTCCGCTTCGGGTCCGGGGGTGGGGGCCTCAGTGCCGCCGGCGGGCCGAACAGCGCCCGGCAGCCGGTACTGCAGTTCGATGCCGAGCGCGAGGATGGCCGGCAGCAGGGCCGCCGCGAAGCCGTTGGGCCACTGGCCGGCGCGGAACATCTGGACGAAGGGAAAGGCCAGCATGGAGGAGGCGATCAGCGGCGTCAGGACCCAGACCAGCGGGCGGGCGGGACACATGGCGCGGGCGAGCAGCGCGAGCGAGGCCGGCCAGACCAGGCAGCCGATGACCAGGCAGGACAAATTGCCCGCCGTCACCACGTCGCCCGGCACCAGGGACACCATGGCGTGCCAGCCGGCCGGATAGAACGACGGCGGTGCGCCCCCGAAGATCGGCCAGATGCTCCACGGGCTGGCCTGACCGTTGTCCTTGATCCATTGCAGGACGTTGACGTGGTAGGTCGGATCCCACGCCTGCGACACGCGGTCGATGGACCCCATCGCCTCGAGCATCACCCAGCCGAGGATCAGGGCGGTGATGGCCAGCGACGCCGCCATCAGCCACCTTACCGAGCGCGGCACGGCCACGACGCGGGCTTCGGGCGGAGCGATGGCCCGTCCGATCAGCCAGCAGAGCCCAATGCCCAGCGCGGCCAGCACGGAGGCGGACAGCAGGTTCCAGCGCACGCCGGTGAGCAGGCAGGCCATTGTTCCGACCGCGGCCAGCGCGATGCCGGAGGCCGGGGCGAGCACCAGGGCGCGGATCGCCGGTTGCCGCAGTGCGCGGAGCGCCAGGAATCCGGGCAGGTAAAAAACGGCCAGCATGACCGCCAATTGCAAGGCAACCGTCAGCGGGCCCATGCCTGCTTCAGCCTCCAACAGTCACCGGCGGGCAACGGCCGTGCGTCCCGTGCCGCACCGGCGTCGATCCGGCGACGTCGGGGCTGGCGGCTGGACATCTGGCTCCTTCCCCTCCGCACTGTTGAGGCATTCTAGATCCACCGACGGCGTGTGCAGTACTTCTCCGCGGAGCGCTCAACGATCCGTAGATGCGGCCGGCAAGAAACGCAGCTGCCCGCCGGAACTGATGTTCCGGCGGGCAGTGTGCTGAGGCGTGCGGGTCTCCGCGCGGCCGGGTCTCCGTGCGGCCGGGCCTCTACTCGGCGCTGGCGCGCCTCCATCGACCTCCGAGGTCGTGCGGTCCCAGGTTAGCGGTCGGCGGCTTGGGCCTTGAGGGCGCGGACCACGCCGTCGCGGCTTTCCAGCACCAGTCGGCGCAGCGCGGGAGTGCGGTCCGCCAGCTTCTCCAGCCAGGCATCAGTGGCGTCCACGGTGGCCTGGGTGGTCAGCTGCGACGGGTAGAGCCCCACCACGATCTGCTGCGAGAGCTCGTGCGTGCGGGTGTTCCAGATGTCTTCGATGGCGTCGAAGTACTTGGCCGCATAAGGCTCCAGCAGCGTGGTGTCGTGCACCCGGGTGAAGCCGGCGATGACCGACTGCTGGGTGGCGTTGGGCAGGTCGCCCTTGACGACGACGGCGTCCCACGCCGCCGCTTTCGCCTCGGCGGTGGGGATGGCGGCCTGCGCCAGGGCCGCGGCACGCTGCCCGGTGGCGGTGTGGTCGCGCTCCAGTTCGGCGTCGATCTCGGCCTGGCCGAAGCGGCCGCCGGCCACCAGCGAGGTGAGCAGTTCCCAGCGCAGATCGGCGTCCACGGTCAGCCCGTCCAGCGTGCGCCCGCCGTCCAGCAGCGCGGCCACGGTGTCCAGCTGCTCCTCGGTCTGCGCGTGCACGGCGAAGGCCTTGGCGAACTGCAGCTGGGAGTCGGACCCGGCGGCTGCCTGCCCGGCCAGTTCCCAGAGCCGGTCCGCCGCGGCGATGGTCAGCCGCTTGCGGTCGTCCGGGTTCACATAGAAGGCCAGCGTGGTGGCCAGCTGGCGCAGCAGCACCAGCACCACCGAGGAGTCGGTCTCGTAGGCGATGTTGTTCAGCACCAGCTCCACGTACTCCCGCGCCGGGGTCTCGCCGTCGCGGGTGGCGTCCCACGCCGAGGCCAGCACCAGGGTGCGCGGCAGCGACGCGGTGAAGTCCTTCAGATGGGCCTTGGACGTGGCCAGCGAGGCCTCGTCCAAGCGGATCTTGGCGTAGGCCAGATCGTCGTCGTTGAGCAGCACCAGCGCGGGGCGGGCCAGGCCGGCCAGCTGCGGCACCTCGGTGCGCTCGCCGTCCACGTCCAGTTCCTCACGGTGCGTGCGCACCAGCTTGCCGTTGTTGTCCAGGTCGTAGAAGCCGACGGCGAGGCGGTGCGGCCGGATGGTCGGGTAGCCCGCCGGCGCAGACTGGAGGATCGCGAACGAGGTGATGGCACCGGCGTCGTCGGTGGAAATCTCCGGGCGCAGGGTGTTCACGCCGGCGGTTTCCAGCCACTTGGCGGACCAATCCTTCAGGTCCCGGCCACTGGAGACCTCCAGTTCGCCCAGCAGGTCGGCCAGCTCGGTGTTGGCCCAGGCATGCTTGCCGAAGTACTCGCGCACGCCGGCCATGAACTCCTCCTGCCCCACCCAGGCCACCAGCTGGCGCAGCACCGAGGCGCCCTTGGCGTAGGTGATGCCGTCGAAGTTGACCTGCACGTCCTCCAGGTCCTTGATCTCCGCGGTGATCGGGTGCGTGGAGGGCAGCTGGTCCTGCCGGTAGGCCCAGGACTTCTCCATGGACGCGAAGGTGGTCCACGCGTTGCTGTACTCGGTGGCTTCGGCGGCGGCGAGTGTGGACATGAACTCGGCGAAGGACTCGTTCAGCCACAGGTCGTTCCACCAGCGCATGGTGACCAGATCGCCGAACCACATGTGCGCCAGTTCGTGCAGCACGGTGATGGCCCGGCGCTCCACCATGGCGTCGGTGGGGCGGGAGCGGAACACGTAGTTCTCCAGGAAGGTGACCGCGCCGGCGTTCTCCATGGCGCCGGCGTTGAACTCCGGCACGAACAGCTGGTCGTACTTGGCAAACGGGTACGGGGTGCCGAACTGCTTCTCATAGAACTCGAAGCCCTGCCGGGTGAGGGTAAAGATGTTCTCGGCGTCCATGTACTGCATCAGCGACTTGCGCGCGAACACGCCCAGCGGGATGGTGCGGCCGTCGGAGCTGGTCAGCTCGCTGCGCACCGACTGGTACGGACCGGCGATCAGCGCGGTGATGTAGGAGGAGATCCGCGGGGTGGGCTCGAACGCCCAGGTGGCGGCAGCAGCGCCGTCGTCCGTGGAACCCACGTGCTGCGGCGCCGGCGTGGGGGAGTTGGAGATGACGTCCCAGTGCGACGGCGCCGTGACGGTGAAGCGGAAGGCCGCCTTCAGGTCCGGCTGCTCGAACACGGCGAACATGCGGCGCGAGTCGGGCACCTCGAACTGGCTGTACAGGTAGACCTCGTTGTCCACCGGGTCCACGAAGCGGTGCAGGCCCTCGCCGGTGTTCATGTAATGCGCGTCGGCGTCGATCTCCAGCACGTTGTGCTCGGCCAGGTCCGGCAGCTGGATGCGCACGCCGTCGGAGACCTCGGCCGGATCCAGCGCCGTGCCGTTGAGGGTGACCGAGCGGACGGTGTCCGTGATGGCGTCAATGAAGGTGGAGCCGCCCGCGGTGGCGGTGAAGGTGACCACGGTGTGCGAGCCGAAAACCTTGGCGCCGCGGGTGAGGTCCAGCGTGACGTCGTACGACTCGACGTTGAGCAGTTCGGCGCGGGCCCGCGCTTCGTCACGGGTGAGATTCAAACCTGGCAAGATCGCCTCCAGAAGTACGGGTGTCCTTTGGGTAAGGACCGGTCGGAAGTGCCGGGAATCTGAAAGAACCCTTGCACAATGTGGTCATTGTCTCACCGCGACGGGCGGCGGCGCAGCAGTTGTGGGAAAAAGGCGAATAGTTTCGGTTCTGTGTCCTCTCGGACGAGTTCTGTGTCTTTTCGGATGGTGTGGGTCAGCCGTTGAGTGCCTTGGTCCAGCCGGTGACATAGGCGGTTTCGTCGAACCGCTTCAGGGTTTCCCGGCTCTCCTGTGCCATCCGCGAGCGCAGCTCCGGGTCCCGCATCAGCGCCAAGATGCCGTCGGCCAAGGTCTGCCGGTCGCCGAACGGCGCCAGGAAGCCGTTCCTGCCGTGGCGAATCACGTCCCGCGGACCGTAGTTGGCGTCGTAGGCGGCGACCGGGACGCCGAAGGACATGCTCTCCAGCAGGATCAGCGGGAACCCTTCGGAGGCCGACGTCAGCAGTGTGGTGCAGGCCGTGGCGTAGATGTCCGCGGGGTTGTTGGTGAAGGGCGGGAAGTCGACGGCGGCGCCGAGGCCGAGTTCGTCGACCAGCGCGCGGATGGTCGCTTCTTCGTCGTCGCCATAGCCGAAGCCGAAGAGCTCCAGCCTGGCCTGCGGGTTGCCGGCCCGCACCAGGGCGAAAACCTGGATGGCCTCGTCCACGCGCTTCTTCGGGTGCAGGCGGGCGACCATGACCAGCCGGTTCGGATCGGTGGCCGGGGTGGCCGCCGAGGGCGCAGGCTGTTCCGGCGGCGCCAGCTGCCCGATGGTGTGCAGCCGGTCGGCGTGGCCGAACTCGGCGGCGATGTCCTCGCGCTGGGCGTCCGTGTGCAGGACGAGCCCGTCCCATCGGTCCAGATGCTCCAGCAGCCTGCGCCAGTTGCGGCTGACGCCCGAACCGGCGACGTACGGCGGCTCCAAGTGGTTGCTGTGCACGGCGGCGATGCGCCGCAGGTGGGGGTGCCGAACGCCGGCGATGGCGTCGTCCAAGGTCCGGCCGGGCAGGTTGTTCAGGTTCTCGCGGAATTCGGACGTGAGCACCGGAGACTCTTCGTCGGCCAGCAGTTGTTCGAAGGCATGCCGGTAGAGCTCGGCCGGATCCGCGAAGGCGAGGGCATCGCCGTCGTCGCGCGCCACGCCGTCGAACAGGTAGCAGCGTCCCCATTTGGGCGAGCCGGGCTGCTGCGTGATGGTCAGGAAGCAGCGGCCGTTGCGGCCGATCAGGCGCCGCGCGGTGGGCGTCTTGGACGCTTCCGGGAAATGCTGCACCAGCACCAGCCGGCCTTGGTCGTCCATGTCATCCCGGCGGATCCGCGTACGGTTGGGTGCCAATTGTTCGACAGCGGCGAGGGCGCCATCGGACTGGAACCTCACGTAGTATTCCTGCACCCCGTCACGGAAGTACCCGAAGGCGTAGCCGGAGTTGCCGACCGGAACAACGTCGTAGTCGGCCTCGGACGGCGGCTGGACCGGCTCGCGGGTGTCGGGCAGCGGGCTGGGGTCCAGCCCATAGAGGACGCTGCGGACCTTCACGTCCGGATGCAGGTGGCCGTCCGCCTTCAGCTCGGCCACCTCGCTGGCCAGCCGCAACTGCAGGCCCAGCACCTCGATCCAGACCTGTTCCACGGCGCCGTTCCTGGCCAGCGTGTTGGCCCGGGTTCGCACCGCCTTGACCAGGCCCCCGCGCTTGAGGGCCAGAGTGTTGACGGGGAAGTGGGCTATAGGCGACACGCTCGCATCCTGTCGGAACGGATGCCGCTATTGTTGCCGCCCCACGGGGATCCGTAAAGGGCCCGCGGCCGTGTGCAGAGCCTGGCTCCTGCGGTCAGTGGCGCCGGCTCAGGGTGTCCGGGGGAGCCGCCCTCAAGCAATGTTCAAGATCGAGCCGATCCCTTGTGCCGGACCGTGGAGACTGAAAGGTGGTCCTGTTCCCGCTGGCCTTTGCGGGCGGACTGTTCATGCCGGCGGTGATGGCTTACCGCGGGGACCAAGGGCGCCGGTTCCACTAACGCCGCCGGTGGCAACCGCCGTCGGGACCCAACCCGCCCGCCCCACCCCGCCCCCTCGACTATTCAGCAGGCGCCCTTTTCGGCCGCCATCAGGGCGCCTGCTGAATAGTGCTTGGGGCCGGGCGGTTACAGTCGGATCAGTACGCACAAGGACAGGGGAGAGATGAGCGGCACCATCACGGCCAGCGAGGCAACCTACCGGCCGACCTTCGACGTCAGGGCCGTGATCTTCGGCGTCGGCGTGCCGGTGCTGATGGCCGCCGGGCTTGGGCTGTGGCTGCTGTCCGTGGCCGGGCGGATGCCTGATCCGGTGGCCTCGCACTTTGACGCATCCGGCGTGGCCGATGATTTCTCCGGCTTCACCTCCACCGCGATTGCCGCCGTCGTCGTGACCGCTTTCACCGGGGCCGTATGCGGGTTCTGCATCGCCCTGTACGCCGTTCCGCTGGCCATGCGCCGCTTCGGCGTGGGATTCAGCATCCTGATCACCGCGTTCTGCGTGATGATCTTCGTGGCCGGCATCGCGCCGCAGCTCGACGCTGCGGACGCCGCCGGGACCCGACTCGACTGGGGGCTCTTCTGGGCCGGCGTCGGGCTGGCGGTGCTGCCGGCGATAGGCCTGCCCTGGCTGCTGAAGCGCGACGACCACGTCAACGCGGTGCCCGCCGAGGTTCCGGACGGCTCCCATCTCGACGTCGATGCCGCCCGCCGCGGCGAGGCGGTGGAGGTGAAAATCAGCGGCTCGCGGACCCTGATGACGGTTCTGGGCGTGCTGATGTTCGGGTCCATCGCGTGGCTGGCCGTGGCCTCCTGGTGGTGGCTGGTGGTGGCCGCAGTCCTCACCGCAGCCCTGTTGGCGTTCTTCGTGGCCACCGTGCGGGCCGACGCCGACGGGCTGAGCGTGCGGTTACTGGGCAGCTGGCGGATGGTGTCCATCCCGGTTTCGGACTTCCGCGTTGCCACGGCCGCGCGGGAGATCTACCCCATGCAGTACGGCGGGTGGGGCTACCGGATCTCCGCGTGGGGCTCGGCCTTCGTGGTGCGCACCGGACCCGCCGTGGTGCTGCATCTGGCCGGCGGCAAGGATTTTGTGGTCAACACGGACACGCTGCAGAACGCCGAGCGGATGGCCGCCGTCCTGAACGGCTACAAGACCGCAGCGCTGTCGTAAATCCGCCGCACATCAGGACCGGCGCGCCGCCTCCAGTAGGCTGGAAGCCGCCAATCTCCCTCCCCGCACGCAACAGAAGGACCCCATGCGCGTTCACATTGCCACCGACCACGCCGGCCTGGAACTCAGCCACCACCTGATCGAGCACCTGACCGGCCAGAGCCACGAGGTCATCGACCACGGGCCCACTGCGTACGACGCCGAGGACGACTACCCCTCGTTCTGCATCAACGCCGCGCTCGCCGTGGTGGCGGACCAGGCCGCCGGCGTGCAGGCGCTGGGCATCGTGCTGGGCGGCTCCGGCAACGGCGAGCAGATCGCGGCGAACAAGGTCAAGGGCATCCGCGCCGCGTTGGCCTGGAACCTGGACACCGCCAAGCTGGCCCGCGAGCACAACGACGCCAACGTCGTCGCCGTCGGCGGCCGCATGCACAGTGTGGAGGAAGCCACCGCCATCATCGAGGCGTTCCTGGCCGAGCCGTTCTCCAACGCCGAACGCCATGCCCGCCGGATCGGCAAGATCGCCTCCTACGAAACCACCGGCGAGGTCCCGGCCTAACCATGCCCGAAGGCCATTCGGTCCACCGGCTGGCCCGCCAGTTCCAGGACGTTTTCGCCGGCGCGAGGCTCGCCGTCTCCAGCCCGCAGGGCCGCTTCGCCGCCGGCGCCGCACGGCTCGACGGGGCCACGCTGCTGACCGCCCGTGCGCACGGCAAGCAGCTGTTCCTGGACTTCGACAACGGCCTGGTCCTCCGGGTCCACCTGGGTCTGTACGGGGCATGGAGTTTCGGCGGGGACGCGACCTTCCGCGGCGCCTCCAGCATTGGGGCGCCGCGCCGGGTGGGAGAGCGGGAAGCGTACGACGACGGTGCTCCCGTTGCGTACCACGGCCCGCCGGAGCCGGTGGGCCAGGTGCGCGTCCGGCTGGTCTCCGACCACGGCTGGGCGGACCTGCGCGGTCCCACCGCCTGCGAGGTGCTGATGCCCGAGGAAGCGTCCGCCGTCGTCGGTAAATTGGGGCCGGACCCGCTGCAGGACGGGGCCGTCTCTCAGCATGGTGACTCGCTGCCGGGCGGGGCCGACTCTCGGCATGGTGACTCGCTGCCGGGCGGGGCCGACCCTCGGCACGCCGGGGTTGAGCCGTTGCCGGCCGGGGCCGACCGGGCCTCCGAGTTCATCCGCCGGCTGACCTCCAAGCGCACCGCCGTCGGGCAGTTGCTGATGGACCAGAACGTCGTGGCCGGCGTCGGCAACATTTACCGGGCCGAGACGCTGTTCCGCCGCGGCCTGAGCCCCTGGCTGCCCGGCAAGCAGTTGTCCGCGGAGGAAGCGGGGCTGTTGTGGGCGGACATCGTGGATGTGATGGGCGATGGCGTCCGCGACGGCAAAATCATTACCACCCGGCCCGAACACCGGGACACCGACCCGGACGGCCGGGTGCTGCCGGTCTGGCCGGACAACGCGTACTACGTGTACCAGCGGCAGGGCATGGCGTGCCGGGTCTGCGGCAACCCTGTGGCGCTGACGGACATGACCGCCCGCAAGCTCTACTGGTGCCCTTCCTGCCAGCCCGCCTAGCTGGCGCAGCGGGTGCAGCATGTGCAGCGGGCCTGCCCACGCCGCCGGCGCGCCGCCTGTCTGCCCATGCCGCTGCGCCGCTACCTGCCTGCCCACGCGGCTGCGCCGCAGCATGCCTGCCCACGCCCCCTGCGGGGCCACGCCTCCCACCCACCCTATTTTTCGACGAGGGCAGGGTTTAGCCGCGAGGGCAGGGTCCATACGGTAACTGTCAACCTGTTTGAGATTTTTTAGGCGGCTTGTTGTGGGTCGTTCATCTCGGTCAGCGGCTCGGTATGCGGGTGGGGTTTGTTG
>NZ_JBFBGZ010000022.1:0-19266 GCF_040684925.1 Arthrobacter sp. NPDC089319 | reverse complement strand
ATGGTCGACTGGGGGCAGGAATCATGCCGGGGCCATCAGGTCAGCACACCCATATCCTCTCCCGAGGAACGGGATACGAAAAAGGTAACGGGGCGGCGGTTCGGGTGGAGTCGCCGCAGCGCTCAGATCAGGCCGTCGGCCAGATGGTCGGGGGTGCCGAAGCGGTGCGCGGTGATGCTGACCGCCTGCTCGTGCAGGAAGGGCAGCATTTCCAACCGGCCGGCTTCGGTCACCGGGTGGGCATAGACCGCCACATCCGGCCGCCCACCGGTGGCGACTGCCAGCGCCTTCGCGTCCCCGCCGATCAAGCGGATCCGCCCGGCACCGAGTCGGGGCACCCGGGCCAGCCAGGCGCCGTCGTCCTCCACCGTCACCTCAAGGCCCAGCTCCGTGGCCAGCGCCTGCAAGGACGCGGGCAGCGCGACGGCGGTGGAAACCGCCACATCGGAACCGGCCAGCACGCCGGCGGCCAGCACGCGGACCAGCTGTGCCAGCGGCTCGCCTTCGGACAGCCGGACCGTGACCGGAACCGGCAGGTAGCGGAACACATTGCGCTCCGCCGTCAGCCCGGAGACGTCCTTGGCGGCGCCGAACTCGTCGGCCCAGGCCGCGGCATCGGAACGCAGCGAACGCTCCAGCCCGCTCAATTCCTCCGCGGACAGCGACTGCCCGGTCCTGCGTGCGGCCTCCAGCAGCTTGGCCGCGGCGCCGTGCACCTCCGCCGCAGCCGTGGACGGAGCCGTCTCCCACTCGCCGAGCCCCATCAAGTAGTTGGGCCCGCCGGCCTTGGTGCCAGCGCCCACCGAGGACTTCTTCCAGCCGCCGAACGGCTGGCGCCGCACAATGGCTCCGGTGATGCCGCGGTTCACGTAGAGGTTGCCGGCTTGAATGTTCTGCAGCCAGTAATCCAGCTCATCCGCATCGAGCGAATGCAGGCCGGAGGTCAGCCCGTAGTCGATGTCATTGGTGATGGCCACCGCTTCTTCCAGGGTTTCGGCGGTCATCACACCCAGGATCGGGCCGAAGAACTCGGTCAAGTGGTAGCGCGATCCGCGCGCCACGCCGGTCCGCACCCCGGGGCTCCACAGCTTGCCGGAACCGTCGAGTTGGCGGGGCTGGATCTGCCAGCTTTCCCCGGCCCCCAGCGTTGTCAGCCCGTCCAGCAGCTTGCCTTCGGCCGGCGCGATGATCGGACCCATCTGCGATGTGGGGTCCTCCGGGTAGCCCACCTTCATGGACGTGACCGCATCCACCAGCTGGTTGCGGAACCGCGGCGAGGTGGCGGCGGATCCAACCAAAATCACCAGCGATGCCGCAGAACACTTCTGCCCGGCATGGCCGAACGCGGAGTACGCCACGTCCTTGGCGGCCAGATCGAAGTCGGCGCTGGGGGTGACGATGATGGCGTTTTTGCCGGACGTCTCGGCCAGCAACGGCAGGTCCGGACGGAAGGAACGGAACAGTTCGGCGGTCTCGTAGGCGCCGGTGAGGATCACCCGGTCCACCTGCGGGTGCGAGATCAGCTGCTTGCCAAGTTCACGCTCGCCCAGCTGCACCAACTGCAGCACGTCCCGCGGCACGCCGGCCTCATCCAGCGCTTCCCACACCGCTTCTACCATCACGGCACCGGTGCGTGCGGCCTGCTGCGCGGGCTTGATCACGACGGCGGAGCCCGCGGCGAGGGCTGCCAGCACACCACCGGCGGGGATCGCGGTCGGGAAATTCCACGGCGGGGTCACCACGGTCAGTTTCGACGGGACGAAGGCGGCACCGTCCACGCTGTCCAGCTTCCGGGCCAGCTCGGCATAGAAGTGCGCGAAGTCGGCGGCCTCGGAGACTTCCGGGTCGCCTTGGTCCAGCGTCTTGCCGGCCTCGGACGCCATGACCTCCAGCAGCCGGGCGCGGTTGGCGTTCAGCTTGTCGCCTGCCTTGTGCAGCACCTCGGCCCGTTCGGCGCCGCTCATTGCGCCCCAGCTCTTGGACTGCTCCACGCCGTTGGCGATCACTTGCTCCAGCCGCGCCTCGTCGCTGATCTGGGCGGCCGTAACCGTGTCGCGGCCGAGTGTCGAGGCCGGCACCCGGGCCAGGATCTCCCTGCCCCAGGCCAGGTTGGCGGGCAGCGACGGATCGGTGTCCGGGATGTTGTCGAAGGAGTCGGAGGGACGGGCCGGTTCCGGCTTCCTGCGGTCCTGCTGCCGGCCGGGTTCCGGCACTTCGTCGTCGAGCGCCTCCAGCGAGGCGAGGAAGCGCTGCTTTTCGCGTTCGAACAGCCTCTCGTTCTTGCTGAGTTCGAAGACCGCAGACATGAAGTTTTCGCTGCTGGCGCCTTCTTCCAGCCGGCGGATCAGGTAGGCGATCGCCACGTCGAACTCGGCGGGATGGACCACCGGCGTGTAGAGCAGCAGCGAACCGACGTCCTTTTTCACCGCTTCGGCCTGGCCCTGCGCCATGCCCAGCAGCATCTCGAAGTCGATACCGGCCTCCACGCCGCGCTGCTTGGCGAGCAGCCAGGCGAACGCGACATCGAAGAGGTTGTGTCCGGCCACGCCGATGCGCACGTTGCGGATCCGCTCCGGCTGCAGGGCATAGTTGATCACGCGCTTGTAGTTGGTGTCCGAGTCCTGCTTGGTTTCCCAGGTGGCCAGCGGCCAGCCGTGCAGCGAGGCTTCCACCTGCTCCATGGGCAGGTTGGCCCCTTTGACCACCCGCACCTTGATGGCGGCGCCGCCGCGGGAACGGCGGGCGGCAGCCCATTCCTGCAGCCGGATCATGGCCCGGAGTGCGTCCGGCAGGTAGGCCTGCAGCACAATGCCGGCTTCCAGCTGCTCGAACTCGGGCTGGTCCAGGATCTTGGTGAAGACCGCCATGGTCATCTCCAGGTCCTTGTATTCCTCCATGTCCAGGTTGATGAACTTGCGCTTCGGGGAGGTGGCCGCCTGCCGGTAGAGCGGGGTGAGGCTCTCGACGACGTGCTCCACCGCCTCGTCGAAAGCCCAGTGGGAGTGCGGGGCCACGGTGGAGGAGACCTTGATCGAGACGTAGTCCACGTCGTCGCGCGCCAGCAGGTGCTTGGTGCCTTCCAGCCGGCGTTCGGCCTCGCGGCTGCCCAGGACAGCCTCGCCCAGCAGGTTGATGTTCAGCCGGACATCGTCCTTGCGGATCTTGGCGATCGCCGGCCCCAGCTTGGCGTCGGTGGCGTCAACGATCAGGTGGCCCACCATTTCGCGCAGCACCCGGCGGGCGGCAGGAATGACCACCTGCGGCAGCACCGGCGCCAAGGTGCCGCCCGTGCGCACCGCGGCACGCATGTACCAGGGCAGGAAGGACGGAGCCTTCGGTGCCAGCGTGGCCAAGTTGCGGGCAGCGACCCTCAGATCCTCAGGCCGGATCACGCCGTCGACGAATCCCACGGTGAATTCCAGGCCGTGGGGATCGTTCAGCACACCCGCCAACTGCTCGGCCGCGGCGTCGGCCGGAATCTTCTCTGCTTCGGTCAGCCAGTGACGGACCAGCTTGATGGTGTCGGCGGCGAGGTCGGCCGCCTGCGTTCCGGCAAAACTTGTGGTCTGCATCGGTGCCTCCTTGAGGACGTCGGTCACGGCTGCATCAGTCCTTTCAACGTAAGTGCATTGCCTGTTAAGGACCAGTATGGAACTAGACTTGGTGAAGAAAAAGCGATCTTTTCCGACCGGTAATCATCATTTTTTGTGATCAATGGAGCGCCCATGCTGGATGTCCGAAGGCTGCGGCTGCTGCGGGAGGTCAAGGTGCGCGGTACCTTGGCCGAAGTGGCCACCGCACTGAACCTGAGCCCGTCATCGGTATCCCAACAGCTGACGCTGCTGGAGAAAGAAGCCGGCGTGGAACTGCTGCGCAAGGCCGGTCGCCGAGTCCAGCTCACCCCGCAGGCGGAGATCCTGGTGGCCCACACGGAGGCGCTGCTGTCCCGGCTCGAACAGGCCGAAACCGACCTGGCCGCATCCCTGACCACGGTGACCGGAAGCGTCCGACTGGCGGTCTTCCAGTCCGCCGCTCTGGCGCTGCTGCCCGATGCCCTCACCGGCATGAGGCAGCTGTATCCGGAGGTGCGGATCGAGATGGTCCAGCGGGAACCGGAAACCGCGCTGTACGAGACGTGGGCGCGCGACTTCGACTTGGTGGTAGCCGAGCAGTACCCGGGCCATGCGGCGCCGCACCATCCCGAACTGGACCGCAAAAGGCTCACCACCGACGCCCTCCGGCTCGCCGTCCCGCCGGCAGGGCTGCCCGGCGGCGAGGCCCGCTCCCTCGAGGATGCCGGCGGCCTGCCTTGGGTGATGGAACCGCACGGGGCAGCGTCCCGGCACTGGGCTGAACAGGCATGCCGCCAAGCCGGCTTTGAACCGGACGTCCGCTACGAAACCGCTGACCTGCAGGCCCAGATCCGGCTGATCGAATCCGGCAATGCGGTAGCTTTCCTCCCTGATTTGGTCTGGAGCGGCCGGGGCACCAGCTGCCGGATGCTGGACCTGCCAAATCATCCCCGCCGGACCGTTTTTACCTCCGCCCGCCGGGCCTCCGCCAACCGGCCCGCCATTTTGGCGCTCCGGGAAGTTTTGGAGGAGACCGCCGGGAAGATCAGCGGCGGCCGGACATAGCTGGCTAACCCAGTCTCTACTCGGCGCTGGCGCGCCTCCGTCGACCACCGGACAACCCCGGCACGCCTCCATCGACCACCGGACAATCCCGGCGCGCCTCCATCAAGAGCCGGTGGTCGACCAAGCGAGCGCCAGCGAGCGCGTGGAGACCCCTGGCCCCACCCGTCAGCGGCGCTGGTCCAGGCTGAGGTTGCCGTGGACCGTGGCGTAGACACGCAGGCCGCCGGACGTCACCGGCAGCCCCTCCCCCGGCGCCAAGATCCGCCGCGGAGGCCCTTCCATGCCGTCCAGCCTCAGCTGCACGAACAGGTCCACCAACACCTTGCCCAGTCCGGCCAGTTCGGCCCGGGGCAGGACGGCACGGTACTCGCCGGCGTCGGGTTTGGCGTCAAAGGTGCGCGCCTCAGTCGTGCCGCGCCCGCGCGCGACCACCCGGACGGATTCGAACTCCGCTCCGGGTTCAAGGTGCAGACCGAACGCCACCGACTCTTCGTCCAGTTGCGGCAGCAGGGCGCGTACGGTCGGCTTTAGCGCTTCCTCGGTGGCTGCCAGCTTCAGCAGGCCTTCGGCATCCCGCGCCCGGACCAGCTCCGAGCGCTGCCGGAACGGGGAGTCCAGTTGCGCTTCCAGCCGCTCCGGGATGTACCGGTCCACGAAGCCGGCGTGGGCTTCCACCCAGCGCTTCCGAATACCGGCTGGCATCGACCGGTAGCGCGAGGGCACGTAGGTGCGCAGGAGTTTGCGCCGGTACAAATCCAGTACCAGCAGCTCGGCTTGATCGGCGTCGTCATGGTTCTCCGTGATGATCCGGGCGATCTCTGCCACCGAGCCGGTGTAGCTTTCCGGGATGGCCTCCTGTGAGCTGATGTTCGTACCGTCGTGCCGAGTGCGGATGAAGTAGTAGTCGTAGTCGGCCGCAATCGCATTCCGCCGCGAGGCCAGGTAGCAGCGGGTCAGCATCATGCCGTCTTCCAGCCGGACCTTGCCCTCCGGGAAACGGATGCCGTAGGTGTCCAGCAGCTCACGCCGGATCAGCTTCTGCGGCGACAGCGTGCCCAGGATCTTCCGCACCGGAACATCGGGAACGGTCTCGGTGAAAAGCGAGGCCTGGACCCGCCGGCCACCGATTCCGACCATCCGCGGCGCCAGCACATCCACCTGATGCCGGTCGGAGAAGGCCACCATGCGGCGCAGTGCCTCCACGCCCAGCTTGTCATCGGCGTCGCAGAAGAAGACGTAGTCGGACGTGCCGGCGTTGATCCCCACGTTGCGCGGCTTTCCCGGCCAGCCGCTGTTCCGCTGGTGGATCACGCGCCAGTTTTGGTGCTTCGCCACGTACTCATCCAGCAGCTTGCCGCCGTCATCGGTGGATCCGTCGTCCACGGCCACCACCTCAAACAGCGCCGGGTCCATGTCCTGCGCCGCCAGCGAGTCCAGCAGTTCCTTCAGGTACGGCATCGCGTTGAACACGGGGATCACCACTGACACCCGCGCCGTCTGTGCACTGGCGCTCGGACCGGAGTCGCTCTCCCGCACGCGGACTTGGCCCGCGCGCGCCGCGTAGCTCTTCAGTCTGCGCTGGGCCCCCGCCAGCTTGTCCTTGATGGCCACGATGTCCCCTTTGATCGCTTGCCGTTACTGCATTCTGACACCGCACGCGCCATCCAGCAGTTGCGCCAGATGCACTCCACGGCGGTCGGCCAGATCGGTGAGCTGTGTCCGGCAGGAGAACCCGTCGGCCAGCAGCACGGCCTCGGCTCCGGCCGCCCTGACCGCCGGCAGCAGCTGGGTCTCGGCGACCGCCACGGAAACGTCGTAGTGGCCCCGCTCCACGCCGAAGTTCCCGGCTAGGCCGCAGCATCCGCCCAGGCTCTGTACGTTCGCGCCGGCGTCCCGCAGCAGGTCCAGGTCGGTTCCCCAGCCAAGGACGGCGTGGTGGTGACAATGCGGCTGGGCCACGATCTCCATCCCCGCTAACGACGGCGGCGTCCACCCTTGGGTGCCCGCCAGCAGTTCCGCGAGGGTTCGGGTGGATTGGGCAACCGGAAGCGCCTTGCCGCCGAGCAGCTCCAGCGCATCGGAGCGCAGCACGGCGGTGCAGGACGGCTCCAGTCCCAGCACCGGCACGCCGGCGGCAGCGTAGCTGGCGAGCGCATCGACGGTGCGGCCCAGGATCCGGCGCGCGGTGTCCAGCTGTCCGGTGGAGATCCAGGTCAGGCCGCAGCACAGCCGTTCGCCGGGAATTAGCACTTCGTAGCCGGCACGCTCCAGCACCCTGACGGCGGCTTGCCCGATCTCCGGCGAGAAGTAGTTGGTGAACGTGTCCGCCCACAACAGCACGGGTCCGTTCGGTGCCCCCGCAGGCGAGTGATCCCGGTTCCGGAACCAGTGGTCGAACGTGTCCTGCGCGAACTGCGGAAGTCCGCGCCGTGCATCCACCCCGGCCAGCCGTAAACCGGCACGCCGCAGACCCGGGATTTTCAGCAGTCCATTCGCCAGCGTGGGTGCGAACGAGGCCAACCTTGCCCAGCGCGGCAGCCACCCGAGTGAGTAGTGGGACGCCGGGCGCAGCCGCCCGCGATAGCTCTGATACAAGACCTCGGCCTTGTAGGAGGCCATGTCGATTCCAGTCGGGCAATCGGAGAGGCAGCCCTTGCAGGACAGGCACAGGTCCAGCGCCTCATGCACCGCCGGCGAGCGCCAGTCCGGCGCCGCCTCGGCCGGTCCGCTGCTCCCAACCTTTGCCCCGCCGACGCGAGCACCGCCGGGCCGGGCGCCGCCGTCGCCAAGCCGGGCTCCGCCGTCGTCATCACCGCCCGAGGCCCGCAGGATCATTTCCTGAAGCGCGCGGGCGCGGCCGCGGGTCGAGTCCTTCTCCTCCTTGGTGGCCGCGTAGGACGGGCACATCACCATGCCGGGCCGGGTTGCCGCGTCCGTGCGGCACTGGGCGATCCCAGTGCAGCGGTGGACCGCCCGGCCGAAGTCACCGCCGTCGTGCTGGTAGGAAAACCCCAGCGGAATGCGGACCGGTTTGGCGGCTGCGGTGCGGATGTCCGCGTCCAGCGGCCGCGGGTCCACCAGCACGCCCGGGTTGAGCAGGTTGTCCGGGTCCAGGATGCCCTTGACCGTGCCGAACAGGCGGACGGCTTCCGGCGAGTAGATCCGCGGCAGCAGCTCGCCGCGGACCCGGCCGTCGCCGTGTTCGCCGGAGAGCGAACCGCCGTAACGGGCCACCAGGTCGGCGGCGTCGCTCATGAAGGCGCGGTACTCGGTGCGGCCGTCGGTTTCGTTGGGGCCGCGGTTGCCGAACGGGAAGTCCAGCCGCACGTGCACGCAGCCGTCGGCGAAGTGCCCGTACGGGAAACCGCTGAACCCGTGCCGCACCACCAGGTCGTCGAACTCGCGCAGGTAGGCGCCCAGCCGTTCCGGCGGTACGGCTGCATCCTCCCAGCCGGAGTGCGCCGGCTCCCCGGCCGGCGAGCGCCCCGACAACGCGGAACCGTCCTCGCGGATCTTCCACAGCGCGGCGGCCTCGGCCGGATGATCCACCACCCGCGCAGCCACGGCCTCGGGCAGGCGGAGCAACCGGGCGGCGCGGTCCGCCACCTCGGCAGGGTGGTCGCCGGCCAGCTCCACGAACAGCCACGCGGCCCCGGCGGGCAGTTCCGGCACGGAGCCCGGCCCCTTCCTCCTGCGCACCACGTCCACAATCCGCCGGTCCAGCCCCTCGCACGCGGTCGGCGCAAAGGCCATTACCTCCGTCACCACGTCGGCGGCAGTGCCGATGTCGGGAAAACCGAGCGCCACCATCGTCTTGTGCGCCGGGTCCTTGACCAGCCGCACCCCCGCTTCCAGCACGACGGCGAGGGTCCCCTCGCTGCCCACCAGCGCCTTGCGCAGGTCGAACCCCTTCTCCGGCAGCAGGTACTCCAGGGCATAGCCGGAGACCTGGCGTCCGAAGCGACCGAACTCCGTGCGCAGCGTCTCCAGGTGCCCGGCGGCCAGTTCGCGCAGCGCCCCGGTTTCCGGCGTGTCCGGGACGCGGTTGCCGTCCAGCCGGAGCCGGCGGCCGGAACCGGTGACCAGTTGGAGGTGCTCCACGTTGTCCACCGTGCGGCCGTAGGCAGGGGTTCGGGCGCCGCAGGAGTTGTTGCCGATCATCCCTCCGATGGTGCAGCGGGTGTGCGTGGACGGGTCCGGCCCGAACCGCAGTCCGTGGGCAAGCGCCATCCGCTGCAGCGTGGTGTGGACAGTGCCGGGCTGCACAGTGGCCGTGCGGGCCTCCGGGTCCAGCCGGAGCACTCGATTCATGTGGCGGCTGAATTCCAGCACGACGCCGGGACCCACCGCATTGCCCGCAATGGATGTGCCGGCCCCGCGGGAAGTGAGCGGGACGCCGGCCTCGCGGCAGGCTGCCAGCACCGCCAGCACTTCGTCCACATCGTGCGGGAAGGCCACGGCCGCCGGCCGCACCCGGAAGAGCGAGGCGTCCGAAGAGTAGACATCCCGGGTGGTGGCGTCGGCCCGGACGTCCGCCACCCCGTTCCGCCGCAGCACCTCGAGCACCCTTGCCGCCGCAGCGCTGTCCACCGCAGCCCCGTCAACCGTCTGCATGCGGCTCACCCTACCGACCGGAACCTGCGGTGTCTGCCCCCCTTGGGGCGGCCGGCTTGGCCCTCACGCTTCAGCCAGGCCCGCCGATGCATGCGCCGGGCGTGTTCTCGGGCCGGCCGGGCTGGTCGGCAGGCATGAACGCTATACGCCACTTTGGCCCGCAGGTCCCACCGGAAATGGCGCAATTGCGGAAACTCCTGGCCGGTTTTCCCGCTGACGCGGATTGCGTGGTGGCTCGGGGTCCGCATTGTGGCGTATAACGTACAGTCCGACGGGGCGCAGACGGGACGCCGCTGACGGGGCGGGCGGGGCGCAGCCGGGGCGGCGGGGCGCAGCCGGGGCGGACCGGGCGCAACGGGTGCGGGCGGGGCGACGGGCGCAGGCGGGACGGCCGAAGCGGCTCCACCCTGGGTATGAGCCTCGAGCGGCAGGTTTCAGCCTTCGGCCCGAGGCGCCGGCAGCGCCCGGGCCGCGACGATGGAATCATGAACGAGAACCGCGACTTCACTCCGGCCCCGCCTTCCACACGCGTCTCCGCGGCCGGCTTCCTGGGGCACCCCAGCCACCCGCCGGTGCTCAGCGCCCGCAATCTCACCAAGAGCTACGGCCCCGCCACCGCGTTGGCCGGGCTCTCGCTGGACATCCGGGCCGGCGAGTCCGTGGCCATCATGGGCGCCTCCGGTTCCGGCAAGACCACGCTGCTGCACGTACTGGCCGGCATCATCCGCCCGGACAGCGGGCAGGTGCACCTGAATCTGCCCGGCCAGAGCGTTCAGGTGGAAGCCCTCGCCGAGTCCGCCCGGTCCAGGCTGCGCCGCGAGGCCTTCGGCTTCGTCTTCCAGCAGGGCCTGTTGATTCCGGAACTGAACGCGTTGGAGAACGTGGCGGTGGCGCTCATGCTGAACGGCACGCCCCGCCCGGCAGCCGAGCAGGCTGCCGCCGAATGGCTTCGGGCGCTGGGCCTGGGCGGGATGGAACGGCGCCGGATCGGCGAGCTCTCCGGCGGGCAGGCGCAGCGGGTTGCCATCGCCCGGGCCCAGGTGACCGGCGCGGGCGTGATCTTCGCCGACGAACCCACCGGGGCGTTGGACTCCGCAACCTCCGCGGACGTGATGCAGGTGTTGCTGGAGTCCACCATCGGCGCCGGAAAAACCCTGATTGTGGTGACGCATGACGACGGCGTGGCGGCCAGTTGCGGTCGCGTACTCACCATGCGGGACGGACGACTGACCGGCGATAGTGCCGGCGGCGTGATCGCGGCAGGCCTGGCCCAGGGCGGCAACAGATGAGCGCTCCCGCAGTCTCCCCGGCCTCGCCCGCGGTGCCGGACGCGCCCCGGGGCGGAAGCACCGCCGTCGTGCCCTGGAAATTGGCGTGGCTGCTGTCCCGTCCGGGCAAATCCGGTGGCGGCACCGCCGTGCTGCCGATGGTGGCGTTCGGGCTGGTCACCACACTGCTGCTGACCGTGCTGGCCGGCGTGCTGTCCTTCCTGCGCTGGCAGGACGAACTGGCGTTTCTCTACCAACTCCTGGCGGTGCTGGCGCTGATCCTGCTGGTCTTCCCGCTGCTGACGCTGGGCGGTTCGGCGGCACTGCTCTCCGCCCGGCGCCGCGACGACCGGCTGGCCACGCTGCGCCTGCTCGGCGCTACCCCGGCCACGGTCGCCGGCATCACCATCATCGAATCCACCGCGCTGGCTGCCGCGGGCGCCGTGGCCGGGGTGGCCGGCTATCTGGTGCTCGGCCCGGCTGTGCAGCTGATCCCGTTCCGCGGGGAGCCGATCGGCGGCGCCTACTGGCTGGGCCCGCTGGCCGTGCTTGCCGTGGTGGCCGGCGTGGTTTTGCTGGCCGCCATCAGCGCTGCAGTGGGCCTGCGCAAGGTGGTCATATCGCCGCTGGGCGTGCGGACCTGTCAGGCCCCGGCGAAGATGCATTGGCTGCGCGCGCTGCTAGCCGCCGTCGTTGTGCTGGCGGGCTTCTTCGCGATGAATGCCGGCTACGCCTCCACGGCCGTGGCGGTGGCCTGCGTGCTCGGCGCCTTCGCCGCCGGACTGGCGGTGCTCAATCTCGTTGGCCCGTGGGCGGTGGCGGTGATGGGCCGCCGGCAGTTGCGCAAGGCGGCGACGGCGGAGAAACTGCTGGCCGCCCGAAGCATCCTTGAATTCCCCAAGGCCGCCTGGCGGCAGGTCTCCGGGCTGGCCATGACCAGCTTCGTGGCCGTGTTCGGCGGGACCGGCGTGGCCATGACGGACGGCGCCCCCGGCCCGGTCTCGGGTCCGGAGCAGTTCCTTTCCGGAGACATCCGCACCGGCATCCTGATCACCATCGTCGTTTCGTTCGTCATGGTGGCGTGCTCGGCCGGGGTTAATCAGGCGGCGGCGGTGCTGGACCGCGCGGACCTGTACACCAGCCTGGACCGGCTGGGCATGCCGCGAATAACCATGGACGCGGCCCGGACCCGCGCCGTGATGCTTCCTCTGGTGCTGGTTTCACTCGGCTCCGCCGCGGTTTCCTTTGTCCTGATCTTCCCGCTGGCCGGGATGGCCCTGGTGCTGGCACCGTTGTCCATCCTGACGATCGTCGGCTGCCTGGGCGCAGGCATCCTGCTGGTGTGGGCGGGTCTGCGCACCACCCGGCCGGTGCTGGGCAAGGTGCTGGCCGCCGGAGGCTGAGCGGCGGGGCAGATGGCATTGAAGAGGTGGCGGCCCGCCTTCCGCAGGTGTCCTGCGGAAGGCGGGCCATCGCCGTCGTTAGCTGCTTGTCGGTCCGCTAACGGCACGCCGGTGCTAGCTGCCTGCCGGGGTGAAGTCCCGGGCGCCGATGTAGTCCGGGCGCGGGTTGTTGGCGGCGAAAGGATCCACCGCCGTGTTTTCCACACTGTTATACACAAAGAACAGGTTGGAGCGCGGGTACGGAGTGACATTGCCGTTGGAGGCGTGCATGCAGTTGCAGTCGAACATGGTGGCCCCGCCGGCTTTGCCTTCCATCACGTCGATCCCGTAGCGGTCGGCGAACTCCCGCAGCGTTTCCTTGTCCGGGGTCCCGGCGCCCTGCATCACCAGCGACTGCTTGTAATTGTCGTCCGGCGTCGCTCCGACACAGGAGATGTACTCCCGATGCGAGCCGGGCATGATCATCAGCGGACCGTTGTAGGAGTAGTTGTCCGTGAGCGAGATGGAAATGGACACCGTGCGCATGCGCGGCAGCCCGTCCTCCGCGTGCCAGGTCTCGAAGTCGGAGTGCCACATGAACTCCTTGCCCTCGAAACCGGGCTTGAAGTTCACCCGGGACTGGTGGATGTAGACGTCGGAGCCCAACAACTGCTTGGCCCGGTCTACCAGGCGCGGATCGTTGGCGATCTTCGCGAAAACCTCGCTGATCTTGTGCACCTCGAAGACGGAGCGAACTTCCTGGCTTGTGGCTTCGACGACGCAGCGTTCGTCCGCTCGGACGGCCGGATCCGCGGCGAGCCGGTCCAGCTCCGCCTGGTACGCCTTCACTTCCTCGGGCGAGATCAACTCCTCGATGTTCAGGTAGCCCTTTTCCTCGAAACCGGCCAGCGTGGCGGCGTCCATGGGGCCCGACTCTGCGGTTCCCCAGACGACCTTGTCCTGGCGGGGTTGCACGCTCGCGGTGCCTGCTGATCGTGTCGGATAGAGGTCAACACGGCTTTGTTCTGCGGTCGCAGTCATCTTTATCCTCCTCGTGGGTTTATTTCCTGGGCCGGGTGCGGAAAAGCCCGGCCGGCATAGTGCCGACCGGACCTCCTGCTGCCGGATCTAGCGGGCCGGATCAGCCTCGACGAGCGGGTACACGCCGTTCTCGTCGTGGACTTCGCGGCCGGTGACGGGCGGGTTGAACACGCAGGCCATCCGCAGTTCGGTGGCGGCGCGGACGGTGTGCTTCTCGTGCCCGTTCAGCAGGTACATGGTGCCGTCGCGGAGGTCGTGGACCTCGCCGGTGACCTCGTTGGTCAGGGTGCCTTCGCCCTGCACGCAGTAAACGGCCTCGATGTGGTTGGCGTAGTGGAACGTGGACGTGGTGCCCGCGTAGATCACCGTGTCGTGGAAGGAAAAGCCCACGCCTTCGCCGGCCAGCACCATCCGTCGGCTCCGCCACGTCTCCGACTTCACGTCGCGGTCGGTGTCGTTCAGGTCGTTCAGGTTGGTAACAATCATGGGTACTCCTCGGTGTTGATGACCAGAAAGCTGTTGGTACGGGCGACGGGCCTGCCCGTTGCGGCCGGCGCGGTGGTGCGGCCCTGCCGTTCCAGGGCCCGGGCTCCCGCTAGTGGGCCCCGGCCAATTCCGGAACCGCGGTGACGACGCGGGTGGCCTCGATCAGGATGTCCAGGCCACGGTCCAGATCTGCCGCGCTGATGGTCAGCGCAGGCATCAGCTTCACGACTTCGCTCTCCGGCCCGGAGGTTTCCACCAGCAGCCCGTTTGCGTAGGCCTCGGCGGCAATCCTGCCGGCCGTCTCGTCATCGTCAAACTTGATTCCCGCCAACATTCCCCGGCCGCGCACGCTGGCGCCTTCCACCGAGGCGGCGATCCGTTCCAGACCTTCGTGCAGCTGGGTAATCCGGGCCTTGACCTGCTGCTGGAAGTCACCGGTCCGCCAGTAGGTCTCCAGCGCCGCCGTCGCCGTGACAAAGGCCGGGTTGTGGCCGCGGAAGGTGCCGTTGTGTTCGCCGGCGTCCCAGACGTCCAGCTCCGGACGGAACAGGGTCAGCGCCATCGGCAGGCCAAAGCCGGAGATGGACTTGGACAGGCAGACGATGTCCGGGGTGATGCCCGCTTCTTCGAAGCTGAAGAACGTCCCTGTGCGCCCGCAGCCGGCCTGCACATCGTCCACAATCAACAGGATTTCGTGCTTTCGGCACAGCTCGGACAGGCCGCGCAACCAACCGGCGCGGGCAGCATTGAGGCCGCCTTCGCCCTGGACCGTCTCCACGATGATGGCCGCCGGCTTGTCCACGCCGGAGCCGCTGTCTTCGAGCACGCGTTCCAGCCAGAGAAAGTCCGTGGTCTCGCCGGAGAAGTAATCGTCGTAGGGGATCTTGGAGCTGTTGGTCAGCGGGATGCCCGCGCCGCGGCGCTTCATCGAGTTGCCGGTCACCGAAAGCGAGCCCAGCGTCATGCCGTGGAAGGCATTGGTGAAGGACAGGATGTGCTGGCGACCGGTCACCTTGCGGGCCAGCTTCAGCGCCGCCTCAACGGTGTTGGTGCCGGTGGGGCCGGGGAACATCACCTTGTAGTCCAAGTTGCGCGGCCGCAGGATGACGTCCTGGAAGGTCTCCAGGAACTTCCGTTTGGCCGGGGTCTTCATGTCCAGCGAGTGGACCACGGCGCCGCTGGCCAGGTACTCCAGCAGCGGCTGTAGCAGCTCCGGGTTGTTGTGCCCGTAGTTGAGTGCGCCGGCGCCGGAGAAGAAGTCCAGATAGGTGCGGCCGTCCTCGGAGGTCAGGCTGCTGCCCTCGCCGCGGGTGAACACGGCGGGCCAGCTGCGGCAGTAACCGCGGACCTCGGACTCCAGGGTTTCGAAAATGTCAGTCATAAAACGCTTCCTTCCTCAGTGCGGCCGCGGACGGTCCCGGGTACGGGGCAGCGCCACAGCAGCCGCAGGTCGATTCGTGCGGATGTGCGTTGGTGCAGATGGTGTTGGCCGGCGTGTGGTGCGCACAGGCGGGACGCCGGCGGGACTTACGTGAGCGGGCCGATCCGATACAGGTACTCGGTGTCGTGCCCGTCCGGGTAGAGCTCTGCGGTGAACAGCGGCTCGCGTCGAATCGGCGCCTCACGGCGCGACGCGAAGCCGGCGAACAGCCGGATGGAGGCCTCATTGTCCGCAGTAATGGTGGTTTCCACGCGCTCAGCCTGCACTTGTCCGGCCAAGCGGTCCAGCATCTCGGCGGCCAGCTTGCGGCCGCGGAATTCGTAGTCCACGGCGACCTGCCACACCATCAGCGTCCCGGGTTCGTCGGGCCGCATGTAGCCGGTAATGAAGCCTGCCGGCTCGCCGTCCACCGTGGCCATCATCGACGTCTCGGCGAAGTCGCGGGACCACAGCAGATAGGAGTAGGACGAGTTCAGGTCCAGGACCTGTGAGTCCTTGGCCATGCGCCACAGGGACTGCCCGTCATTCAGGGTTGGTTTGCGGAATTTTGCTTCGATCCTCGGTATGGACTGGGGTTCTGCTAGTTCTTCAACCATCCCTTCAAACCTAACGAGGATCGAGGCGTTAGCAACCGGCATCCCGCTGATTTGACACCGAATGCGGCCGGATCCGCGATGGGTTCAGTCCGCGCTCAGCCCGCCCGATCCCTTGTGCCAGTTGCCCTGCAGCGGAAGGACGACGGCGGTACCCGCCACTCATTTTTTCGTTATCGTTTCGTGACATTCAGCGTGTGACGGACCGCCCGCCCCTTGGCCGGAACGGCTACAAGCGCGCCCTACAAACCGTTACGTGGAGGGTCGGGCGGTTCGTCACCGGCACATCGGCAACAAGCGGGTCCGTGAGCGAAATGACCCGCTCGAGGGCGCCCGGCCGCAGCCCGGTTGGTGCACGACGGCCCACCGGCCGAGGCAAGGCATGTGACCTGGACCGGCGGGCGGCCTTGCCACGTGGCCGCATTTGCCGGGCGCTGTCCACGTCTTGGCGCGCACCCCGGCATCACCGCAGGTCAGCGGTCTGTGGATCACCAAAAGCTGGACAGTTAGGCCTGAACCTGGACAGATCCTGCCGCCGGGCGGGAATCGAGCGCCGGCGGGCAAAGAAAAAGCGGCTTCGACCGGCGACATGCCGGTCGAAGCCGCTTTCGCGGTGGGCCCTGCGGGGATCGAACCCGCGACCCGCGGATTAAAAGTCCGATGCTCTACCAACTGAGCTAAAGGCCCGCCAGCCTATTCCGTCCGTCCCGGTGGAGACCGGGACGTGGGCGGATTTGGCCGGTTCACAGTTTATCGCACCCACTGCCGCGCATTCGAATCCGCCGTGCCGGCCATGACGTTGGCCGTGCTTCCACCTGCCACCGCCCCGGGACACCGCCTCCCTGTACCGGCGTCAGAGGCGGGAGTAAGGTCGTGGCATGAGCCCGAACAACGGAAATGACGTCCCCCGGCCGCACAAGCCGAAGCCCTTTGCCCCGTTGGATTTTGAGGACTTCGCCGGCGGCGCCGACCCCGCACGAGTCTCCGAGGCTGCCCATCTGGCAGCCCAGGCTTTGGTGCACCGGGGCCGCGGCTCCGACGATCCCGAGATCACCAAGCGCCTGGTCAAACTCGCCGACCAGCAGGGGCTCGAGGCGATAGCCGAAATGTGGTCGGAGAGCCCGGCCAGGTCCCTGCCCGGCGCGCTCTGGCGGCTCTACGCCATCCGCGCCGCGGTGCAGTCCCATCCGGACAAGCTGGCGGCCTTCTTCAAAGCTGGCACGGCATCTGCTGAAGTGTCCAAGGTGATCGCGGGCGTGGCCGAGCCGCCCGGCGCCGACGAGGTGCGCACCATGGCCGACACGATCCTGTCCGGAGCCTTCGACGGCGACTTCGACGTTGCCTTGGACCGGTCCGCGGCCTTTTGCCGCATCGTCGCCCTCGGCCAGACCCATCACGCCGACTCGGCCGAGCCGTCCAACGAGAATCACGCCACCAAGCTGACGCTGAGTTCGCACCGACTGGTGAAGACGGCTGAGGACCTTGAGGCGGCGGCCGCCGCTTGGCGCCGCGACGAACTCGACTGACGGCCGGAAGGCCAGCGCGCGCACCCAGACCGAACGCTAAATCCGATAGGAATCCCCTGCCCGCGCACCTTGACAGTGGGGCCCTTCGACGGGGTCAAAACCTTCGCGAATCGGGCCTAAATATGACGCGCGCGTGTACCACAAATATCCTCAGTTGACACGTTTTTCCCCGGTTTTTCGGGGCTGTTGACATCGGCACTGAGGCGTAGAAAACTGAAGGTGGTGTCGAACCGTGGCAGCCCCGGGCTCCAACTTTTAGCCGCCTCGAGCGGCCTTCCGCCGAGAGGCGCTCCCGGTTCGGCACCATTAATCTTGTTCACCCAGAGGCGCTAATCTAGGCACGGCGGATGCTTCCCTTCCGCCGTTCGGACCACTGAGAAAACCGCCGGTGACATGAAGTTAAGCCTCTTCCCGCAGGACACCAAGAGCCTGGAGTTGCTCGCCCAGACGGCCGCCGAGCTCATGGCAGGAGTGAAGACCCTCTCGGAGATCCTCGGGGCACCTGCAGACGACTACGACAAGCTCTCCGAAGAGCTGCACGACAGGGACTCCAACGTCTCCCGCCTGCTCTTCGCGCTGCTCACCAACCTGCGCACCAGCTTTGTGAATCCCCTCCCGCGCGAGGACATGTTCCAGCTCTCCCTGCATCTGGTCAACACCTTCGAACACCTCGACGCGGCCGCCGAACTGATCGCCCTGAACCAGGTCAAACGCCTGTCTCCTCGGGCCTCCGAGCAGCTGGAAGTCATCGGGCGAATGTCCGAGATGACCAGGGAAGCCATGCCCCGGTTGAACTCCCTGGAGGACCTGGACGAGTACTGCATCGAGATGATCCGGCTGGCCAAACGGGCCGAACGCACCCACCGGGTGTGGGTGTCGGAGCTGTTGTCGGACCACAAGGGTGCCACCTTGGCCCGGCACCGCGACGTCGCCGACCAATTAGTAGCCGCCACCAAGACCCTGCGCCAAGCGTCCCACCATGTGGGGCAGATCCTGGTCAAGGAATCGTAGGTGGAGCTTGTCCTGCTGGTGTTGGTGGTCGCATTCGCCGGCTGCTTCGCGTTCATCAATGGCTTCCATGACGTCTCCAATGCCGTAGCGACGGCGGTGCGCACCCACGCGCTCACGCCGCGCATCGCCGTCGTTCTGGCTGCCATCTGCAACCTCGCCGGCGCCTTGATTTCCAGCACGCTGGCCCTGCTGATCAGTACCGGCTGGATTGGCCTACCCGAGGGGCGCACCGGACTCGCCATCCTGCTGGCCGGACTGCTGAGCGCCAGCGCCTGGGGGGTGTTCACGTGGTGGCTGCGGATGCCGTCATCGTCCACGCACGCGTTGCTCGGCGGCCTGGTGGGGGCCGGAGCGGCATCCAAGATTCTGGGCGGGGAGAACATCAGCGCCACCGAGAATCCGATCTGGGCCGAGTTGGTGCTGCCGCTGCTGCTGTCCCCGCTGGTGGCATTCGCATTGTCCTACCTGGCCATGGTGCCGCTGACCTGGTTGTCCCGTTACCGGACGCCTCGCGAGGTGGGCCGGACCACCAGACTGGCCCAGGCGGTCTTTGCGGGGACGTTCTCGCTGGGCCACGGCCTGCAGGACGGCCAGCGCACGATGGCTGTGGTGCTGCTGGCGCTGGTCGCGGCCGGCTATGCCTCGGGCGAGCAGATGCCCATCTGGGTGCAAGTCTTCGCCGCGGTGCTGCTGGCGGTGGGCACACTCTTCGGCGGCTGGCGGATCTCCCACACCCTCGGCTCCCGGCTGGTCCGGATCGACCCTTTACACGGAGCTGCCGCGCAGGGCGTCAGCTCCGCCATGCTGTTCATCGGCGCCATCGGCCTGCACATGCCGCTCTCCAGCACGCACACAGCGACGTCATCCATCCTGGGCGCCGGCGCGAGCCAGAAGCTGCAGGCGGTGCGCTGGCGGGTTGCCATCCGCGTCCTGGCCACCTGGGTGCTGACCCTGGTGGTCACCTCGCTGCTGGGCGGCATCCTGCTGCTGGCGCTGGATCCGGTGCTCTGACCGGCCGCCAACGGCCGCTGTGCGTCCCCGCCACGGCACTGCGGCATTGATTTGCCGCTCGCACCGGCCCGCGGGGCCTCCGTGGCGTACAGGACCCATCTAAACCACGACGGCGGTGCCTCCCGCGCGTGGGGGCGTCCTCTAGCGGTCGTTGCAACACTCTGACTTTGGGAGTTGCAACGACCGTGTCGTCTTTAGGCGAGAAGCCCTCGAAACAAGGAAAGTACACGCAGGAGGAAAAGGAAGGGTTTTTCAG
>NZ_JBFBGZ010000021.1:1227-25781 GCF_040684925.1 Arthrobacter sp. NPDC089319 | reverse complement strand
GATCAACAAACCCCACCCGCATACCGAGCCGCTGACCGAGATGAACGACCCACAACAAGCCGCCTAAAAAATCTCAAACAGGTTGACAGTTACCGTATAACCCCAGATTTGGACGCCAAAGGATGACTTCGCCATCAGGTCAGGGGCAGCATCCGGTGACTTGGACGCCAAACGGTGACTTGGACGGGCAACGGTACTCGAGCCACCCGGTAGCCGGCCCATCAAAGGGGCCGACCACCGGCCGAGCGCCGTGCCGGGCAGCGCGGCCGTAAGGCGTACGCTGTACACTTGTGACGGCGGATTTCCCCGTGACGAGAGGTGGCGGAATGAGTCAGAAAACAGACGGCAGATCGCGCGTGCGGCTGAACCGGAGCCGCGTCCTGGAGACCGCCGTGGCGCTAGCGGACACGCTGGGGATCGACGCGCTCAGCATGCGCCGGCTCGCACAGGAGCTCGATGTGGTCCCGATGGCGCTGTACAAGCACGTCGCCGACAAGGAGGACCTGCTCGACGGGATGGTCGAGGTGCTCATCCGCGAGATCGACCCGCCGGCTCCCGGCGCCGATTGGCGAAATGCCATCCGGCTGCGGGTGCTCTCCGCCCGGCAAGCGCTCCAGCGCCATCCGTGGGCCCGGCAGGCGATCGAATCCCGTGCACGCCCCACCCCGGCCGTGCTGGAGTATCAGGATTCGTTCGCCGGCATTTTCCTCGCGGGCGGCTTCACCCCCGACCTCGCCCACCACGTCATGCATGCTTTGGGGGGCCGGATGTGGGGGTTCACCCAGGAACTCTTCGACGGGTCGGCTGCCCCGGCGGCGGAAGCACCGCCCCCGCTGACGCCGGAAGCACAGGCGGCCATGTTCGCTCAGATGCAAGAGCTGTACCCCAACATCGTCACCGTCGCCACCGCGGCGCAACACGATGACGGCTCTGTCGTCGGTCACGGCTGCGACGATCAGTTCGAGTTCGAGTTCGCGCTGGACCTGCTCCTCGACGGCTTCGAGAGACTCCACCGGCAGGGCTGGTCGTCCGCCCAGGTGAGGAAGCAGGCCGCCGGGTAGGCCAGGCCTCCGGCTTAGCGTTCAGCCCAGACGACAACGTCCCGCAGCCCTGCTGGGCGGCGGGACGTCTGTTAGTGCCGGAAAACTACAAACGGCCGCTAGCCAGTATTTCTACTGGCCAGCCGCCCTTATCTGTCGGGTTGACAGGATTTGAACCTGCGACCCCTTGACCCCCAGTCAAGTGCGCTACCAAGCTGCGCCACAACCCGAAGTTCCGCCTTCATGCATCCGGCGGAACCACCTCAAATACTGTACAGCATTTTTGCGCCCACCATGACCACCCGGCGCGGCCCGGGCGGTGGCCGCCGGCACGTTGTCCGGCGGCCAACGCAAGGTCAGCGCTTGCGTGCCCGCTTCTCGCGAACGCGCATGCTGACTTCGATCGGGGTGCCCTCGAAACCGAAGGTTTCGCGCAGCCGGCGGGTGATGAACCGGCGGTAGCCAGGATCCAGGAAACCGGTGGTGAACAGCACAAACTTCGGCGGCCGCGAGGTCGCCTGTGTGCCGAACAGGATGCGCGGTTGCTTGCCACCACGCACCGGGTGCGGATGGGCGGCCACCAGTTCGCCCAGGAACGCGTTGAGGCGCCCGGTGGGGATGCGCTTGTCCCAGGACTCGAGCGCACGGTCCAGCGCTGGCACCAGCCTGTCCTTGTGCCAGCCGGTCTTCGCCGAAATATTGACCCGAGGGGCCCACTCCACGTGGGCCAGGTCCTGTTCGATCTCGCGTTCCAGGTACCGGCGGCGGTCGTCGTCCAGCAGGTCCCACTTGTTGAAGGCGAGCACCAGCGCCCGGCCGGAATCGATCGCCAACTGCAGGATGCGCACGTCCTGCTCGCTGAGCACCTCATCCACGGCCAGCAGCACGACGGCGACCTCCGCCTTTTCGAGCGCAGCCTGCGTCCGCAGCGAGGCATAGAAATCAGCGCCCTGCTGCATGTGGACGCGGCGGCGGACGCCGGCCGTGTCAACGAACCGCCAGGTGCGTCCGCCGAGTTCGATCATTTCGTCGACGGGATCACGCGTGGTGCCGGCCAGCGAGTCGACCACCACCCGCTCGCTGCCCGCCAGCTTGTTGAGCAGCGACGATTTGCCCACGTTCGGGCGGCCGATCAGCGCGACCCTGCGGGGACCGCCGGTGCGCTCCAGTCCCCCGTAGGCGGAAAATTCGGGCAACACGTCCATGACGGCGTCAAGCATGTCGGCGGCGCCGCGGCCGTGCAGTGCCGACACGGGGTGCGGCTCGCCGAAGCCAAGGCCCCACAACGTGGTGGCCTCGGATTCCTGGGCCATGTCGTCCACCTTGTTGGCCACCAAGATGACCGGCTTCTTCTTCCGGCGCAGCATCTTCACGACTGCTTCATCGGTGGCGGTGGCGCCCACGTTGGCGTCGACCACCAGCAGAACGGCGTCCGCCATGTCCACCGCGATCTCGGCTTGGTCGGCCACGCGGGCGTGGATTCCCCTGGCGTCGTGTTCCCAGCCGCCGGTGTCCACCAGCGTGAACGGGCGTCCGTTCCAGTGGGCCGAGTAGGAGACGCGGTCGCGGGTGACACCGGGGGTGTCTTCGACCACTGCCTCGCGGCGGCCCAGGATCCTGTTCACCAGCGTCGACTTGCCCACATTGGGCCGGCCCACGATGGCCAGCACCGGTGCGACGCGCAACGGCTCTTCCTCGGAGACGGGTTCTTCCGCGGCGGCCAGCAGCGCGGCGTCTTCGTCATCAAGCTCGTAGTCCGCCAAGCCGGCGCGCAGCGATGCCGCGCGCATCTCGGCTTCGTTGTCGTCGAGCGCAAGCATGCGCTCGACGACCTGGTCTTCGCCCGCCGGACGGTATTCCTCGTCGGCCGGCCGTTCCGCCGGGGAGGATCCGGGCTGGGTCTCACTCATCGTCTGTTCCTTCTGGGTAGGCTGCAAGCCGGTTGTCGTCGCGGGTGTGGGCGGCCGGAAGCCGCTGCCCGGTTAACGCCACGCTGCGCCGGACATGGCCGGACAACTGCCGGCGGATCGCTTCGGCTGCAGTGTCCATTGAAACACGCCCGGAGGCCGAGGGCAGCCGCCGATAGGTCTGCGGTGTACCGAACGCCACGTGGAAGACCCGGCCGGGCTGCGGGATGGCGTCCCAGTGCTCGCCGCTGATCCGGGTGCCGAGCACCGCCACCGGCACCACGGGTGCGCCGCTGATTAAGGCCAGCCAGGCCACCCCGGAACTGACCTCGGCCGCATCCCCGGCCCCGCGGCTTCCCTCGGGCAGGATTCCGACGCAGCGGCCCTCGGCCAATAAGGCCCTGGCATCGCTGAGGGCTGCCCGGTCGCCGCTTCGGTCCACCGGGATCTGACCGGAGTACTGCAGGACCTTGCCGAGGATTCCAGTGAACATTTCCTGCTTGACCAGCACGTGCATGGGGCGCGGCGCTGCACCCACCATGACCGGTCCGTCGAGGTAGCTCAAGTGGTTGGCCGCGAAGATGACCGGGCCGCCGGCCGGGACATTTTCGCGTCCATGGATACGGGTCCGGTAAACCAGATGGTCCAGTACCTTGCCCACCGGCCGGCCCCAGCGCGGACCCCAGCGGACAGGGGTGGTGAATCCCCCGGCCCGGGTGGGCTCAGTGCGCGGCATGCCGCACGACGGCGAGCACCGCTTCCACGGTCTGTTCGAAGTCCAAGTCGGACGAATCCACGGTGAAAACACCGTCCGCCGCCTCGGAGAAATTCACCACCGTCGAATCCTTCGCATCCCGGGCCAGCACCTGCTCGTGCAGGTCGGCGTCGCTCTGGGTTCCGCCCAACTGGAGGCCGCGCCGGCGCAGCCGGGCCTCCTCGCTGGCGGTCAGCAGCAGCCGCACCTCGGCGTCAGGCGCGACTACGGTGGTGATGTCGCGGCCCTCGGCAACAATCCGGCGGCCCGAATCCGCAATGATCTGCTGCTGGCGGCGGACCAGTTCGGCCCGTGCGCCCAGCGTGGTGGCCACGGCGCTGACCGATGCGGAGATGGACGGCTCGCGGATCTCGTCGGTGATGTCGGTCGAGCCGATGCGCACAAATTCATCGTCCGGGTTGGTGCTGATCTGCAGGTCCACGTCTTTGCAGGCTTGCTCGACGGCAGCCGAATCGGCCAGATCCACACCGGTGTTGACGCAGTACCAGGTCACGGCGCGGTACATGGCGCCGGTGTCCAGGTAGGACGCGTGCAGTCGGCGCGCCGTTTCCTTACTGACGGACGACTTGCCGGAGCCCGAGGGTCCGTCGATGGCAACCACCAGGGCCTTGCCCAGCCGGTAACGAGCCATGTCCACTTCCGCCGCGCTCATTGCACAACCTTCCATCCGTGTGAGGTGAGATATTCGATCAGTTCGTGGCGTTTGCTGGGCAGCACCGCAATTTCCGCCAGCCCCACTGGCTGGCCGGCCGAGTGCGCCAGACGGAGGTCTTCCAGGTTGATGCCCTCCTCGCCGATTTCGGTCAGCAGGCGGGCGATTTGGCCGGGGGTGTCGTCGACCAGCACGGTCAGCCACGCGAACGCCTGCGGTGGCGCACCGTGCTTGCCGGGAATCCGGGCCTGGCCGGCGTTGCCCTCGCTGATCAGCTGCGCCATATCCAGCCGGGCGCCGTCGGCCTCCGGCTGTTCCAGAGTGTTGATCAGCCGTTCCAGATCTTCCCGGACACCGTATAGGAGGTCCACCACCCGGGCCGCGTTGGCGCCGAGGATCTGCACCCACAGCGCCGGGTCGCTGGCGGCGATCCTGGTGACGTCGCGAAGGCCTTGGCCGGAGAGCGACAAGGCGTGGGTCGGAGTGTCCTGCAGCCGGCTGGCCAGCAGCGAGGACATGACCTGGGGCAGGTGCGAGATCATCGCCACGGACGTGTCATGTTCGCCCGCGGACATCCGCGACACCACGGCGCCCAGATCGATGGCGAGCGCCTGAGCGGTCTTCACCGCTCCCGGCAACGACTGTTCAGACGGGCACAGGACCCACGGCATCGACGTGAAGATCTCGCCGCGGGCCGCCACCGGACCCGATTTTTCCCGGCCGGCCATCGGGTGGGTGCCCACGTAGCGGCCAAGGTCGGCCTCGGTCAGGTCCGGATCCTTGGCCAGCGCCTCGAAGATCGACGACTTGACGCTGGCGATGTCCACCACGACGGCGTCCGGGTAATCCCGCAGCGCCTGCGACACGACGGCGGCGGTAACGTCCGGCGGCGCCGCGACGACCACCAACTGTGGCTCCACGCGTTCGCCCGCCGGGAGGATTCGTCCGGCGCCGATGTCCTGGGCCACGGCCTGGGCCGACGGGGACGGATCCGACAGCAGGACGTCAATGCCGCGGGCACGCAGGCCGAGGCCGATGCTGGCTCCAAGCAGTCCGGTTCCGATCACCAAGACCGGTCCGGACAGATGGGTAGCCTGCACATGTGCTGGGTTCACCTGCTACATCCCCACCAAGGCCAGCAAGTGTCCGGCCTCTTGGCGGCCCAGGGCGCGGATGCTGCCCTGGCGCTGATCGCCCAGACGGATGGGTCCGACCTGGATCCGGACCAGCCGTTCCACCGGGTGGCCCACGGCGTCGAACAAGCGCCGCACCACCCGGTTTTTACCCGAGTGCAGCACGACTTCCACCAGAACGTGTCCCGGCGTGGAGTCCACCAGTTTGAACGAATCCACCGAGGAGACGCCGTCTTCCAGTTCGATGCCGGCTTTCATCTGCGCACCAACACCGTGGGCCATCGGCCCGCGGACCTGCACCAGGTACGTCTTGGGGACCTGGTAGGACGGGTGGGTGAGGCGGTTGGCCAGCTCGCCGTCGTTGGTCAGCAGCAGCAGGCCTTCGGTGGCCTGGTCCAGCCGGCCCACATGGAACAGCCGCTGGCCCTGCTGGGGCTTGAGGTAGTCGCTGATGCACGGGCGCCCTTCGGGATCCTCCATCGTGGAGACAACACCCTTGGGCTTGTTGAAGACCAGGTAGGTCAGCGTCTCATCCATCTGCACGCGGATACCGTCCACGTGGATGACCGTGTGGGCGGGGTCCACCCGCACGCCAAGCTCGCGCACGACGACGCCGTCCACTTCGACCCGGCCGGCCTGGATCAGTTCTTCGCACACGCGGCGCGAGGCAACACCGGCCCCGGCGAGGACCTTCTGCAGGCGCACGCCCTCGGGATCGTGCAAGTCGGAAACTGCCCCGGCGCCGGCGCCGGCGCCGGCGCGCGAACCACGATTGGGTCGGCTGACCGGGCCCAGATTCTGGCCGAAGCGCTCCCGGCCGAAGGCCTTGGGTCCTGCCGGCCGCTGCGGCTTGGCACCGCGGGCCTTGCCAACACCGGCCTTGCCAACACCGGCCTTGCCGGCGGCCTTGCTGCCGTAGGATTTGCCGGCTCCAGGCTTGCCTGTGCCCGAGCCCGCCGTGGACGGCCTGCGGCTCCCCTGCTTGCCCGCGCCTGGTTCGGCCGGTCCCCTGCGGGCACCATGCTGACCGGAACCCTGACCGAACTCGGAACGGCTCTGGTCCCGTCCGGCACCTGAGCCGGAGCGACCGCCACCGGGCTTGCCGGCACCGGTCCGGCCGGCGCCGGTGCCGGCGCCGCTCCCCTGGCCGGGACGGCCTCGTCCCTGGGCCGAGCCGCCTTCCGATCGGCGCTGGGCGTCGTCCGGACGACGGTCGTCGCCGGGACGCTTTCCGCCGCGGGGATTATTCCGTCCGGAGCCGGAACGAGGCGGTTGTGTCATGGTGGATCCTTACCCGTGGGAACTACGTCAATGGTCTGGCGCTGCCGGCTGCCGGCAGCCTAGAGCGAAGCGTCGTCGTACTCGGACAGGTTTTCCAGCCCCGGCAGATGCGGGGCGATCTCCGGCAGTTCGCCGATGCTTCCTATCCCCAATCTTTCCAGAAAATACGAGGTGGTCCGATACAGGATGGCTCCGGTCTCCGGATCGGTGCCGGAATCCTCGATCAGCCCGCGTTGGGTCAGCGTCCGCACCACCGAGTCAACGTTGACTCCCCGGATGGCGGAAACCCTGGCCCGGGAGACCGGTTGGCGGTAGGCGATGACTGCCAGCGTCTCCAAGGCAGCCTGGGTCAGCCGGGCGGTCTGTCCTTCCAGCACGAAGCCGGACACCAGCGGCGCGAAATCGCTGCGCGAGAAGATGCGCCAGCCGCCGGCGATGTTGCGCAGCTCAAAGCCGCGGGGCGCAACGGTGGGCTGGCCGGCGAAGGAGGCGCCGCCGTCGTAATCCCTTTGCAGGTCCAGCAGCAGCTCCCGGACCGTGTCCACCGGCAGGGAAAGCGCGGTGGCCAATTCGATCTCCGACGCCGGTTCGTCGATGACCATCAGCACGGCCTCCAGGGCAGCGCGGGCGCCGCCGGGCAACTGGTCCACGTCGATCTCGGGAACGCCCGCAGCCTCCTTCACCGGATCAGTCATGGGTCTCCTCCGTTCCATCCGCCGCCGTTTCCGGCACCGGGGTGTCTTCGTACTCTTCGCTAAGGTTCTCTCCGGTCCATTCCGCGTCCGGGCCGGTCCAACGGACCGTCAGCTCGCCCAGCGGCGCCGTTTGGTCGAACGCGATGACGGCATCGCGGAACATCTCCAGCAGGGCAAGGAAGCGGGCGACAACTACCAGGGTTCCGTCCGCGTCTGCGGTGAGCGAGCGGAAGGACAGCGGGCCGCCGGCCTGGAGCCGCGCACCCAGGATGGCAGCTTGCTCTTTCACACTGACCGGCGGGGCGTGCAGGTGGGAGAGCCCGACCTGGGTGGGGGCGGGTTCCTTGGGCTCCAGTGCCTTGGCCGCGAGGGCGGCGAACTCCGCCAGCGGTGTGCGCCAGACCAGCTCGGGCAGCAACGCCGCGAAGTGCGGCTCCAGCGAGACCTGCCGCGGAAAGCGGTCGGCTTCCCGGGCCAATCGCTGGCCCAAAAGCGCCGCGATCTCCTTGAAGGCCTTGTACTGCAGCAGCCGGGCAAAGAGCAGGTCGCGGGCCTCGAGCAGGGCGATGTCTTCATCGTCTTCGACCTCGCCGGTGGGCAACAGCCGGGCGGCCTTCAGGTCCAGCAAGGTAGCTGCGATGACCAGGAACTCGCTGGCTTCGTCCAGCGCCTTGTCGTCGCCGTCCGCCTGCAGTCCCCGGATATAGGAAATGAATTCGTCGGTGACCCGGGAGAGCGCCACTTCCGTGATGTCCATCTCGTGCTTGGAAATCAACCCCAGCAGCAGGTCGAAAGGACCGCTGAAGTTGTCCAAAGTCACAGCAAACCCGGCCGTCTTCCGGTCGCCATCCGGGCCGGCCGGCACCGTTTCCTGAGCTGCCGGAGGACGGCCAGCAGGCGTCGCGCCTGCCGGCGTCAGCGTCATCAGGGGGCGCCGCCGCGCGAAATGAGCTCCTTGGCCAACTGGCGGTAGGCGGTGGCACCGGCGTGGTTTCCGGCGTAGCTGGTGATCGGCTCGGCGGCGACGGTGGCGTCGGCGAACTTGATCGTGCGCTTGATCACGGTTTCGAAGACCTTGTCCCCGAACGCCTCCAGCAGGCGGCCGATCACCTCGCGGCTGTGCAGCGTGCGCGGGTCGTACATGGTGGCCAGCACACCGTCGATCTGCAGGCGGGGATTCAACCGGTCCTGGACCTTCTCAATGGTTTCCACCAGCAGCGCCACCGCCCGCAGCGCAAAAAACTCGCAGATCAGCGGAATGATCACACCGTGGGCCGCGGTCAGCGCGTTGACGGTCAGCAGGCCGAGGGAGGGCTGGCAATCGATCAGGATGATGTCGTAGTCGTCCTCGACTTTGCGCAGCGCGTGCGCCAGGACCTGCTCGCGGGCAACCTCATTGACCAGCTGCACCTCTGCGGCGGAGAGGTCGATGTTGGCCGGCAGCAGGTCGATGTTCTCCACCTCGGTGGGCTGGATCGCCTCGCGGATGTCCGTCTTGCGGTCCATCAGCACGTTGTAGACGGTCAGGTCCAGCTCATGCGGATTCGTGCCGAGCCCCGCGGACAGCGCACCCTGCGGGTCGAAATCGACCAGCAGCACCTTGCGGCCGAGCTCGGCCAGGGCAGCGCCAAGGTTAATGGTGGACGTGGTTTTACCCACGCCGCCCTTCTGGTTGACCATAGCCACGATCCGCGCGGGACCGTGCGAAGCCAAGGCGGGTGGTTCAGGGAACTCGGTCAGCGGCCGGCCGGTGGGGCCCAGGACATCCTCGTCCGCTTGCCGCAGAGTGGTTGTCGCACCTTGTTCGCTGCTCACGTATCAAACCCAGCTTCCATCGTTTCGCTGCCGTACTTCTTCCTGACAAGGTTACAGTGACGGTCCTGATATCAATCGACAGGACGCTGAGGAGCGGCGAGCCTTTAGCTTCAAGTAGAGGTCTAAGGTTTTGGCCCGTCCTAGGCCCGCGCAACCGTGCCCACCGGCACAACCGTGTCCGCCGGACTGCCCGGGATGTCTAAGAGTTGAACGCCAGGGACACCGCCCGAGAACGGCGGACCTGAGCCTCGCTCCCTAGCAGGCAGCGGGATCGGTCTGCCACAGGCCCATCACGTTCCCCTCGCTGTCCCGAAAGTAGGCGAAGTACCCCATCTGCGGCACGGCGCCCTTGGCCCTGACGGTCGATCCGCCCAGGCTGCCGATTTTTTCCAGGGCCGCGTCAATGTCGTCAACGTCCACGGTGATGATCGGACCGGTCAGTTCCCCTTCGCGGCGGAACATGCCGCCGTTGATGGCCCCGGGTTCCGTTGGCATGCCCTGCTCGTCGGTGGGGATCGTCCCGAGCGAGGTGTAATCGATCTCCGGCATCGTGTTGATATTCCAGCCGAAGGCAGCGGTGTAAAACTCTTTCGCGCGGTCCTGGTCCTCCGCTGGGATTTCGAAATGCACCACACGTCCGGCCATTGCACTCACCTGCATTCTGCGTGAAGGGATGGCGTGGTGGTCCACACCACATCGACACAGTCTAGGGCGGCAACCACGGGGCCACTAGTGGTCGGCCTTCTCGTGCCGTGGACCGCCTACTGTGTATACACAGTTGGACAGATACTGAGCCTTCGCTGCCCTCTCTAGCGCTATTTAGCCGTCCGTGTATACAGTAGGAGGGTGGGTATCGCGGAACGGCACCAGCCAACAGCAGCAAACCCGCCCGTACGGGCCAGCGAGCGCGCGTACTGGGCGCTGCGCGAGGACATCGTCGAATGGCGGCTGCCGCCGGGGACCGTCTTGGGCGAGGTGGAGCAGGCGGCACGGCTAGGTGTCTCCCGCACTCCCCTCCGCGAGGCGCTGGGCCGGCTGAATGCCGAGGGGCTGACTGCCCCTCATGCCGGACGCGGCGTCGTCGTCGCTGCCATCTCGCTGGAGAACGTCACTGAACTCTTCGAGCTGCGCACCGCTCTGGAATGCCAGGCGGCGGCATTGGCCGCCGCTCGCGGCGAACCGGACGGCTTCCGCCAACTGCAGCAGGAATTCCTCGCCGCCGCGGACGCCATGCGCGGTGCTGCGCCGGATCCGCAGGCATACTACGAACTGGTCGGCCGGCTGGATGCTGCCGTGGACCGGGCGGCTGGAAACACCTACTTGCACCAGGCGATGAGCAACCTCCGCGTCCACCTGGTGCGGATCCGACGGCTGGCCCGGGACAATCCGGCCCGGCTGCTGGCTTCCGCCGCCGAACACGCCAACATCGCCGGCGCCATCGCCGGCGGCGACAGCCAGGTGGCAGCGGCCGCCACCCGAATCCACCTGCACCAGAGCCTGGAACATTTCAAATCCACCGATCCAAACCATCGACCCGATCTGCCAGCCGAGAGGACAGTTTAATGACCGTCGAGAACCATGTACGCGTCTACCGCAGCGAAGAGAACCTGCCGCGCGAGGACCAACTCGCCTACAAGATCGCCCAAGTCGCCACCGATCCGGTGGAGGTGTCCGCCGAGGTGGCCGAGATGGTGATCAACCGGATCATCGATAACGCTTCGGTGGCCATCGCGTCGCTGAACCGCAGCCCGATCGTCGCCGCGCGTGCACAGGCGCTGAGCCACCCGGTCTCCGGTGGCGGTAACGGCGCGGGCATCTTCGGCATCGCGCAGAAGACATCGCCGGAGTGGGCCGCGTGGGCCAACGGCGTGGCCGTGCGCGAACTGGACTACCACGACACGTTCCTGGCCGCCGAATACTCGCACCCGGGCGACAACATCCCGCCGATCCTCGCGGTGGCCCAGCATGTGGGTTCGAACGGCCGCGATCTGCTCCGCGGCATCGCCACCGGCTACGAGATCCAGGTGGACCTGGTCAAGGCCATCTGCCTGCACAAGCACAAGATCGACCACGTGGCCCACTTGGGTCCGTCGGCTGCCGCGGGCATCGGAACGCTGCTGGGCCTGGACGTGGAAACCATCTTCCAGGCCGTGGGCCAGGCGCTGCATACGACGACGGCGACCCGCCAGTCGCGCAAGGGCGAGATCTCCACCTGGAAGGCCCATGCACCTGCTTTCGCGGGCAAGATGGCCGTGGAGGCAGTGGACCGGGCGATGCGCGGGCAGACCTCACCGGTGCCGATCTACGAAGGAGAAGACGGCGTCATCGCGTGGCTGCTGGACGGCCCGGACGCCTCCTACGACGTCCCGCTGCCGGCGCCGGGAGAGGCGAAGCGCGCCATCCTGGACACCTACACCAAGGAACACTCGGCCGAATACCAGGCGCAGGCCTGGATCGATCTGGCCCGGAAGCTGCACCGCGAGCACCCGGAGACCGCCGACGCGGAGAACGTGAAGTCGGTCCTGATCAAGACCAGCCACCACACGCACTTCGTGATCGGCTCCGGCGCCAACGATCCGCAAAAGTACAGCCCGACGGCATCCCGCGAAACACTGGACCACTCGATCCCGTACATCTTTACCGTGGCGCTGCAGGACGGCGCCTGGCACCACGTAGACTCCTACGCCCCCGAGCGGGCGGGCCGGCCAGACACCGTTGCGCTCTGGCACAAGGTCAGCACCGAGGAAGACCCGGAGTGGACCCGCCGGTACCATTCGCTGGACATCGCAGAGAAGGCCTTCGGCGGCTCGGTGGAGATCACGTTGGCCGACGGAACCGTCATCACCGACGAAATCGCCGTGGCAGATGCCCACCCGCTGGGGGCCCGCCCGTTCACCCGGGAGCACTACGTCAACAAGCTGCGGACCCTGGCCGCCGGGATCGTCGAGGACGCCGAAATCGACAGGTTCCTGGCCGCCGTCGAGCGCCTACCCGAACTGGCTGCCGGCGAGTTGGACCAGCTGAATATCCAGGCCGCCGACGGGGTCATCGACCTTGCCGCCGGCCCGAAGGGATTGTTCTAAATGCTTTACTCCGCCACCACCCCCGAGCAGAAGCGCCGGACGCTGCGCGAGTCATTGGCGTCCGGGAAGCTGCAGCAGTTCCCCGGCGCGTTCAACCCGCTCTCGGCACGGCTGATCCAGGAGAAGGGGTTCGACGGCGTCTACATCTCCGGCGCCGTGCTGGCCAACGACCTGGGGCTGCCGGACATCGGCCTGACCACACTGACCGAGGTCGCCACCCGGGCCGGACAACTCGCGCGGATGACCGATCTGCCGGCCCTGGTGGACGCCGACACCGGCTTCGGCGAACCGATGAACGTGGCCCGCACCGTGCAGGAACTGGAAAACGCCGGCCTGGCCGGCTGCCACATCGAAGACCAGTTCAACCCCAAGCGCTGCGGCCATCTGGATGGGAAGAACGTGGTGGATCTGGAGACCGCCAGCAAACGCATCCGGGCCGCCGCCGACGCGCGCCGGGACCCGAACTTCCTGATCATGGCTCGGACCGACATCCGGGCGGTGGACGGCCTGGCGGCAGCCCAGGACCGCGCCCGCGCACTGGTTGACGCCGGGGCGGACGCCATCTTCCCCGAAGCCATGCGCACCCTGGAGGAATTCGCGGCCATCCGCGAAGCCGTCGACGTGCCGGTGCTGGCCAACATGACCGAGTTCGGCAAAAGCGAGTTGTTCACCGCCGAGGCCCTCTCCTCGGTGGGCGTGAATATGGTCATCTACCCGGTGACCCTGCTTCGCAGCGCGATGGGGGCTGCCGAGCGGACCCTGGACGCGATCAAGGCCGACGGAACCCAGCAATCACAGGTCCCGCACATGCTGACCCGTGCGCGTTTGTACGAATTGGTGGATTATGAGGCGTATAACCAATTCGACACCTCTGTATTCAACTTCCAAGTGCCCGGTCAGCACTGACCACAAAACATAGGAGTCGCTATGAGCACGGATGCAACCACTGAAGCACCGCAGATCCGCAAAGGGCTGGCCGGCGTCGTCGTCGACACCACAAAGATCTCCAAGGTCAACGCGGAGACCAACTCGCTGCTGTACCGCGGCTATCCCGTCCAAGACCTGGCCGCACACTGCAGCTTCGAAGAAGTGGCGTATCTGCTGTGGAACTCAGAGTTGCCCGACGCGGACCAACTGCGGGACTTCACCTCGGCCGAACGCGGCGGCCGCGCACTGGATCCGGTGGTGAAGTCGGTCATCGATTCGCTGCCGGTTGAAGCCCACCCGATGGACGTCTGCCGGACGGCGGCCAGCGTGATCGGAGCGCGTCACCGGCTGGCCGAGGATTCCTCGCCGGAGGCGAATATGGCCAAGGCCCTTGAGCTGTTTGCCGCGTTCCCGGCTGTGGTGGCCTACGATCAGCGCAGGCGCCGCAGCCAAGACCTGGTGGAACCGCGCGAAGACCTGGGCTACGCGGCGAATTTCCTCTGGATGTCCTTCGGCGAGGAGGCAGCCCCGGAGGTGGTGGACGCGTTCAACGTCTCCATGATCCTGTACGCCGAGCACTCGTTCAACGCCTCCACCTTCACGGCCCGGGTCATCACCTCCACGCTGTCCGACCTGCACTCGGCCGTCACTGGCGCCATCGGAGCGTTGAAGGGCCCGCTGCACGGCGGTGCCAACGAAGCGGTGATGCATACCTTCGAACAAATCGGCATCCGCACCGACGAATCCCGTGAAGAGGCCGCCGCCCGGGCCCGGACGTGGATGGAACAGGCCCTGGCGGAAAAGAAGAAGGTGATGGGCTTCGGCCACCGGGTCTACAAGCACGGCGATTCCCGGGTGCCGACCATGAAGGCCGCGCTGGACAAGATGATCGAGCATTACGGCCGCCCCGAAATCCTCGGCCTGTACGACGGTCTGGAGCACGCGATGGCCGAGGCGAAGGACATCAAGCCGAACCTTGACTACCCGGCTGGCCCCACCTACCACCTGATGGGGTTCGACACGGACATATTCACCCCGCTGTTCGTTGCCAGCCGGATTACCGGCTGGACGGCGCACATCATGGAGCAGCTGGAAGCGAACTCGCTGATCCGTCCGCTCAGTGAGTACAACGGACCGGACCAGCGGGCGCTAGGCCGCTAGAATTCCCAAGCCACACGGTGGCCGGTGTCGAGATCCTCGACGTCGGCCACCGTCTCGTTATCCGGCCGCATCACCACCCGCAGTCGAGGCTGGTCCCCCGACAGAGCCAGCGGCAGCCAGTGTCCGGCGTCCTGCCACATCAGCCCCAGCGGCAGCCGGTCCACGCGGTGCCAGGACGGGGCAATTTCCGCAGACTCGGCGGGCACGCCACTCCAGCGCCGCGCGACGAAGAGGGCGGTGTCCATGTTCCATGCCGGCTTCGCCGGGAAGTCGAAGAAAATCCGACCGGCCCGTTCCAGATCCGCCGGCCGGACGCACACCCCGGTCTCCTCGTGCATCTCCCGGCAGGCCGCGTCTCCGTCGGACTCCCCCGGCTCCAGTTTCCCGCCGACCCCTACGACCTTCCCGGCGCCGAAACCGGTCTTCTTCCGGCCGAGCAGCACGCAGCTTTGCCCGGCTTCTTCCCCCAGCAGAAAGCACAGGGCAACGGCAACGGTCATGGGAGCGAGTCTAGCTCGGAACGCCGGCCCGCTGCCCCGCTCCGCCGCCCTAGCCCAGCGCGCGCGGATGCGCCGCGGCGTAGACCTCGCGAAGCGTATCGGCGGTGACCAGCGTGTAGATCTGCGTGGTGGTGACGGACGCGTGGCCGAGCATCTCCTGAACCACGCGGACGTCCGCGCCGCCCTCCAGCAGGTGGGTGGCGAAGGAGTGCCGCAGGGTGTGCGGAGACACGGGCTGTGTGATGCCTGCCTTCTCCGCGGCCGCTTTCAGGATGGTCCAGGCGCTTTGGCGGCTCAGCCGGCCGCCGCGGGCGTTCAGGAACAGGGCCGGTGTGCCAAGGCCCTTGGCAGCCAGTCCCGGCCGTCCCCGGACCAGGTAAGCGTCGGCAGCCTGGGCGGCGTAGGAGCCCAGCGGCACCAGCCGCTCCTTGGAACCCTTGCCGAAAAGGCGGACGACGGCGGGGCCGTCGCCTTGCGGCTCCACGCTGACATCGTCAACGTCCAGGCCTACCGCTTCGCTGATCCGGGCGCCGGTCGCGTAGAGAAACTCCAGCAGCGCCCGGTCGCGCAGGCCGGTGGGACTGTCCGATCCCGTAGATTCAAGGATCCGGGTCACGTCGGCCACCGAGATGGCCTTCGGCAGGCGTTTGCCCGGCATCGGCGGATGGACATCGGTGGCCGGGTCGGTCTCCGTGATGCCCTCAAGCGTCCAGAATTTATGCAGGCCGCGAACCGCCACGATGGTCCGGGCCACCGACCTGACGCTCAGGGCGGCAGCGCCGTCGGACCCGCCGGAGAGGGCCTGGGCAAATGCCGTGACGTCGTGGCGGCTGACCAAGGCCGGCTCGCTGACCGAGCGTTCCTGCAGGAACCGCAGGTAGCGGCCCAAGTCCCTGCGGTACGCCGCGACGGTGTTGGCTGCCAGCCCGCGTTCCACCGCCATGTGCTGCAGGTAGTCGCCCGCGGCACGGCCCAGCGCCGTCGCGCTGAATTCGTCCCCCTTGGCGGGCGGGGCCTGCACCGGCAACATGGCTGCTCAGTCCCGGCCGGAGTCGGCGGCTCCGTCGGGACGCTGGCTGGGATGCTCCGGCCACGGTGCATCCGCCGGACGCAGGTTCGCGAAGCCGGTAGCCGCGGCCCGGGATGCGGCGAGCAACCCGGCCACAGCCGACGGATTGTGCAGCCGGCCGGCCATCACCGCGTCCACGGCGTCGTCTAGGTCCACCCAGAGATGCTCGATCTCGGCTTCCTCTTCGGTACGCTCATGCCGCTGGTCTGAGGGAACCTCGGAAAGGTCCCTGGCCAGGTAAATCCGAATCGTCTCGCTGGAGGAACCGGGCGAATTGAAGAAGTCCACCAGCACGTCCCAGCGGCCGGCCACCAGATCAGCTTCCTCGGCCAGTTCCCGCGCCGCGGCATCCACGAAGTCCTCGCCGTCCATGTCCAGCAGGCCTGCAGGGATCTCCCACAGCGACATCTTGGCGGGCTGCCGGTACTGCTTCAGCAGCAGTACCCGTCCCGCCGGGTCCATCGCCAGGATGGCCACCGCGCCGGGATGCGCAATGTAGTCGCGCACCAGCGTGGCGCCGTCGCCCTGGCCCAGCGTGAAGGTATCGCTGACCACGTCCCAGATCCGGCCGCGGTATACCGTGCGGCTTTCCACCAGCGGGCGCGGATCCGGGATGTCGGCGAAGGCGTCCGGTTGCACCGGCACGTCAGACTCCGGACTTTGCCGGCGCCTTGGCCTGGCCATGGTCCAGCGCTGCGGCGATCAGGCCGGCGAACAGCGGATGCGGCCGCGTGGGGCGTGAGCTCAGTTCCGGGTGTGCCTGGGTGGAGACGTAGTACGGGTGCACATCGCGGGGAAGCTCGACGAACTCCACCAGCTTGCCGTCCGGCGAGGTGCCGGAGAAGACCAGGCCCGCAGCAGCGAGCTGGTCGCGGTATTCGTTGTTGACCTCGTAGCGATGGCGGTGGCGTTCGCTGACCTTGGTGCTGCCGTAGGTCTCGGCCACCACGGAGCCCGACTGCAGGGCAGCCTCGTACAACCCCAGGCGCATGGTGCCGCCCAGGTCGCCCTTGCCCTCGACGATATCCAGCTGCTCGGCCATCGTGGCGATGACCGGGTGCTTGGTGTCCGGATCGAACTCGGTGGATGAAGCGCCTTCCAGCCCGACGATGTTGCGGGCGTACTCCATCACCATTGACTGCAGGCCCAGGCACAAGCCCAGGGTGGGGAGCTTGCGTTCGCGGGCGAACTTGAGCGCGCCGAGTTTGCCTTCCAGGCCGCGGATGCCGAAGCCTCCCGGCACACAGATCGCGTGCACGCCGTTGAGTGCGGTTGCGGCGCCTTCGTCGGTGGCGCAATCGTCGGAGGGGACCCAGCGGATCTTCACCCGCGTCTGGTTGGCGAAACCGCCGGCGCGCAGGGCCTCGGTCACGGAAAGGTACGCATCCGGCAGGTCGATGTACTTGCCCACCAGCGCCACCTCAACAGTGTGCTGCGGGTTGTGGACGGCCGCCAGCAGCCGGTCCCATTTGGACCAGTCGACGTCCTTGAACTTCAGGTCAAGGTGCTGCACGATGTACGCGTCCAGGTTCTGCGAATGCAGCGTCTTGGGGATGTCATAGATGCTCGGGGCATCCGGGCAGCCGATGACCGCGTCGATGTCCACGTCGCACATCCGGCCGATCTTTTCCCGCATTGCGGCGGGGACCTCGCGGTCGGAACGGATCACAATGGCGTCGGGCTGGATACCGATCGAACGCAGCGCGGCCACCGAGTGCTGGGTGGGCTTGGTCTTCAGTTCCTGCGACGGACCGATGTAGGGCACCAGTGACACGTGCAGGAAGAATACGTTGGTACGCCCGACGTCCTGGCGGACCTGGCGCGCCGCTTCCAGGAACGGCTGCGACTCGATGTCGCCCACCGTGCCGCCGATCTCGGTGATGATCACATCCGGAGACTTCTTGCCGGCGACCGGCTCGGAAGGCAGTCGCATCCGGCGCTTGATCTCATCCGTGATGTGCGGGATGACCTGCACGGTGTCACCGAGGTACTCACCCCGGCGCTCCTTGGCGATCACCGTCGAGTACACCTGGCCGGTGGTGACGTTGGCGGAGCCGTCCAGGTTCTCGTCCAGGAACCGCTCGTAGTGCCCAATATCCAGGTCGGTTTCGGCGCCGTCGTCGGTGACGAAGACTTCACCGTGCTGGAAGGGATTCATTGTGCCCGGATCCACGTTCAGATATGGATCGAGCTTCTGCATGGTCACGGAGAGGCCGCGTGCGCGGAGCAGGTGGCCGAGGCTTGAAGCCGTCAGTCCCTTCCCGAGCGAGGACGCCACGCCGCCGGTGACGAAGATATGTTTGGTCGTCTTGGACGACTTGGAAAACCGGGAATTTGATCGCTGCACCACGGAATTCGAGCCTATCACCTTTCTGGACGCCCTCGAATCTCAAGGCCGTTCCGACCGCTGTCGAGTGTGTGAACACACACCAGCCGGCCAACTTCTCCCCCGCCGGCGGCGGGGCTGGTCGTAGCTGTAGCAGATGCTACAGCGCCCTGGCACCGTCAATCAGTTCCTGGGCATGTGCGCGGGCGGACTCGGACTCTTCCTGTCCGGCGAGCATGCGGGCCAATTCGGTCACCCGTTCCTCATCGTCGAGCAGGCGGACGTCGCTGGCGGTCATCCCGCCGTCACCGCCGCCGGCCGTCTTGATCACGCGGATGTGCTGGTCGGCAAACGCCGCCACCTGGGGCAAGTGGGTCACTACGATGACCTGCACGAAGCGTCCCAGCATGGCCAGGCGGCGGCCGATCTCGACCGCCGCTTTGCCGCCCACGCCGGCGTCCACTTCGTCGAACACAAAGGTCGGAACCGGGTCCACTTCCGCGAGCACCACCTCGATGGCCAGCATCACGCGGGAGAGTTCGCCGCCGGATGCGCCCTTGCCCAACGGCCGCGGCGGTGCGCCCCGGTGCGGTTTCAACAGGAAGGTGATCAGGTCTGCCCCGTGCACGCTCAAGGCCGGCGCAGGTTCAATCTCGATCACCAGTTCGGCCTCGGCCATGGCCAGGGCGGACAGTTCAGTGCCGACCCGGTGCCCCAGTTCGGCAGCAGCTTCCCGACGCAGCGCGGTGACCTCGGCGGATTGGGCAGCCAACGCCTCGTCCAGCCCGGCGACTTCCGTCTCCAACCGCTCGATCCGGCTGGAATCGTCGGTGAGGTCTTCCAGCCGGGTGCGGGCCTGGGCCGCCCACGCGAGGACCTCGTCGATGCTGGGCGCGTATTTGCGAACGAGCCGGGCCAGATCGGCGCGGCGCGCTTCGACTTCCTCCAGCCGGCCCGGTCCTTCACCGTCCAGCGATGCCCCGTAGCTTGCCAGTTCGGCGGCCACATCGGCGAGGATGATTCCCACTTCCGCCAGTCGCGCGGCCGCCCGCCCCAGCTCGGCATCTTCGTCCTGGACCTGCTCCAGCGACCGCTTAGCCGCGTCCACCAGGGTGGTGGCGTCCGGCGAGTCGGTAAACTCCTCGGCCACCAGTGCCTGGTGCGCCACGGTGGCGGCGGCCCGCAGTTCCTCGACGTTGGCCAGCTTCACGGCCTCGGCCTTCAGCGCGTTGTCCTCGCCAGGCTGCGGGTCCAGCCCGTCGATTTCCTCGAGGGCCAACTGCAGTGCTTCGGCTTCGCGCAGTCGTTCGCGTGCTTCGGTGCGCAGCGTCTCCAGCTCGGCCTTGGCTTCCTTCCAGCGCACGAATGACGCCGCGTACCCGGCCAGGGTCTGCGCCAGGGCAGCGCCGGCAAACTTGTCCAGAGCTTCGCGCTGTGCCTGCTGGCTCTTGAGCCGCAGCTGGTCCGTTTGGCCGTGCACCGCCACCAAATGACCGCCGATCTCGGCCAGCGTTCCCACCGGGGCCCCGCGTCCGCCCACATGCGCGCGGCTCCGGCCATCGGCATTCACCGTGCGGGCGAGCATCAGTTCGGCCCCGCCGTCGAACTCGTCGATGTCTGCCCCGGCTTCACCCGCGCGGGCAAGCGCGGGGCTGTCCTGGGCCAGCCGGACCACGGCCTCCGTCACGGCGTTGGCTGCACCGCTGCGTACTGCGCCGGCGTCGGCGCGTGCGCCCAGCAGCAGGCCAAGCGCGGTGACCACCATGGTCTTGCCGGCGCCGGTTTCTCCCGTCACCACGGACAGTCCAGGCCCCAGCGGCAGCGTGGCCTCGGTGATGACGCCGAGGTTGCGGATCCTGATTTCTTCGATCATGTCAGCTCCTCCCGCCAGGCTGGGTATAGTGCGGCTCCACGGTGCGGACCGTCGGCAGCGACGAGGTGGGCGGCTGCTCCTCCGAGGGGCTGACGGGGCCGCGCCATCCCGACGTGGGAAGCTCGAATTTGCGGACCAGGCGCTCCGAGAAGGGGGTCCGCCGGGTGCGGGCCAGCCGGACAGGTTTGTCCGAGCGGGTCACCTCGATCCGGGACCCCGGCGGCAACTCAAGACTGCGCCGCCCGTCGCACCAGAGCACTCCGTTGGCATCGCTCCGGCTCAGGACTTCCACCGCCATGATGGAATCCGGCGCAACCACCAGCGGCTTGGCGAACAAGGCGTGCGCGCTGATGGGCGTCATCAGCAGAGCTTCCACCTGCGGCCAGACCACCGGGCCGCCGGCCGAAAAAGCGTAGGCCGTCGAGCCGGTGGGGGTCGCCATCACCACGCCGTCACAGCCGAACGAGCTGATCGGCAGGGCATCGACCTCGACGACGACTTCCAGCATCCGCTGCCGATCGCCCTTTTCCACCGCTGCCTCGTTCAGCGCCCAGGTATGCCCGATCTTGCGTTTGCCCAGCCACACCTGCACATCGATGGTCAGGCGCTCCTCGACCGTATATTGGCGGTTAACCACCCAATGGACGGTCTGCGCCAGGTCCGCACGTTCGCTCTCGGCCAGGAAGCCGACATGTCCCAGGTTGACCCCGAGCAGTGGGACATCCGATTCCCGGACCAGCTCGGCCGAACGGAGGATGGTTCCGTCGCCGCCAAGCACCATGCCCAGGTCCACGGAGTCGAGACTGACGTCCTCGTCCAGCGTCTCGCAGGGAACGGCTAGGTCACCGTACGTTTCCCGCATGGGCGCCATTTCTTCCCGGCGCATCACGGGAACCAGCCCGGAGGCGTGGAGTTGGGCGCATGTTTCGTGGGCAGCCGCCATGGCGTCCGCCCGTCCGGTGTGCGCGAGCACCAGTATCCGCCGGCTCATCGCTCCACTCCCGGTTCCTGCCTTCTCGGTTCGTCAATCTGGTCCGCCGCTTGGCTGAACCCATGCGGGAAATTGGCCATCGCCGCGTCCACCTCCCCCTCCAGCACACTACCCGTTCTGCGCTCCGGTTGGCCCGGCGGAACGCTTATCCACAGGAAATATTCAACGTTTCCGTCCTGTCCGGGAAGCGGGCTTGCCGCCAGTCCGCGAACCTGAAGGCCCGCTTCGAGGGCCGACGAGACAACGTTTCTCACCGCCCGGAAACGTTCGGCCTCCGAACTGACGACGCCGGTGCGCGCCAAGCTTTCCCTGCCCACCTCAAACTGCGGCTTGACCATCAGCAAGAGATTTCCGCTTGGCCTCGTCGCATTGGCCAAGGCTTCGACAACCAGGGTCAGCGAGATGAAGGACAAGTCCGCCACGGTCAGGTCCACCGGGCCGCCGATCTCCCGGGCGTCGAGGTAGCGGACGTTCATGCCCTCGAACACCCTGACCCTGCTATCGGTACGGATCTGTTCAACGAGTTGGCCGTGGCCCACATCCACGGCGACTACCTCCCGTGCTCCAGTGCGGAGCAGGACGTCGGTGAATCCGCCGGTGGAGGCCCCAGCGTCGAGGCAGCGCAGGCCGGCCGGGTCCACCGCGGGGAAGGCTGCCAATGCGCCCGCCAACTTATGGCCGGCTCTGCTGACGTAGTCGGGCCCCGCGTCGGGGGCTACGTCCAGTGGCTCCCCCGGACCGACGGGAGCCGAGGCCTTGGTCAAGACAGTTCCGGCGCGGCTGACCCGGCCGGCGGCGATGAGTTTGGCTGCGTGCGTGCGGGAGCGTGCCAGCCCCCGGGATACTAGCTCCTGATCGAGTCTGGACATCGGGTCAATCAGCCTCGGTCTCCAAGTCGGCCAACAAACCGTCGTGGATCCGCTGATACACCCGCTCGTGCTCGCTGACGGCGAGGTCCGGGATCTGGGCAAGCTCGGCGACGATGCTGTTCACGGACTCGTCGCCGGTCGGCTCAGCGGGGGCGGGCCATTGCGGCCGCGTTTGGCTGCCGCTTTCCCGCGAGTCTGGCAGATCCAAGCTTTCCTCCCTTGCGTCGGCCGGCGTACCCAACCGCCGTGAATCAGTCTAGTAGCGGTGTTCAGTCCACCAGCTCAGGCGTGGCCGCCGCGGCTTGGTCCGGATAGGCATTCCACCACGCCGCGCACGCCGCGCGCCATGTGTCCACATCATCCCGGCTGCCGGAAACGCGGAGTCCCCCGTTCTCGATGGCGGCGTGGGCAGCACCGCACCGGAAACCCGCACCGTCGCGGATGACCGCCGGATACGGAAGATACAGTTCAGCCAAGCTACCCAGCAGGTAGCGCGGCCGTTCCGCCGTACTGGCGCCGAGGACAGCCTCGGGCCCGTCAACGCCGGTCAGCACAACCGCCGTGTCCATGCCCGCCTTGTTTCCGCCCAGGATGTCCGTGTCGAGGCGATCGCCCACCACCAGTGGCCGGTGGGCACCCAACGCTGCCGCCGCCGTCGTAAAGATGCCGGCCTCCGGTTTCCCTGCGACCAATGGCACCGCTCCGGTGGCAGCCTGTACGGCCGCAACCAGGGCGCCGTTCCCCGGAGCGATGCCGCGCTCCCGGGGAATGGTCATATCTGTATTGGTGGCGATCCAGAAGGCGCCGGAGGCGACCGCGAAGGATGCCTCGGCCAGTTCCTTCCAACCCAGCGCCGGGTCGAACCCCTGGATCACAGCCGCGGGCGCTTCGAGGGCAGAACGGACCGGGATGAATCCCTGGGCAGCTATTTCGTCTGCCAAGGTCTGGCTGCCGGTGACCAGCACTTTGGAACCAGCAGGGACGTGCCGGGCCAGCAGCAGCGCGCCGGCCCGGGCCGATCCAAAAACTTGATCGGCTGTGGCCGGCGCGCCGAGCTCGCGCAAGTGCGCGGCAACCTGCTCGGACGACCGTGACGCGTTGTTAGTGATGTAGCCCAGGGCCGTCCCGGTGTCCGCAAGGCCTTCCAACGCCTCCGCTGCTCCTGGGACAGCCTGCTGTCCGGCATAGACGACCCCGTCCAGGTCGGACAGCAAGGCGTCGTAGCCGGAGATCAGCGGCTTACCGGTCATCATCCCTGCTGTCCGGCGTGTGCGCGGTGCTGGGAGCGTCCTCGTCCTCGGCCTCGATGGGAGCCGGGGCGTCCTTTTCCTCGGTTGGTTCGCCCGCCGGAGAGCCGACCACAGGTGCATCCTCCCCGTTGGACGACTCGGCTTCGCTGGTATCCGCAGACTCACCCGTATCCGCAGGCTCAGCCTCAGACGGCGCAGACTCACCCGTATCCGCTTGCACGGCTGCGCCGACATCAGCACGACCCTGCTCTGGGGTCCGGGAGTCCTGCAACGGCCTGCCGACGGGTTCCGGTTCCTCACCGACCAAGTCGAGGATCTCGGGCTCGGCAAAATCACCGACGCCCAGGGCGTTCTCTGCCACGGCTGCCTGCCGCCGCCACTGCTGCGCTTCATCACCGCGGCTGGCTGCGTCCAAAGCGTCTGCATAGGCGCGGAAGAGTCGCGGGCTGTATGAGAATGCCCGGTTGCGGTCCAACTGCGGAATCTCGAGAGCCGCAACCGCCGCATCGAACTGCTGCAAATCGGTCCGCGCGCCGGAGGCCACAATAGCCAGTTCCACCTTGCCCGCTGTATCAAGTGATTCAGCGTCTTCTGAACGGGTCAGCTCCAGCGCTCTGTCCGGGCGTCCGAGTCCACGTTCGCAGTCGGCCATGATGGGCAGGTGCTCGTTTGAACCGCTGATCCGTCGGAACGTGCGGAACTCCCTCAGGGCCTCGCCATAGTGGCCGGCCGCGTACGCGGTCAGGCCCACAGCTTCGCGCACCGGAGCCATCCGTCCGCCCCGGCGGCTGGCTGCCAAAGCGTGCTGGAATGCCAGTTCCGGATCCTCGTCGAGAAGCCGGCCCGCCATCACCAAATGTTTGGCCACCCACTCCGCGTTCTTCGATTCCAAGGTCCTCAGCTGTGCGCGGGTAACGCGGTCCAGCTCCGACCCTGAGACGTCCTCGTCAATCTCAGGCGAACGCGGACGGTCCACGCGGTTGGCGCTGCGAAGGTCTCCGGAATTGTGCTCACGTGGGCCAGCCGAACGGCCGGAGGGGCGATCACTGAAGTCGCGACGCTCACCACGATCCTGACGCGGCCGGTCACTCTGCGGACGACGGTCCCCAAAGTCGCGACGCTCACCACGATCCTGACGCGGCCGGTCACTCTGCGGACGACGGTCCCCAAAGTCGCGACGCTCACCACGATCCTGACGCGGCCGGTC
>NZ_JBFBGZ010000021.1:0-1130 GCF_040684925.1 Arthrobacter sp. NPDC089319 | reverse complement strand
GTCAGAGAAGTCACGACGCTCACCACGATCCTGACGCGGCCGGTCACTCTGCGGACGACGGTCCCCAAAGTCACGACGCTCACCACGATCCTGACGCGGCCGGTCACTCTGCGGACGACGGTCCCCAAAGTCGCGACGCTCACCACGATCCTGACGCGGCCGGTCAGAGAAGTCACGACGCTCACCACGATCCTGACGCGGCCGATCACCCTGCGGACGACGATCCCCAAAGTCGCGACGCTCACCACGATCCTGACGCGGCCGGTCAGAGAAGTCACGACGCTCACCACGATCCTGACGCGGCCGGTCAGAGAAGTCACGACGCTCACCACGATCCTGACGCGGCCGATCACCCTGCGGACGACGATCCCCAAAGTCACGACGCTCACCACGATCCTGACGCGGCCGGTCACCCTGCGGACGACGGTCCCCAAAGTCGCGACGCTCACCACGGTCCTGACGCGGCCGGTCAGAGAAGTCACGACGCTCACCACGATCCTGACGCGGCCGATCACCCTGCGGACGACGATCCCCAAAGTCGCGACGCTCACCACGATCCTGACGCGGCCGGTCACCCTGCGGACGACGATCCCCAAAGTCGCGACGCTCACCACGATCCTGACGCGGCCGGTCAGAGAAGTCACGCCGCTCACCACGGTCCTGACGAGGGCGATCGCCCTGCGGACGGTAACCACCGTCGTTGCTCGACCGGCTACTACGATTCTCATAGTCGGGGCGCTTCCGCTGCCCGCTCTCGCTCGGGCGGTCAGCATCCGACCGGTTGCCGTAGTTGCCTCGGCCTGCACCCCTGTCGTCTCGTCCTTCACGACCCCGGAAATCAGCCATGCCGGAACTCCTCTCAGTGCGGGCCAGGTCGATCGAACCAACCGCAGCCATCAAAAATCTCTATATACGTTGTCTTGTTTCGGGCGCAGATTTTCGTGGCGCGCCATCGATCCATTCTAGTGCAGTCAACGGTTCACCATCTTGCTGTCGGCCGAAGCCTGCCTGTGACTCCACTAACGAATCGAGATCGTTAACGAAGGGAAGGCCCCGCCGTCGTTGGCGGGGCCTTCCCTTGTAAAGAATGTCCGGCGGTGACCTACTCTCCCACACCCTCCCGAGTGCAG
>NZ_JBFBGZ010000020.1:0-27055 GCF_040684925.1 Arthrobacter sp. NPDC089319 | reverse complement strand
CGCGGTGTCCTCGCGGTTGATCCGGTCCAGGATCAGCGCTCTTTCAGTCTCCGTCAGCGCAGCCGGCTGGCGCCGGTCTTTGTGCGGGACCGGCGCCGGGCAGACCCGTGGCGGATTCCGGTACCGGTACCAACTGGCCCGGGCAACACCGAGCAGGCTGCAGGCCCGGTCAACGCCTAATCCGGCGTCGACGAGTCCGGTGACGGCGTCGTTTCGGAAGTGTCTTTCAGCGGTTCCGGCTCCGCGCTCTCGGCAAGTTTCTCCAAGAGCGCGTGCGCTTTTCCCATGGACTCAAGCGCGGCGTTCAGGACCTCGCGGTCGGCCTGTGCCTTGGCCAGTTCCCTGCGCAGCCGCGCGATCTCGGCGCTCTGCCGATTCGGCGTCACAGCGGACTTCCCGGTCCGTGGCCTGTTGCCCTTGGGGCCGGGTCCGAATTCATCATGGTCCCGAGCATAGGCCCACCTGCCGATCGTGGAAGAACCAAGTTTGTGCCGACGAAGCACCTCGCCCTTCGACCCGTTTGGCGCTGCCTCGTACTCCGCAAGGATCTCCATTTTCTCAACAACAGTCCGGAAAGGGCCACGACGAGCTGATTTGGTCATTTCCTACATCTCTCCATCAGCCCTCATGAAACGGAATCGTCTCATTTCAGGTTGACAGAGAGGGGTGCCCGGAGATCTCGACGCCAAGGGATGATTTCAGCGCTAGCGCCGGTCTCGCAGCGGCGGCATGACCCGGCAGTCCGCAAGCGCTCGAGCAACCCGCGCCAGCGGCGCCACTGGACGAGCTCACTCGAAGCCGCCGCGGGTGCTGGATAATTGACCGCATGGAGTTTCGCGATCCGCCCCAGGCCGCCCCGCAATCCGCCCCACGCAGGGTGGTGCTGCTGGGCTCCACCGGGTCGATCGGTACGCAGGGCATCGACGTGGTGGACGCCGCTCCGGAACGCTTCGAGGTCACGGCGCTCGCCGCTGGCGGGAACCTGGAACTGGCCGCCCGGCAGGCAGTCCACACCCGGGCGCGTGCCGTCGGCGCTGCCGCCGGAACGGTGGATGACCTGGCGACGGCCATCAAGACGGCAGCGGCGGAGGCCGGAGTGTCCGGCTACTCGCCGGAGCTCTTTGCCGGCCCCGACGCCGCGGCGAGGATCGCTGCCTGGCCGGACGCCGACGTCGTGCTTAATGGCATTACCGGATCCATTGGCCTGGCGCCTACGCTGGCGGCGCTCGGAGCCGGGCACGTGCTGGCCCTGGCGAACAAAGAGTCGCTGATTGCGGGCGGCCCGCTGGTCAAGGAGGCCGCCCGGCCGGGGCAGATTGTGCCGGTGGATTCGGAGCATTCGGCGCTGGCCCAGGCGCTGCGCTCGGGCACAGCCGGGGAGGTGGACCGGCTGATCGTGACCGCTTCCGGCGGCCCGTTCCGCGGCTTCAGCAAGGAGCAACTGCGCGGCGTCACCCCGGCGCAGGCGCTGGCCCATCCCACCTGGGACATGGGCCGAATGGTCACCACCAACTCGGCGACCATGGTCAACAAGGCGCTGGAGGTCATCGAGGCGCACCTGCTCTTCGACGTCCCGCTGGACCGGATCGACGTGGTGGTGCACCCGCAGTCGGTTGTGCATTCGATGGTGCAGTTCACCGACGGATCCACCATTGCACAGGCCTCGCCGCCGGACATGAGGCTGCCGATAGCACTCGGCATGGGCTGGCCGGAGCGGGTGCCGGGAGCGGCGCAGCCCTGCGACTGGAGCCAGGCCACCAGCTGGACCTTCGAACCGCTGGACGAAGAAGTGTTCGGGGCCGTGCGGCTGGCCAAGCAGGCGGCTGCCGGCGGCGGCACCTTCATGGCCGTCTACAACGCCGCCAATGAAGAGGCCGTGGATGCCTTCCACGAGGGCCGGATCCGCTTCGACCAGATCGTGCAGACGGTTGCGGCCGTGGTGGAAGGGCATGCGCCGTCCGGCGAACCGACCGTGGCCACGGTACTGGCCGCAGAAGATTGGGCACGCTCGCGGGCCCACGAACGTTTGGCTAAGTTGTGACCATTCTGCTTTTCCTTCTCGGCGTGCTCTTCGTGGCCGTCGGCATTGCCGTGTCCATCGCCCTGCATGAGGTGGGCCACCTGCTGCCCGCCAAGCTGTTCAAGGTGCGGGTGACCCAATACATGGTGGGCTTCGGCAAAACCCTTTTCTCCCGACGGCGGGGCGAGACCGAGTACGGCGTCAAGGCCGTCCCGTTGGGCGGCTACGTCTCGATGATCGGCATGTACCCGCCGGCCAAGGACGGCCACGACGGCGACGGCGTCAGGCGGTCCAGCACCGGGATGTTCCAGCAACTGGCCAACGACGCTCGGCAGGCGGAAGCGGAGCGGCTGCAGCCGGGCGACGAGACCCGGATGTTCTACAAACTGCCGGTCCATAAACGCGTCATCATCATGTTGGGCGGTCCGTTCGTCAATCTGATCATCGGCACGGTGCTGATCGGCATTGTGTTGGTGGGCTTCGGCACCGCGCAGGCCACCACCACCATTTCCCAGGTCAACAAGTGCGTGGTCCCGGCTGCGCAGGCCGCCGAGACCGGGCAGACCGACTGCCTGCCCAGCGACCCGGAAGCCCCGGCCACCGCGGCCGGCATCCGGCCCGGCGATACCGTCACCTCTTTTGACGGGAAACCGGTCACCGACTGGACCGAGCTGACCGCCTGGATCCGGGAGGCCGCGGGGGAGAAGACGCCGATCACGCTGCTGCGCGACGGCAAGGAAATCAGGACGAACATCACCCCGATCCTCACCGAGCGGCCGGTGTATGACGAGGCCGGACAGCCGGTGCTGGACGGCCGGGGCGAGCCGACGACGGAACAGGCCGGCTTCGTCGGCATGGGCGCCGCCACGGCCTTGGTGCCGCGGCCGGCCACCGAGGTACTCCCGGCAGTAGGGGAGAACCTGCAGGCGATCACCGGCGTTGTGCTGCATCTACCGCAGCGGCTCGCCGACGTGGCCGAAGCCGCCTTCAGCGATGCTCCGCGCGACCCGAATGGGCCGATGAGCGTGGTGGGCGTGGGCAGGATTGCCGGCGAGATCAGCTCGATGGAGGAAATCCCCTTCGAGGCGCGGGCTGCCACCCTGATTGGACTGGTCGGCTCGGTCAACTTGGCCCTGTTTGTGTTCAACCTGATCCCGCTGCTGCCGCTGGATGGCGGGCACGTGGCCGGCGCGCTGTGGGAAGCGGTGCGCCGCGGCGTGGCCAAACTGTTCCGCCGCCCGGATCCGGGACCGGTGGACATTGCCAAGCTGCTGCCGCTGACCTACGTGGTGGCGGTGGTGCTGATGGGCATGGGTGCGCTGCTGATCTACGCGGACATCGTCAAACCGGTCAACATTTTCGGTTGACGCTCGCACGGCAGCCGGTAGGGTGAACGCGGCCCGCTGAATGCTGGACTGCCGGACGCTGCCGCGCCGGATGAGGCCGCGCCGGACGCTGCTGCCGGATGTTGCTTTTCCGAACGACGACGGCGATTGACGCGCCGGCCGCGTGGCACGCCGTCACGGGACTGGGGTGGCCGCCCGGCCGTGGTTAGACTGGCCCGAACCGGCGAAGGGAGCCACACGCCGTGAGCGCAGCACCGCGGACAGTCCGTACCGAACCTGGCCTCCGGGTCGCCATCCGGCCGGCCAAGGCGCGCGGCCGAAGATGGGCCTCAACCGGCGTCGCCGGAGCACTGGCAGCGGCCCTGGCCTTGGCCGGCTGCACCGTACCGGGCGAAGCACAGGGCACCGGTTCGCCGGCCGCGTCGAGCGCTGGTTCCCCGGGCCGCATACAGCTGAACACCGGAGCAGCCGAACCCCAGGTCCTTGCCGGCTCCGATGCGGAAGCGTCATTGGCCGCCAGCCAAGCGTTGTTCGCTTCCAGCCCGGTGGCGTTCGTGGCCGCGGCGGACGATGCCAAGGCACTGGCGGCAGCGGAAGCGGAGTCGGTGCCGCTGGGCGTGCCCTTGCTGCTGGTCGGTGACGGCCTGGAAAGTGAGCTGGCGCGGCTCGGCGTGCAACAGGTCAAGGTTTTCGGGCAGCCGCCCGCGGAGCCGGCCGCCAGCCCCAGCAGTGCGACGGACGAAGTTCCCAATGGCGCGCCGGACGATGATTCCTCAGCCTCCGCCTCCTCCGGCGCTTCTGCCGCCGACTCCGCCGCTGGCGCAACCGCCGCGTCCGGTTCCGGTTCGGACGGCGGCATCGCGGGGTGGGCCGCCCTGCTGCCGGGCGTTGAGGTCCTGCCGCCGAACGGAGAACCTGATCTGCCCGACGGCGCCGCGGAGTCGGCGGACGCCTCGGTCTTGATCGACCAGGACGGCGAGCAGGACTATCCCGCAACGCTGGCGGTGGCAGAGGCGGCCGGGGCACGGATCTTCGAGGACCCGAAGGCGGATCCGCGGCAGAGCAGCGCGACCATCGATTTCCTCCGCGACGAGCCGGAGCGCCGGGTGCTCGGCATCGGCAAAGCGTTCGGCAGCAATGGCACGTTTGGCAGCCGGGTAGAGGCGGCGCTTGAAATCCCGGAACTGCCCGGCGGGGGCCAGCTGGCCTTCCCCTCGCGGCGGATGGTGGCGCTGTACGGGCATCCCGCGGGACCCGCGCTCGGCGCCCTCGGCGAACAGGGCATCAAGGACTCCGTCCGGCGCGCCAAAAGACTGGCCAAGCGCTACCAGCCGCACAGCAAAGAGCCGGTGGTTCCGGCGTTCGAGATCATCGCCACCATCGCCTCTTCCTCGGCCGGCAAGGACGGCGATTATTCGGCGGAGACGGGCGTGGACGAGCTTCGCCCCTGGGTCGATGCCGCCGGCAAGGCAGGGGTGTACGTGGTGCTGGACCTGCAGCCCGGACGGTCAGACTTCCTGGCCCAGGCCAAGTTGTATGCAGACCTGCTGAAAGAACCGCATGTGGGACTGGCGCTGGATCCGGAATGGCGGCTGGGCAAGGGGGAGCGGCACATGGAGCAGATCGGCTCGGTCAGCGCCGCCGAGATCAACAAGGTCAGCGACTGGTTGGCCAATTTGACCCGGAAAAACTCGCTGCCGCAGAAGGTGCTGATCCTGCACCAGTTCCAGTACCGGATGATCTCGGACCGGCACAAGCTGGAGACCGGACACCCGGAACTGGCCATGGTGCTGCACGCCGACGGCCACGGCAACCCCGGGCAGAAGATGGAGACCTGGCGGGCCCTCCGCGAGGACCTGCCGAAGAATATCCGGATGGGCTGGAAGAACTTTTACGACGAGGACACACCGACGTTCAGCCCCGAGCGCACCTACACCGAGGTGGAGCCGGCACCCTGGTTCGTTTCCTACCAGTAACGTCCGCCATCCGGCGCCGGGTAAGGTGAAGGCCATGAGTGTTTTTGCCGTTGAATACGTGTATACCCCCGATTCGGAGGCCGGCCGGGACGAACACCGTCCGGCGCACCGCGCCTGGCTGGGAAGCTTCGTTGAGCAGGGCCGCCTGCTGGCCTCGGGGCCCTATTCCGACGGCACCGGCGCGCTGCTGATCTTCACCGCCGAGAACGAAAACAGCCTGCTGGACGAGCTGAAGCAGGACCCGTTCAACCTCAACAACCTTGTCTCCGGACTGAAAACCACCGAATGGGCGCCCGTCACCGGCGCATTCGCCGACTACGCATAATCCACACCACTCCCGCTGCATGTGCCATGGCCGTGCCGGGAGGGGGATAATGAAATCTGTTCAGCAACTGCCGACCGGCACATGGAGGACGTCTTGACCTCGGTCAATCTTGGAATGCCAGCTTCACCACCGCCTGTCCTGGCGCCCCGCCGGAAAACTCGGCAGATCAAGGTCGGTTCTGTCGGGGTCGGCTCGGAATCGCCGATCAGCGTGCAGTCGATGACCACCACGCCGACCACTGACATCAATGCCACCCTGCAGCAGATCGCCGAACTGACGGCGTCGGGCTGCGACATTGTCCGGGTGGCGTGCCCCAGCGCCGATGACGCCGAAGCGCTGCCGATCATCGCGAAGAAGTCCCAGATCCCGGTGATCGCGGACATCCACTTCCAGCCGAAGTACGTGTTCGCCGCCATTGACGCCGGGTGCGCGGCGGTCCGGGTGAACCCGGGCAACATCCGCAAGTTCGATGACCAGGTTAAGGAAATCGCCGCCGCCGCCAAGGCCGCCGGCACCTCGATCCGGATTGGCGTCAACGCCGGCTCACTCGATCCGCGGCTAATGGAAAAGTACGGTAAGGCCACCCCGGAGGCCCTGGTGGAATCCGCGGTCTGGGAAGCCTCGCTGTTCGAGGAACACGATTTCCACGATTTCAAGATCTCGGTCAAGCACAACGACCCGGTGGTCATGGTCCGCGCCTACGAACTGTTGGCCGAACGCGGCGACTGGCCGCTGCATCTGGGCGTCACCGAGGCCGGCCCCGCGTTCCAGGGAACCATCAAGTCCGCCACCGCCTTCGGCGCGCTGCTCTCGCAGGGCATCGGCGACACCATCCGCGTGTCGCTGTCCGCCCCGCCGGTAGAAGAAATCAAGGTGGGCCTGCAGATCCTGCAGTCGCTGAACCTGCGCGAGCGCAAACTCGAAATTGTGTCCTGCCCGTCCTGCGGCCGCGCCCAGGTGGACGTGTACAAGCTGGCAGACGAGGTCACCGCCGGCCTCGAGGGCATGGAAGTCCCGCTGCGGGTTGCCGTGATGGGCTGTGTGGTCAACGGACCGGGCGAGGCCCGCGAAGCGGATCTGGGCGTAGCTTCCGGCAACGGCAAGGGCCAGATCTTTGTGAAGGGCCAGGTCATCAAGACTGTTCCGGAAGACCAAATTGTTGAGACCCTCATTGAAGAAGCAATGAGGATTGCCGAGGAGATGGGTGACTCCGATGGCGAAAATGCTGTCAAGGGTAGCCCCGTGGTTAACGTCAGCTAGCCGAGAGGCAGCGGGTGCGGCGGATGCCGTGCCCGCAGATCCGTATGCCGGAATCCGGCCGCTGCAACATGCGGACACCGAGCTGCTCTGGGAGCTGGTGCGCGCTGACCCGGTAGCCAACGTTTTTCTGGCTGCCCACCTGGAGTCCGCCGGAACCGCCGGCCCCACCCCGTCCGGCGCCCAGATTTTGGGGATGTACGACGGCGGTGCCCTCACCGGAGCCTGCTGGGCCGGGGTCAACGCGGTACCGGTCGGGCTGGACGCCGAACAAGGCGCGCGGCTGGGCGCCCATCTGGCCGCCGGCAACCGCCGTATGTCCTCGATTTTCGGCCCGGCCGAAGGCGTGCTGGGCATCTGGTCGTCGTTTCGGCACGCGCATCCGCGGGCCTTCGACGTGCGGCCCAACCAGCCGCTGCTGGAGCTGCGGGGCACCCCGGCCGTGGCCGCCGACCCGGACGTGCGGTATTCCACCGAAGACGATTTTGACGTGCTGGTGCCCGCCTGCGTGGCGATGTTCGAGGAAGAAGTCGGATACTCGCCGCTGACCGGCGGCGGCCAGCATTACCGGCAGCGCGTGGCCACGCTGATCCGGAAGGGCCACTCGCTCATCCGGCGGGACGGCCACGGGCAGGTGGTCTTCAAAGCGGAGCTCGGCAACGTCAGCGCCGACGCCGTGCAGATTCAAGGTGTGTGGGTGAACCCGGCCTACCGCGGCCAGGGCCTGGCCGCCGGATGCATGGCCGCCGTCGTCGAACTGTCGCGGAAATACTCCCCGGTCGCCAGCCTGTACGTCAACGACTACAACCACCGCGCGGTGGCCGCCTACGCATCGGTCGGATTCCGGCAGGTCGGCACGTTCGCCACCGTGTTGTTCTAGGCCCGTTCCTGCCGACCTACCGGGTCAAGGGGCCGCCTGAAGACGCTGTGCCGCCGCCGGCTGTCGCAAGCACGCGCACGGAACCGATAGATTAGAAGGCAGTTGTTTTCGCGGGCCGGTGCTGGCCCAAGCCTTGAGAAACGGATTCTTGCAGTGGTTCTTCGCCTGTCCAGCTTGTTCCTGCGCACCCTGCGCGATGACCCGGTCGACGCCGAGGTGGCCAGCCACAAGCTGCTGGTGCGCGCCGGTTACATCCGCCGTGCTGCCCCCGGCATCTACTCCTGGCTGCCGCTGGGACTGAAGGTGCTGGCCAAGGTGGAGGCGGTCGTCCGCGAGGAAATGAACGCCATCGGCGCCCAGGAGGTGCACTTCCCGGCGCTGCTGCCGCGCGAACCGTACGAGGCAACCAACCGCTGGACCGAATACGGTGAGGGACTGTTCCGCCTGCAGGACCGCAAGGGCGCCGACTACCTACTGGCCCCCACGCACGAGGAAATGTTCACCTTGTTGGTCAAGGACTTGTACTCCTCGTACAAGGACCTGCCCGTCACCCTGTACCAAATCCAGAACAAGTACCGCGACGAGGCCCGCCCGCGCGCCGGCCTGCTGCGCGGCCGCGAGTTCATCATGAAGGACTCCTATTCCTTCGATATCGACGACGAGGGCCTGGACATCAGCTACGACGCGCACCGCCGCGCCTACCTGAGGATCTTCGACCGGCTGGGTCTGGAAGTCGTGACCGTCAAGGCCACGTCAGGCGCCATGGGAGGGTCCAAGAGCGAGGAGTTCCTGCATCCCACCGTGGTGGGCGAGGACACCTTCGTCCGTTCCCCGGGCGGCTATGCAGCGAACGTGGAGGCCGTCGCCACCGTGGCGCCGGAGCCGATCGATTACGCCGACGCGCCGGCCGCCGAGGTCAAGGACACTCCGGAAACGCCGACCATCGAGACACTGGTGGCTTCGGCCAACCAGCTGGCTCCGCGCGCGGAGGGGGACTGGACTGCCGCGGACACGTTGAAAAACGTGGTCCTTGCGGTCAAACTGCCCACCGGCGAGCGGACCATCGTGGTCATCGGGGTTCCCGGCGACCGCGCCGTCGATCTCAAGCGCGTCGAGGCGAACATCGGCGCCTTCCTGCCGATGGGCGGCGAAGTCGAGGTCGAGGCTGCCTCTGAGGACGATCTGAAGCAGCACCCCGGCTTGGTCAAGGGCTACATCGGTCCGGGCAACAGCCTGGACGCTGCGGTGCTGGGAACCGAGTCCGTCACCGGGCTGCTGTACCTGGTGGACCCCCGGGTGGTCTCGGGCTCACGCTGGATCACCGGCGCCAATGAAGACGGCAAGCACGTGTTCGGGCTGGTCGCCGGCCGCGACTTCGGCTGGGACGGCATCATCGAGTCAGTCGAGGTGCGTGAAGGAGATCCGGCCCCGGACGGTTCCGGTCCGCTGGAGGCGGCGCGCGGTATCGAAATGGGCCACATCTTCCAGCTCGGCCGCAAGTACGCCGAGGCGCTGGGGCTGCAGGTGCTGGATCGCAACGGCAAGCTGGCCACGGTCACGATGGGTTCCTACGGCGTCGGTGTCACCCGCGCGGTGGCGGCCCTGGCCGAGGCTAACCACGACGACAAGGGCCTGGTCTGGCCCCGCAACGTGGCCCCGGCGCACGTGCACATCGTGGCCACCGGAAAGGGCGAGGAGATCTTCGAGGCAGCCAACAAACTGGCCGAAGAGCTCTCGGACGCCGGCGTCGAGGTCATCTACGACGACCGGCCCAAGGTGTCCCCGGGCGTGAAGTTCTCCGACGCCGAACTGATCGGCGTGCCCACCATCGTGGTGGTCGGCCGGGGCCTGGCCGACGGCGTCGTCGAAGTGAAGGACCGGGCCACCGGCCAGGCCGAAAACGTTCCGGTGGGCATGGCGGCAACTCATTTGGCCGCCCTCGCCGGGAAGTGACTTCCGGACTCGAAGAACTGCAGCTGGCCACCCTCGCCCTCGTGGTGGTGGGTGGCTTTGCTGCGGGCTGGGTGGACGCCGTGGTGGGAGGCGGCGGCCTGATCCAGCTGCCGGTCCTGCTGCTGGTCCCCGGAATCAGCCCCGTCCAGGCGCTGGCCACCAACAAAATGGGGTCCATCTTCGGCACCACCACCAGCGCGGTGACTTATTACCGCAGGGCGCATCCCGACCTGAAAACCGCCCTTCCGATGGCCGGCGTAGCGCTGGTGGGCAGTTTCGGCGGCGCCATCGTGGCCACCGTCCTGCCGGCCGAGGTCTTCAAGCCGATCATCGTGCTGGCGCTGATTGCGGTGGCAGTCTTCACTGCGCTGCGACCGACGGCCGGGACCTTGACGCAGCTGCGGTACAAGGGCGTCCGGCACCTGGGTGCTGCCGCGGGAATCGGCCTGGTCATCGGGTTCTACGACGGACTGATCGGGCCCGGCACCGGCTCGTTCCTGATCATCGCGATGGTGGCGGTGCTCGGCTACAACTTCCTGGCCTCCAGCGCCAAGGCCAAGATCGTCAACATGGCGACCAACCTCGGCGCCCTGGCGTTTTTCCTGCCCAGCGGCGCACTGCTGTGGGGACTCGGACTGGTGCTGGGCCTGGTCAACATGGCCGGCGGCTATGTTGGCGCCCGGATGGCCGTCACCCAGGGCAGCAAGTTCATCCGGGTGGTCTTCTTGTTCGTCGTCGCCGCATTGATCCTCAAGCTTGGCTACGACGTGCTGCAGGAGAACGTGCTCGGCCGGTAAGCGGCGGCCGGCTCAGGCCGGTGCCGGCAAGGCGTGCGCGGCCGGAAGATCCGGCAAGGTGCTGCCGGCCAGCGTGGAGGCGACCCAGAGCGACCGCACGGCGTCACCGGTCGCACCCTGCTGCAGGTAATCCAGGGCATTATCCACTTCGCGCGCCATGGCCCATTCGCGGGCGGTGTCCGGTTCCAGCCCGGCCGCCTCAGCCAGCTCCACGCAGCGGCGTCGAAGATGGCGTCCGGCGTCGACTGCCGGTAAATCGGCGATCCGGTTCCAGAGCATCGGCGCGACGGCGAACTCGGGTTCGCCGATCAGTGGCTTGGGATCAATGGCGGCAAAACCTGCCGGGGAGTCGAGGCGGGCCAGGATGTTCCCATAATGCAGGTCGCTGTGCAGGAGCACATCGCGGTCCTCGCGCCGGCCAACGCTGCCACGGACCTGGCAGACTTCCAGGGCACACTCCATCAGCCAGGTCGGGAACGGCTTGCCCAGCTCCAGCCAGCGGGCCGGGAGGGTGTCCGTCCATTCTTCCGCCAGGGCCGACACCATCTCGAAACCGCCTGCCGGGCTGGTCGCTGGAGGCAGCTGCAGCTGACGGACCAGTCCGCCCCAGATGCCGGAGGTGTCGTCCAGCGCGATGGTGGAGAGCGGCCGGCCGGCATCGAGTCGTTCCAACAACAGCACGAAGGCGCCGCGTTCGGCCAGCAGCCGGACCGCCCCGCGGCCGTCCCAGAGCCTGAGTGCCCGGGCTTCGCCGTCGGCCTCTGGATGCGGAAAAGTCAGCTTCAGGACAGCGGAAGAACCATCGGGCGCCAGCACGGGAAAGACCGCCGCCGTCTGGCCGAACCACGGGCCGCCGGGCGCCGCCCGCAGGTTCCAGTCCAGCATGGCGCCGGCATGGAGGTCGTTGAAACCCCGCAGCCACTCCCGGCCGGCGGCGGAACCGGCCGCGCTGCGGCGCAGTCCCGGGGGTAATTCCACGTCGGCGTTCACGGGGCGGCGGAAGGGGCAGCCGGCAACTCGTCGTCCAGGCCCGGAGCCGGCGGCACCTCGCCGGTTGATTCCGCCAGGTCCGTGGTGGCCTCGGCGAGTCCGGCGACCGCGTGTTCCCGGACCGCCCCGTCGCTGAGCGAGACCAGATCGGCCAGTGGGGCCAGGGCGGCGTCCTCCGCATCTCGAAGTGCCGGAAGCGGGTCGCTGGCGAACTCGCTGCCCAGGGCGTAGACCGGTTCGGGCAACGGCAGGTCAAGGCACTCCGCCGCCGCCAGCGATCGCCAGTGTTCCGCCGACGCGGTATGGGCCGCCAGCCGGGCGGCGGCAGCCGTACGCTCCGCTCCGGCGAGGCGGGGCAACGCCGATTCGTAGGCGTAGACCAGACGTTCCTGGCTGAGTACGACGGCGGCGATGGCCTCCGCCGAGGTCGGCGGAGCGGGCGTTGCCTTCCCGCTTGCGTCATCTTCCGGGGCCGCCGCGGGACAACCGGCCGGCTCCAGCGGTATTTCCGGATCCTCCCACGGTTGGGCCACGTCGGTTCCGCCGGGCATCGTCTGCGCCTGGGCGTAGAGGGCGGAACCGATCGACGCGAGCAGCCGGGCGAGTCCAGGATCTGCCTCCCGGGCGTCGGCCAGCAGACCCCCGGCCAGTTCGACCAAGTCTTCGGCTCCGGGCTGCTGCGTCGCCGACGGTGCGCCCGAGTCTGCGGCTGCGGCAGTAGGATCCCCGGCGCCCCCGGCTGCCGGGGAACCCGAGGGCCAGGACGTGGTCAGCGTCAGCAGGTCGGCTTGGCTCTGGAGCAGGGCAGCGGTGGGGGAGCCGTCGCCGTCGTGCTCCGTAAAGGCGGCCGCCAGGCCCTCAAGTCCGGCCAGCGCGTCCACGCGCGCCTGCTCTGTGATGCTCGGCGGCGGCGTGGAAGCGGTGATGCTCGCCACCACGGTGCCGGTGCTGAGCACGATCGCCGCGGTGAGCACCAGCAGCGGCACCCGCCACCATCCCCGGGATGGCGTGGTTGGTCCGCCGTCCCGGCGCCTTGAAGTAGATCCCACAACTGACGATGATGTCACGGGTTTGGCGTCCGCTGCACGGCCGGGGGCGGCCGCTGGTGCAAGGGAGGGCACCAGTCGCGGTAAAGTCGCTAGTCTAGAAGTCAGACTCACCAGAACAGGGAGACAGCATGGCCCAGCGGCGCAATCACGGCGGCGTGCCCACTACCGGAGGGAAATCCGGTGCCGACACGTTCGCAGAGGCCGCACGCCTGAAAGAGCTGCTGGAACAGGCCGTGGCATCCCACGGATTGTTCCTCGAGGACGTGGAGATCCGGGTTGCCGGAGCTCTCCGGACCATTCACGTCATCGTTGACCTGCCTGAGGATCAGACCGGCGGCGTCGGGCTGGACGCTATCGCGGAAGTTTCGCAGACTCTCTCCAAGACCCTGGACGAGGACCCGCAGGATGACGGCCGGCCCTACAGCCTGGAGGTCTCATCGCCGGGCCTCAGCCGGCCGCTGACCCAGCCACGCCATTGGCGCCGTAACGTGGGCCGGCTGGTCAAGGTCAAGCTGGTGTCCGGTGACGACCTGACGGGCCGCGTGCTGGAGGTTGGCGCCGACGGTGTGACCATGCGGCCGGAAGAAGCGCCGAAAAAGGGCATGAAGCCCCGCCCCGGCGAACCGGTCCAGATGGAGTTTGCGAACATCCGCTCCGGCAAGGTGGAAGTGGAGTTTGCACGGTTGGACGAAGAAGTGGCGGCCGAGGCCAACGGCGAGCCGGCGAACGAGGAGGAGGCCTGAGATGGATATCGATATGAGCGCCCTGCGGCTGCTTGAGCGCGAACGCGAAATTCCGCTGGACCTGCTGATCCCCACGATCGAACAGGCACTGCTGGTGGCGTACCACAAGTCCCCGGGCTCGATCGAGCGGGCCCGAGCCGAGCTGGACCGGAAGAGCGGGCACGTCACCATTTGGGCGGCAGAGGTGGACGACGACGGCACCGTGGTCGGCGAGTTCGACGACACGCCCAGCGGGTTCGGCCGGATCGCCGCGAGCACAGCGCGCCAGATCATCCTGCAGCGCCTGCGCGACGCCGAGGACGACAACGTGCTGGGCGTTTTCCGCGGCAAGGAGGGCGAGCTGGTCTCCGGTTTGATCCAGCAGGGCCACAACCCGCATATGGTCCAGGTGGATCTGGGCACAGTGGAAGCATTGCTGCCGCCGCCCGAGCAGGTGCCGGGGGAGAGCTACCTGCACGGCACCCGGCTGCGGGCCTACGTGGTGGATGTGCACCGCGGCATGAAGGGCCCGTCGATCACGCTCTCCCGTTCGCACCCCGGATTGGTGCGCAAGCTCTTCGAACTTGAAGTTCCCGAGATCGCTGACAAGAGCGTGGAGATCGTTGCCCTCGCCCGCGAGGCCGGACACCGGACCAAGATCGCCGTCAAGGCCAATGTGCCCGGGCTGAATGCCAAAGGTGCCTGCATCGGCGAAATGGGTTCCCGCGTGCGCGCCGTGATGACCGAGCTGCACGACGAAAAGATCGACATTGTCGACTTTAGCGAGGATCCCGCGACGTTCATCGCCAGCGCGCTGTCGCCGTCGCGTGTCAGCTCCGTGACCATCACGGATGCCGAGAGCCGATCCGCCCGCGTAGTGGTGCCGGATTACCAACTCTCGCTGGCGATCGGCAAGGAAGGGCAGAACGCCCGGCTTGCCGCTAAACTGACTGGCTGGCGGATCGACATCGTGTCGGACGCTGCCACCGCCGAACAGCGGCGGTAGAGGCCAAGACCAACCAGGCCACGCGCCTGAAACACGCCCGGTTCGTTGGCCGGGCACTGGAAGCGGTAGAATATCCATGGCCGGGTTTCCCGACAGTCATAAACCCATGCAGGCGCGTGCCCACGAGGCCGCTGCGCCGCCGAAGCGGACCTGCATAGGCTGCCGGCGCCGGGAAGACCAGGCCGTTCTGCTGCGGTTGGCAGTCGAGGAAATCGGTGGCGTTGCCACCGTCGTCCTCGATCCTGTCCGCCGCAGGCCCGGACGCGGTGCCTGGATGCACCGCGAACCGGAATGTGTGGAGCTGGCAGTCAAGCGGCGTGCCTTCGGCAGGGCCTTCCGGGCCAATGTCGACAGCAGTGCCGTTGTAGATCAGCTCCGTGCTCACGACGAGGCCGCCACCACGGCCGGCCCTCGTCACCCCAACCGTCCAACCTGAAAGCGGGTCAGAAAACTGATGGAAACCCGATGAGTGCCAAGTGATGAGTACTTCATTGTGCTCCGCCCGCGGTATTTCAGCCGATTCTGCTGAAAGCCGCAGCAAGAATTAGACGGTTCGTGCCCGGCAGCCCTGCCTCGTGCGGACCGAGACAGGAGAAATGTGGCCAAGGTCCGCGTACACGAGCTGGCAAAAGAGCTCGGTATTACCTCGAAAGACGCAGTATCCAAACTGCAGGAACTGGGCGAATTCGTCCGGTCAGCCTCATCCACCATTGAGGCACCCGTCGTGAAGAAGCTTCGCGACGCCTTCCCCGCTGCCGCTCCGAAGAGCGAGCCGGCAGCCGCCCCCAAGGCAGCACCCAAGCCCGGCGCGAAGCCGGCTGCGAAGGCAGCACCGGAAGCCCCGGCGGCAGCGCCGACTCCCGCTGCTCCTGCAGCGTCGGCTCCGGCGGCACCCGCCCCGGCTCCGGCAGCTGAAGCAGCCAAGCCGGCACCGGCAGCTCCTGCTCCCGCAGCGGCTGAAGCTTCGGCGCCCGCTGAAGCTCCGGCAGCCAAGCCCGCGTCTGCGGCTCCGCGTCCCGGCGGCCCCGCACCTGCCCGTCCCGGTGCCCCGCGCCCAGGCGGTCCGCGTCCGGGCAACAACCCGTTTGCCACGTCGCAGGGCATGCCCCGCGGCGGCCGTGGCGGCGACCGCGATGCCGAGCGCGCACCGCGCCCGGGCAACAACCCGTTTGCAACCTCGCAGGGCATGCCGCGTCCGGGTGGGCCGCGTCCTGCTGCCGGCCAAGGCGGTCCGCGTCCGGCTGCACCCCGTCCCGGCGGTGCCGCACCTCGTCCGGGCGCACCGCGTCCGGGTGCACCCCGTCCGGGTGCTCCGCGTCCCGGTGGTGGACCCGGTGGTGCCCGTCCGACTCCCGGCATGATGCCTAACCGCACCGAGCGCCCGGCCCCGGCCGGCCGCGGTGGTGCTCCCGGCCGTCCGGGTGCCGGTGGGGCCCCGGGCCGTCCCGGTGCCGGTGGAGCGCCGGCCGGCGGCGGCTTCGGCAAGGGAGGCCGCGGTCGCGGCGGTACCCAGGGTGCCTTCGGCAAGGGAGGCGCCGGGCGCGGCAAGCAGCGCAAGTCGAAGCGCGCCAAGCGCCAGGAACTGGAGCAGATGAGCGCACCGTCGCTGGGCGGTGTCTCGGTACCCCGCGGCGACGGCAACACCGTTGTCCGGTTGCGCCGCGGCTCCTCCATCACCGATTTCGCCGACAAGATCGAGGCGAACCCGGCAGCGCTGGTCACCGTGCTGTTCCACCTGGGCGAAATGGCCACGGCCACGCAGTCCCTGGACGAAGACACCTTCGAACTGCTGGGCGTCGAACTGGGCTACAAGATCCAGGTTGTCTCCCCGGAGGACGAGGAGCGCGAGCTGCTTGACTCGTTCGACATCGACCTTGACGCAGAGCTTGAGGCCGAGGGTGAAGACGACCTGGAGAAGCGCCCGGCCGTTGTTACGGTCATGGGCCACGTCGACCACGGTAAGACCCGCCTGCTGGACGCCATCCGCAACACCCAGGTGGGTGAAGGCGAGCACGGCGGCATCACCCAGCACATCGGTGCCTACCAGATCGACTTCCAGCACGACGACCGTGATCGCAAGATCACCTTCATCGACACCCCGGGCCACGAGGCGTTCACCGCCATGCGTGCCCGCGGCGCGAAGGTCACCGACATCGCCATCCTGGTGGTGGCAGCGGACGACGGCGTCATGCCGCAGACCGTTGAAGCCCTGAACCATGCGCAGGCGGCCGGCGTGCCGATCGTCGTCGCGGTGAACAAGATCGACAAGGACGGCGCCAACCCGGAGAAGATCCGTGGCCAGCTGACCGAGTACGGCTTGGTTCCGGAGGAATACGGTGGCGACACCATGTTCGTTGACGTGTCGGCCCGCGAGAGCCTGCACATCGACGACCTGCTCTCGGCCGTGCTGCTGACCGCGGATGCCGCTCTGGACCTGCGGGCCAACCCGAACAAGGACGCCCGCGGTATCGCGATCGAAGCGAACCTGGACAAGGGCCGCGGCGCGGTGGCAACCGTGCTGGTCCAGTCCGGCACGCTGCAGGTGGGCGACGCGATCGTCGCCGGCAGCGCCCATGGCCGCGTGCGCGCCATGTTCGACGAGGACGGCGCATCGGTCACCGAGGCCGAGCCGTCGCGTCCGGTCCAGGTACTGGGCCTGTCCACGGTGCCCCGCGCCGGCGACACCTTCTTGGTGACCGACGACGAGCGCACCGCCCGCCAGATTGCCGAGAAGCGTGAAGCCGCGGACCGCAACGCCGCGCTGGCCAAGCGCCGCAAGCGCATCAGCCTGGAAGACTTCGACAAGGCTGTGGCGGAGGGCAAGGTCGACACCCTCAACCTCATCCTCAAGGGCGACGTGTCCGGTGCCGTGGAGGCACTGGAAGACTCGCTGCTCAAGATCGATGTGGGCGAGGATGTCCAACTGCGGGTTATCCACCGCGGCGTCGGCGCGATCACGCAGAACGACGTCAACCTGGCCACGGTGGACAACGCCATCATCATCGGCTTCAACGTCAAGCCTGCCGAGCGGGTGGCGGAACTGGCCGAGCGCGAAGGCGTGGACATGCGCTTCTACTCGGTCATCTACGCGGCCATCGATGACATTGAGCTGGCGCTCAAGGGCATGCTCAAGCCGGAGTACGAAGAGGCACAGCTCGGCACCGCCGAGATCCGCGAGATCTTCCGTTCCTCCAAGTTCGGAAACATCGCCGGCTCCATCGTCCGCTCGGGCACGATCCGCCGTAACTCCAAGGCACGGGTCACCCGCGACGGCAAGGTCATCGGTGACAACCTCACCGTCGACTCGCTCAAGCGGTTCAAGGACGACGCGACCGAGGTCCGCGAAGGATTCGAATGTGGTATCGGACTTGGGTCGTTCAACGACCTCAAGGAAGGCGACATCATCGAGACCTTCGAAATGCGCGAAAAGCCGCGCGTCTAGCAGCCGGCTTGCAGCGGGCGTCTGGTGGCATCGCCACCGGGCGCCCGTTGTGCCGCCATCATCACGAGAATTGAGGAGGGGTCATGGCAGACCCAGCACGCGCAGCCAAAATGGCCGACCGGATCAAGGTAGTAGTGGCCCAGGCGCTCGAGCGCCGGGTCAAGGATCCACGCCTCGGGTTTGTGACCATCACCGACGCCCGGGTGACCAACGACCTGCAGCATGCCACCGTCTACTACACGGTCTTCGGCACGGACGAAGAGCAGGACGGAACCCGCAAGGCGCTTGAATCCGCCAAGGGCGTCCTGCGGGCGGAAGTGGGCCGGAACATCACCGCCCGGCTGACGCCCACCCTGGAATTCGTCCCGGACGAAATCCCGGTGAACGCCAGCCATCTGGAGGAGCTGCTGCGGACCGCGAAGGCGAAGGATGCCGAGGTCGCAGCGATGGCCGAAGGAGCCGCCTTCGCCGGCGGTGAAGACCCGTACCGCAAGCCCGGTGACGAGGACGCGGACGAATCCGGCAGCGGGCCGCGTCCGGAGTAACCATCCACTGCACGACGACGGTGGGCCACCTGCCCTGCGCGGGTGGCCCACCGTCGTTTGATCTACCGATTTCCCCTGGCGTCAGCGCAGCCTGATCTTGATCAGCTTCCCGGAGGGCGGTGTCTGCCCGCTGAAGTCCGGCAACGCATGCGTCGTGGCGTAGAGCCGGTTGTCATGAATCTCCAGCGCACCGGGGGTGGTGGTCTCAAGGAACGTCCGCGCCTTGTGATTCCCCTTCTTCACCACGGAGATCTTGTTGCCGAACATCTCGGCCACATAGATGTCACCGCGTGAACTGACGGCCAGGTTCGTGGCGCCGGAGAAGCCGCTGGCCAACTGCACGACCTTGCCGGTCCCGGAATGAACCTTGAAGACCCGGCCCAGCGCACCGAGGCTGCCGTCTTCCGGGCCGCCCGGCAACGAGGTGACATACAACCAGCCGTGCTTGCCGAACTCCACATCGGTGGGCACCGGCTCCAGATAGTACCGCTCGCCCACCACGCAGTCCGGCAGGCCCATGCCCGCGGCCAGCACGGCGGTGACCCGGAAGGACGCCGCCGGCAGCACCGCCACGGTGCTGACCCGCTTGCTGCGCTTGTCCACCTTCAGGATCGCGTTGGCGCCGGCGTCGGCCACGTAGACGGTGCGCTTATCGGCGGCGGTTGCGTAGGCATGGGAGTCCACCTGTCCCTTGTACTTGGCCGGGATCCCAGCGGGAACCCGGTCCAGGCACTGTTGGTCCCGCACGTCGCGGAAACCGTAGGTGACCCGGCCGTCCGGATTCCGCTTGGCCTCATAGGCGGCCACGTCCGCGATCTTCCTCGGTGTGGCCTCGCGGTGGTTGTCCAGCGACTTGATCCACTGCACGTTCGGCAGCCCGTCCATCCCGCCGGCGCCGGTGCCTTCGGAAAAGTAGACGGTGTCTTTATACAGGGAGACGGCCCCCACTTCCGGGCCGCCGGAACTGTACAGCACCTTGGGATCGCCTTGGGACCGAACCTTGTTCAACAGCCCGGCGAAATTCTGGGTGACGAAGAGCCCCTGCCGCCCGGCGGCAAGGCTCAGCGGGGAAAGCAGGCCGTCGGCAAACGTGGTGGTCACCGGCGGCTTAGTACTGTTTCGGTCGGCGGATGATGCCGGTGCCAAGCCGGCGCCGAGCGATAAGCCAAGCACCAAGGGCAGGGCAAGATAGAGTTTGTGTTTTTTCACGGATGAGCTCCTGAAAGAAGCCGCGAAGCACCTCAAATGGTCTCGCAGATCGATGGAATGACTGGAGGTAAGCGCAAGTGATGCCGAAAAGGCGACTGTGCCCAGCCCGTTGACATTCCCCCTGCTGACGTTCCCCTCAGGCCGAGTGCGGCACGCAGTGAGCTCAAGCTAGTAGCGCCAGCAGGGGCTGTCAACGATTCATGCTTTAAGCCGGGGAACGGACCCGCACCCGGGACGCCATATACTGAAAGGCGTGACTTCTGGCCTGCTCCGCTCCGGACTGATACTTGTCGACAAGCCGCAGGGGTGGACCAGCCACGATGTGGTTGGCCGCATGCGCAGGCTGGCCGGAACCCGAAAAGTCGGCCACGCCGGCACCCTGGACCCGATGGCCACCGGCGTCCTGGTGGTAGGGGTCAACAAGGCAACCCGGCTGCTGACCTACATTGTCGGTGCCACTAAGACCTACGACGCGACCATCCGCCTGGGCCAGTCGACGGTGACTGACGACGCCGAGGGCGATGTCACGGCGGAAACCATCGCCGCGGCCGTCACGGAACAACAAATACGCGAAGGCGTTGCCGCACTGACCGGCGACATCCAGCAGGTGCCGAGCAGCGTCTCGGCCATCAAGGTCAACGGCCAGCGGTCCTATGCGCGCGTCCGGTCCGGCCAGGAGGTGTCGTTGCCCGCCCGGCCGGTCACCATCCTCCGGTTTGAGGTCCACGGCATTAGGCGGGAGCGCGGCGGCAAGGTGCAGGACATCGACGTGACCGTGGAATGTTCGTCCGGGACTTACATCCGCGCCCTGGCCCGCGATCTGGGGCAGGGGCTGGGCGTGGGCGGGCACTTGACCGCGCTGCGCCGGACCCGGGTGGGGCCGTTCCGGATCGAAGACGCGGCTACGCTGGAACAACTGGCCGAAAACCTGCAGCTGACGGCTTTGGATGAGGCCGCCAGAGTGTTGTTCCCGGCCCGCGAACTCAATGCCGCGGAAGCCGATGATGTCTCCCACGGCCGGCGGATTCCGGCCGGGGGAGAAGCGGGCGCCACCGCGGCGTTCGCCCCGGACGGGTCACTGGTGGCACTGCTGGAAGACACCGATTCGCAGGCCAAGCCGCTGCTGGTGTTCGCACCGGGAAACGAGGCGACCGACAAATGATCGTCGACGGATTCTTCATCGCGGGCGCGGTGATCACGCTGCTTGCTGCCATCATTTGCGTGGTCGCGGCCGCCCTGAAACACGGGCCGAATGACATTACGATTCTCTCGCTGGCCGCCGTGGAGCTGTTTCTGCTGGTCTACGCCGTAGCCGGCATCGTCAGGCAGGTGTCCGGAGAGGCCGTTGCCGGGGAGGCCTGGGAGTTCTGGGGTTATCTGATCACGGCGCTGCTGGTGCCGGTGGCGGCCTTCTGGTGGTCAATCACCGACCGCAGCCGGTGGAGCAACCTGGTACTGGGCGCCGCCGCCGTAACCGTCTTCGTGATGCTGGTAAGAATGGAACAGATTTGGGACGGAGCAATCGCCGCATGAAAACCGGCCGTAAACAACAGCCAGCTCAGCGGGCCCAGGACACGAACGAGGTGGCACGCCGGGCCACCGGTTTCGGCCGCCTGCTCGTGGCGGTCTACGGCGTCTTCGCGCTGTCCGCGACCGCACGGGCTGGCTACCAGATCGCCACCAAGTTCAACGAAGCACCGGTGGCCTACATGCTCTCCGCCTTCGCCGCCGTCGTCTACATCCTGGCGACCATTACGCTGGCCAAGTCCGGAATCCGCTCCTACTGGCTGTCCGTGGCCGCCGTAGGCATCGAACTCCTCGGCGTCGTCGCCGTGGGACTCCTCAGCCTACTGGACCCGGAACTGCTTCCGCAGGACACTGTGTGGTCCGGCTTCGGCCAAGGCTACGGTTACGTTCCGCTGGTACTTCCGGTGGTCGGCCTCTGGTGGCTCTGGCGGCACCGGCCAGCCGCCGGGCAGAAGCCGTCGGAAGATCGTCCATAATGGAAGGGGCCCGGCGCGGGGCCGCAACCGCTCAAGGCCCAATCAACGAGGAGTTCACTGTGCACTACTGGAAAGACCTGGCCGACGTACCCCGTGGCTTTGGTCCATCAGTGGTGACACTGGGCAACTTCGACGGCGTGCACCGCGGCCACCAGCAGGTGCTGCGCCGCCTGGTCGAGACGGCTGCCGCCCGCGAGGCGCAGGCCGTGGCCATTTCCTTCGATCCGCATCCCTCGCAAGTGCACCGGCCGGACGCAGCCCCGCAGCTGATCATGGGCCTGGAAGACAGGGTCGAGGCCCTGGCGGCCAGCGGACTGGATGGGCTCCTGATGATGACCTACACGCTGGAGTTGGCCGGCGAAACACCCGAGCAGTTCGTCCGCAATGTCTTCGTGGAAACCCTTGGCGCAACGGCCGTCGTGATCGGACACGATACGCGCTTCGGCAAGAACAACGCGGGCGATGTGACCACCATGCAGGAACTCGGGCGCCAGTTCGGCTTCGCCGTCGAGGTCGTCGACGAATACGAAGCCGAAGCCGATGCAGACGGCGGCGCCGACGGCAGCCGGCGCTGTTCCTCGTCCTGGGTGCGCGAGGCGCTGGCGGCCGGTGACGTGGCCATGGCGGCCGAAGTGCTCGGGCGGACCCACCGGATGCGCGGCGAAGTGGTGCACGGCGACGCCCGCGGCCGCGAACTCGGCTTTCCCACCGCTAACCTGTCCAAGCACTCGTCCGGACTGATCCCGGCCGACGGCGTGTACGCCGGCTGGCTGGTGGACCAGCGCGGTACCAGATGGCCCGCCGCCATTTCGGTGGGCTCAAACCCCACCTTCGAAGGGGCCAGCCGCCGGGTAGAGGCGCACGTCATCGACCGGCCGCAGGGGAGCACCGATGACTTCGATCTGTACGGCCAGCAGGTAGTGGTCGAGTTCGTGCAGCGGCTGCGCGGTATGGTGGCCTACACCGGCCCCGAGGCGTTGATCGCCCAAATGCACGACGATGTGGCACGCACCCGCAGCCTGCTTTCGACAGACTGAGTCCGCAACAGGTAAACTTGCCGGTGGATTCGGCTGCGGTCCGTGGCGGCTGTATCCCTCTGTGCTCGGCTTCCGGCAGTCTCTGGCTACCGGCGGACAGTACGGAGCCCCCGGCAGCGAAGCGCTGACTCGGGCCTCACGGCACAACTTCTAGGAGTTATTGTGGCATTAGACGCCGCGCTCAAGCAGGAAATCATCAAGGAATACGCCACGCACGAGGGCGACACGGGTTCCCCCGAGGTACAGATCGCTGTTCTGTCCCGTCGCATCTCCGACCTGACCGAACACCTGAAGATGCACAAGCACGACCACCACACCCGCCGCGGCCTGATGGCCCTGGTCGGCCGGCGCCGTCGTATGCTCACCTACCTGCGTGAAACCGACATCACGCGCTACCGTACGCTCATCGAGCGCCTCGGCCTGCGCCGCTAGTCGGCGAAGGAGGCGGCTCTTCCGTTCATCGCCACAGGGAACAGAAGAGCCGCCTTTTTCCTACCTCGCCCTTTCGGGTGCGGCAGGAGACGGCCGGCGGGAAACCGCCGGGCGATAACTACATCAACTGGAGACTTCCGGTATCGCGGCATTCGCGGTCCTCGGTAGTGGCTTCCGGGACGCCCCCTTGGACGGCCCGTAGGTCTCGATCGAAGACCGGGTGGCGTACAGGCAGGCTGGCCGAGAAGCGGCCTGCTTCTCTGGGCAGATACCGGCGGCCTCCGCACACTCGAAGAAACGGAGGTGACTCTCTTGGAGGGTCCCGAAATTCAGTTCTCAGAAGCGGTCATTGATAACGGCCGCTTCGGCCAGCGCGTGATCCGGTTCGAAACCGGTCGCGTTGCCCAGCAGGCAGCCGGCTCGGCGATGGTCTACATCGACGAAGACACCGCCCTGCTCTCCGCCACGACGGCGGGCAAGTCCCCGCGCGAAGGCTTCGACTTCTTCCCGCTGACCGTCGATGTGGAAGAGCGCATGTATGCCGCCGGCCGCATCCCGGGTTCGTTCTTCCGCCGCGAAGGCCGCCCGTCCACGGAAGCTATCCTGGCCTGCCGCCTGATGGACCGTCCGCTGCGCCCGGCCTTCGTCAAGGGGCTGCGCAACGAGGTCCAGATCGTGGTCACCGTACTGGCGATCAACCCGGACGTGCTCTACGACGTGGTGGCAATCAACGCCTCGTCCATGTCCACCCAGCTCTCCGGCCTGCCTTTCTCCGGCCCGATCGGCGGTGTCCGCGTGGCACTGGTGGACGGCCAGTGGGTGGCCTTCCCGAAGCACTCCGAGCTGGAACGCGCCGTGTTCAGCATGGTTGTGGCCGGCCGCATTGCCGGCGGTGCCGACGGCGATGACATTGCGATCATGATGGTCGAGGCCGAGGCAACCGACAACGCCTGGAACCTGATCAAGGAAGAGGGCGCCACCGCCCCCACCGAAGAGGTTGTGGCCGAGGGCCTGGAAGCGGCCAAGCCGTTCATCCGGGCGCTCTGCGACGCACAGGCTGACCTGGCCGCACGGGCCGCCAAGCCCACCGTCGAGTTCCCGATCTTCCGGGACTACGAGGACGACGCCTTCGCCGCCGTCGAGTCCGCCGCCGCTGCCAAGCTGACCGAGATCTTCTCGATCGCCGACAAGCAGGAGCGCAACGACGCCGCCGACGCCTTCAAGGCCGAGGTCGTAGCACAGCTCGCCGGCACCGAATCCGCTGAGTTCGCCGGCCGGGAGAAGGAAATCTCCGCAGCCTTCAACTCGGTGACCAAGAAGGTAGTGCGCCAGCGCATCCTGACGGACCAGGTCCGCATCGACGGCCGCGGCCTCAGCGATATCCGCAAGCTCACCGCTGAAGTGGAAGTCCTGCCCCGCGTCCACGGTTCGGCCATCTTCGAGCGCGGCGAAACCCAAATCCTGGGCGTCACCACGCTGAACATGCTGAAGATGGAACAGCAGATCGATTCGCTCTCGCCGGTCACCCGCAAGCGCTACATGCACAACTACAACTTCCCGCCGTACTCGACCGGTGAGACCGGCCGGGTTGGCTCGCCCAAGCGCCGCGAAATCGGCCACGGCGCGCTGGCCGAGCGGGCACTCGTGCCGGTGCTGCCGTCGCGCGAGGAGTTCCCGTACGCCATCCGCCAGGTCTCGGAAGCCCTCAGCTCCAACGGCTCCACCTCGATGGGCTCGGTCTGCGCCTCCACGCTGTCCATGCTCAACGCCGGTGTGCCGCTGAAGGCTCCGGTGGCCGGCATCGCCATGGGCCTGGTCTCCGACCAGGTGGACGGCGAGACCCGCTACGCCGCGCTGACTGACATCCTGGGCGCCGAGGATGCGTTCGGCGACATGGACTTCAAGGTCGCAGGTACCTCGGAGTTCGTCACGGCCATCCAGCTGGACACCAAGCTCGACGGAATCCCGGCCTCGGTGCTGGCCGCCGCGCTGAAGCAGGCCCGCGAGGCCCGGCTGCACATCCTCGGCGTGATCAACGCCGCCATCGACCAGCCGGACGAAATGAGCGAATTCGCCCCGCGGATCATCTCGGTCAAGATTCCGGTTGACAAGATCGGCGAGGTCATCGGCCCCAAGGGCAAGATGATCAACCAGATCCAGGAGGACACCGGCGCGGACATCTCCATCGAAGATGACGGCACGGTGCTGATCGGCGCCACCGACGGTACGGCCGCCGAAGCAGCGCGCGCGGCAGTGAACGCGATCGCCAACCCGCAGATCCCCGAGGTGGGCGAGCGGTACCTGGGTACGGTCGTAAAGACCACCACCTTCGGTGCCTTCGTGTCGCTGACCCCGGGCAAGGACGGGCTGCTGCACATCTCCGAACTGCGCAAGCTGGCCGGTGGCAAGCGTGTGGACAACGTCGACGACGTGGTGTCGGTGGGCCAGAAGGTCCAGGTCGAGATCACCAAGATCGACGACCGCGGCAAGCTGTCGCTGGCTCCGGTAGTCGCTGACGAGGCTGCCGCTGAAGAAGCTGTAGCCGAAGAGGCCTCGGCCGAATAAAGATGACCGTCGTCGCCCTGCCGCTGGTCGGCAGCATGCAGCATGCCGATGCCACCGAGCTCGGTGGGTCGGACCCCACGCTGATCCACGGGGAACCGGGCGGTGCCATAGTGCGCCGCTCGGTGCTGCCCGGGGGAGTGCGGGTCCTGACCGAGGCCATGCCCGGCCAGCGGTCGGCGACGATTGGCTTCTGGGTTGGTGTTGGCTCGCGGGATGAAGCCGCGGGCCAACACGGCTCGACCCACTTCCTGGAGCACCTGCTCTTCAAGGGCACCAAACGCCGGACCGCACTGGACATCGCTTCCGCCTTCGACGAAGTCGGCGGCGAATCGAATGCGGCCACGGCCAAGGAAAGTACCTGCTACTACGCCCGGGTCCTCGATTCCGACCTGCCGATGGCCATTGACGTCATCGCCGACATGATCACGTCGGCGGTCCTGGACCCGCAGGAACTCGAGCAGGAACGCGGAGTCATCCTCGAAGAGATCGCCATGGACAATGACGATCCCGCGGATGTGTGCCACGAAAAATTCGTTGAAGCAGTGCTCGGCGGGCATCCGCTAGGCCGGCCTATCGGCGGCACCCCCGAGGCGATCAAGGCCGTGGCCCGGGACTCGGTCCTCTCCCATTACCAGCGCTACTACCGGCCCGACGAGCTCGTGGTGACCGCCGCCGGCGGGTTGGACCACGACACGGTGTGCACCCTGGTGCTCGCCGCGTTGGAATCTGCCGGCTGGCATCTTGAGGCCGGCGCGGTGCCGGTGCCTCGCCGCCAGACGGCCGCCGCGGCGGTGGCCCCGGTCGCCGGCACCTTTGTGCACCGCCGTCCGGTGGAACAGGCGAACATCGTGATGGGCTGCCCGTCCATCAACGCCACCGATGAACGCCGCTTCGTCATGAGCGTGTTGAACGCGGTGCTGGGCGGCGGCATGTCCTCCCGGTTGTTCCAGGAGATCCGGGAGAAGCGCGGGCTGGCCTACGCCACCTATTCCTTCTCCGGCGCGTACGCCGACGCCGGCTACTTCGGGATGTATGCCGGGTGTTCACCGGCCAAGACCGGCCAGGTCATCGACCTGCTCGGTTCCGAACTGGACCGGCTCGCGGCAGACGGCATTACCGCGGACGAACTGCGCCGCGCCGTCGGACAGCTCTCCGGAGGCATTGTGATGGCGCTGGAAGACAGCGGCTCCAGGATGTCCCGGCTGGGCCGCGCCGAGCTGGTGTCCGGGGAGTTCCTGGATATCGACGAGTCGCTCGCGCGGATCAAGGCGGTCACGGTTGATCAGGTCCGGGAGCTCGCCGCCGAATTGGCAGCGGCACCCCGCGTCGTCACCGTCGTCGGGCCGTTCGACTCTGCGGCAGACTTCGGCAAATAGGCGGGGCGGCGCGGCCCGTGTCGCTGCCCGCTAGCTGTACTGCGACAGGACGTTGGTTACACGGTGAAAGGGTGAAGACCTCTAAGGTTGGTGGTTTACCACAACTGCCAACTGAATCTAAGAGG
>NZ_JBFBGZ010000019.1:0-28482 GCF_040684925.1 Arthrobacter sp. NPDC089319 | reverse complement strand
ACTACCAGGGCGTAGTTGCGGCCGAACGTGGTGTAGAGGAAGTCCGAGTAGTACTTGATGCCGTGGTAGCTGGTCAGGATGACTGCGTCGAGTTCTTTGGCGGCCATGATGGCACGCAGCCCGGTCAGGCGGCGTTCGAACTCTGCATCGGAGAAGGTCAGTTGCTGCTTTTCTCCGTTGTGCAGGACTTTCAGACGCTCGAGTTCGGACACTGAATTCGGGGTGGAAGCTGCGATAGACATGTTGACTCCTTCTGAGACGGTAAAGGCCTGGAAGAAACTGGCCCATCCATACGGGGTGCGATGGCACGCGTTGACGGAGGGCTGAAAAAGGGGTGTTGCGCTGAATGCAACGCTGTTGCATTCAGTATCTAGCGTGACACGGCCCACGTCAAGGGCCGGGTGTTGGATTGCTGGGTTAGCGCGTCAGCCTGAGTTCGCGGGCAATGTCATGGGAGAGTGTGTCCACGACCTGGTCGAAGAGGAGCTTGCCTTTGTCTGCGTCCGAGCCGGCGGGGGAAGATAGGCAGCCGGTGGCCGGAGTCCGCGAAGGGACCACCGGCAGGCGGTCGAACTTCGGCAGGTCGGCGGGCGGATGGTCGACGCTTCGTTCCAGATTCACCAATCCAGGCTGCAGGTGGAGCATGAGCGAGGTTTCCAACACGCCGCCGTGCTCGATCTCCCAGCCCGGGAATCCATCCGGATAGACGGCCTCCAATGTTTCGCCCGCAACATAGTCCCAGTAAGACAGCAGGAGGACGCTTCGGTCATCGCCGGTGCTGATGCCCAGCTCCGTCAAGGCGAGATCTATCCCTTCGTAGAGGAACTGGTAATTTTCGAAATGGCCGTTGACGAAGACGACGTGGCATGCCCCCTGTGTGAAGAGCGAGGTCGTTAGGCACCGGGTCAGGCCAATCAGCGTGGCCGCATCAAGGCTTGTGGTGCCGGGCAGGTGGTTTCCGCCGCCGGACTTCTGTTGTGACTTGTAGCCGTACGTGACGGGTTGTGCGACCAGCGCGCCGGTTGTTTCCGCAACGGCGGCAGCGATGGACGTCGACAGGAGCGCATCCGTGCCCAGGGGGAGGTGGGGGCCATGCTGCTCCAAGGCTCCGACCGGGACAAGGACTACGCCATTGGTGCCGGCATCGACCCATGCCGCGAAGGTGTGGGCATCGATTTCGGACAAGTGGACGCTGGACGGATGGATGGCCGCCCGCGGGTGAGGGTTCATGTCATGCCTCCTTGATGGTGTGCGAACGAGGCGCGGCCTTGGGGGCCGCGCCTCGTCATGTGTGCGGTAGCGGTGCTAGTCGATCTGCCGCGTGGGCAGGCCATCCGCGTCGACGAAGTCGTCTTCGACGCGATGGTTCGGGTCGTTGATTTCTTTCTCCAGGAGTTTCACTTCTTTGTTTCGAAGTCTCAGTCGCCTGATGAGGTTGGCGATCATCAGGAGAATGACGAAGGCGAAGGGGAAACCGCCGATGATCGTGCCGGTTTGGACTGTATCGACGACGGCGGTGCCACCAAGGGACAGCAGGATCAGCGCCACGGCGGCGATGCTGGCCACCAATACCACCCGGAACCAGGGTCCCGACTTCTTCGGCGCCGAAACGAACTCCGCCAGTGCATAGGCCCCGGAATCAAGGCTGGTGATGTAGTAGGTCGCCACCAGGATCGTGGCGACCACAAGGAGAAGGCCGCCGATAACTGGCACCGCGTTGAGCATGGAGAACAGGCCGCTGGAAGTGTCCGCGGCGACGTCGGCCGAAATGGAGCCTTCGGATTCGTTGTCGTAGTGGAGAGCAGCGGAGCCGAGAATGCCGACCCAGATCATCACGATGAGTGAGGGGACGACGGTGACGCCGATGACGAATTCGCGAATCGTGCGTCCGCGGGAAATGCGGGCGATGAATCCAGCGACGAACGGCGAGAAGGCGATGACCCAGCACCAGATGAAGACGGTCCACCAGCCGTTCCAGCTGTCCTGCCAAGATTCCAGGGGTGCGGCCGAAGTCGGCGCATCAGTCCAGAAGCTCATCGGCAGGAAGTTGTAGAAGAATGAGCCGAAGGTCTGGGACATGTTCGAGATGATGAACACGGTAGGGCCGAAGACGAAGACGCCGACCATCAGCACAATGCTCAGGATGGAGTTGGTTTCGCTGATGCGTTTCATGCCTTTGTTGACGCCGAGGAAAGCCGAGACCGCGGTCAGGCCGCCCAGGGCGACAATGACGGCGATCCACAGGGCCGGTCCGGAGGCCAGTCCAGTGAAGGACGCCAGGCCCGAGGTGAACTGGAGCGCGGCGAACCCGAAGGAGGTGGCAAGGCCGAGCACGGTGGCCATGATGGCGAGCAGTTCAACGACCACGCCGGCGCTGCGCTGCGCCTTCTTGGGCAGGATGTCCACCGTTGCCTCGCGGAAGGTCAGCGTCTTGCCAAGGTTGTGATGCGAGTAGGCGAGGCAGACGGCGACCACACAGTACATGGCCCACGCTGTGAGCCCCCAGTGGAAGTACGTCCAGACCATGCCGCCCTCGCCGCCTGCGGCAGGGACAACAGGGCTTTCTTCGCGCATCATGATGGGCTGGGCCACGGACCAGAAGATGAGTCCGATGCCTTGACCGCAGGCAAAGAGCATGGAGTACCACGCGAAATTGTTGTGCTCCGGCTTGGCCTTTGGCCCGCCCAAGCGGATCTTGCCGACGCGGCTGACGGACAGCCAGACACAGACGGCCACGGCGATGAGTGAGTAAAGGATGAAGAGCCAGGTGAACCCGGAGGTGACGAAGGTTCGAAGTTGGTTGATGACCTCGGCCGCACCGCTTGGATTCACTGTGACAGCGATGATGAGGCCAAGGATCAGGACAGGCGGCAGGATTTTGATGATCGCCCGGTCGAGCGGCGGGATCAGTCGCCCCCGGAAGCGGGGGAGTTCGACCTTGCGTGCCTCCTGTTGTTGGTTCTCGTCGGCGGCTCGGGCCTCGGCCTGGTCAGGGGTGACGACTTCGCTGTCTTCACGGGTGGTGCGAGGGGTAGTGGCGCCATTGGATTTTTCTTGCTCATGAACGGACATGCCAGCGTCTCTTTCAGTCGGCGACCAGGGGCTGGTCGGCTGAGATGGGCTCTATCTGGTGAATAGGGCTGTGCCGAAGGCGCTGTTGCAGTTACAGCAACACAGGTGCAGCAAAGCATACAGTGGTCGCCATCACAGTCAAGAAGATATTTCAGCCCGCGGGCGGCTCCGCCCGCCGGCTACAGCACGGCGCGGATTGTTTTTTCGAAGCTGGTGATGTGTTCTAGGGCGAGGCGGGAGGCGCGGTCCGCATCGCCGTCGACGATTGAATCCAGCAGTTCCACGTGTTCGGTGATGTGGCCGGCGACGGAGGGCACTCTGTCCAGCACCAGGCACCAGATCCGGGTTGCCAGGTTGTCCAACCGGATCAGCGTGTCCTCCAGATGCGGGTTGCCGGCGGCACGGTAGATGGCCCGGTGCACGCTGAGGTCATAGCGCATCAGGTCATGCGTCTCCGGCCGATCGTCCTCGAGCTTCTCGATCTCCCGGGCCAGTCCCGAGAGTTCCGCGCGCATGGCTGCGCCGGCAGATTCTGCGGCCTTGCGGGCGGCGAGGGGCTCCAGCACGCGGCGCACTTCGGAAACCGCGGCCAATTCGGTGATGTCCACGATGGTGGCAAAGGTGCCGCGCCGGGGATAGGAGATGACCAGATGGTCGATCTCCAGTTTTTTCAGGGCTTCGCGCACGGGGGTGCGGCCGAAGCCCAGCTGGGCCGCCAGCTGGCCGTCGTTGATCGGAGCGCCGGGCCGGATGTCCAGCATGATCAGCTTGTCCCGCAGTGCCCGGTAGGCCTGTTCGGCCAGCGACAGGGGCTCGGTGCCGGCATCGGTTTCGGCGGTGATGCTCATGGTGCTCCTTGCAGGGTCGGGGCCGTTGGTGGTCGGGCGGGTTGTCAGATCAAAAGGGCTTTGGAACAACCCTTGACTCGCTGTGATCTCCATCATACTATTGCAACCAGTTCTGATATATCAGTCACACATTAGTCGTGTTGGAACAGTTTCTTCAAAGGAGTTATCGGATGGCGAACACACTTTCCGCCACCTTGGCAGCCGCGGATCCCGAGGTTGCCGCAGCCATTGGCCGCGAGCTGGAACGCCAGCAGACCACGCTGGAAATGATCGCGTCGGAGAACTTCGCGCCCCAGGCCGTGATGGAAGCCCAAGGATCGGTGCTGACCAACAAGTACGCCGAGGGCTATCCGGGCCGGCGCTACTACGGCGGCTGCGAGCACGTGGACGTGATCGAGCAGTTGGCCATTGACCGGGTGAAGGAACTTTTCGGAGCCGAGGCCGCCAACGTGCAGCCGCACTCCGGCGCCCAAGCCAACGCTGCGGCGATGTTCGCGTTGCTCACGCCCGGCGACACCATCCTGGGCCTGGACCTGGCGCACGGCGGCCACCTGACCCACGGCATGAAGATCAACTTCTCCGGCAAGCTCTACAACGTTGTCTCCTATGCCGTGTCCGAGTCCGACCACCAGATCGACATGGCGGACGTTGAGCGGCTCGCCGTCGAGCACGAACCGAAGCTGATTGTGGCCGGCTGGTCCGCCTACACCCGGCAGCTGGATTTCGAAGCGTTCCGCCGCATCGCGGACAAGGTCGGCGCCTACCTGATGGTGGATATGGCGCACTTTGCCGGACTCGTCGCCGCCGGACTGCACCCGAACCCGGTGCCCTACGCCGACGTCGTCACCACCACCACGCACAAGACGCTCGGCGGCCCGCGCGGGGGAGTCATCCTTTCCAAGCAGGAGCTGGCCAAGAAGATCAATTCGGCGGTGTTCCCCGGCCAACAGGGCGGCCCGCTGGAGCACGTCGTGGCGGCCAAGGCCGTGGCCTTCAAATTCGCCGCCTCCGACGAGTTCGCCGACCGGCAGCGCCGCACGCTGGAAGGCTCGCAGTTGCTGGCCAAGCGCCTGCTGGCCGATGACGTTGCCGCAGCCGGCATCAGCCTGGTCAGCGGCGGCACCGACGTGCACCTGGTTTTGGTGGACCTGCGCCATTCGGAACTGGACGGCCAGCAGGCCGAGGACCGGCTGCACTCCATCGGCATCACGGTGAACCGCAACGCCGTGCCCTTCGATCCGCGCCCGCCGATGGTCTCGTCCGGCCTGCGGATCGGCACCCCGGCGCTGGCCACCCGCGGCTTTGGCGCCGCCGAATTTGCCGAGGTGGCCGACATCATCGCCACCGCGCTGAGCCGCGAACCCGCCGCGGACCTGCTGGCCGGACTGCGCAGCCGCGTCACCGTGCTGGCGGAGAAGTTCCCGCTGTACCCCACCCTCAACGCCGAGCCGAACGGAGCCGCATAATGGCCGATCTGCTGCCCGAGCATCCCGATTTCCTGTGGCGGAATCCGGAGCCGAAATCCTCCTACGACGCCGTGATTGTTGGCGGCGGCGGCCACGGGCTGGCCACGGCCTACTTCCTGGCCAAGAACCACGGCATGACCAACATCGCCATCCTGGAACGCGGCTGGCTGGCCGGCGGCAACATGGCCCGCAACACCACGATCATCCGCTCCAACTACCTGTGGGATGAGTCGGCGGCCATCTACGAGCACTCGCTGAAGCTCTGGGAGCAGCTGCCGGAAGAACTCGAGTACGACTTCCTATTCAGCCAGCGCGGCGTGCTCAACCTGGCGCACACGCTGGGCGACGTCCGCGAATCCGTCCGCCGGGTGGAGGCCAACAAGCTCAACGGCGTGGACGCCGAATGGTTGACGCCCCGGGAAGTCAAAGAGGTCTGCCCGATCGTCAACATCGGCGATGACATCCGCTACCCGGTCATGGGCGCCACCTACCAGCCGCGTGCCGGCATCGCCAAGCACGACCATGTGGCGTGGGCCTTCGCCCGCAAATGCGACGAGATGGGCGTGGACATCATCCAGAACTGCGAGGTCACCGGCTTCCTCAAGGACGGCGACCGCGTGACCGGCGTCGAAACCACCCGCGGCCGGATCCTGACGGACAAGGTGGGCCTCGCGGCCGCCGGGCACAGCTCGGTGCTGGCGGAACTGGCCGGCTTCCGGCTGCCGATCCAGTCGCACCCGCTGCAGGCCCTGGTCTCCGAACTGTTCGAGCCGGTGCACCCCACCGTGGTGATGTCCAACCATGTCCACGTCTACGTCTCACAGGCGCACAAGGGTGAACTGGTGATGGGCGCGGGCATCGACAGCTACAACGGATACGGCCAGCGCGGCGCCTTCCACGTCATCGAGGAACAGATGGCCGCCGCCGTCGAACTGTTCCCCATCTTTGCCCGCGCACACCTGCTGCGCACCTGGGGCGGGATCGTGGACACCACCCTGGACGCCTCGCCGATCATCGGCCCGACGCCGGTGGACGGCATGTTCGTCAACTGCGGCTGGGGCACGGGCGGCTTCAAGGGCACCCCGGGTGCCGGCTACACCTTCGCCCACACCATCGCCACCGGGGAAGCGCATCCACTGAACGCACCGTTCGCGCTGGACCGCTTCGAAACCGGCCATCTAATCGACGAGCACGGCGCCGCTGCCGTGGCCCACTAGGAAGGACTTCCTCGATGATCCTGATCGAATGCCCCTACTGCGGGCCACGCGACGAAACCGAATACCACTACGGTGGCCAGGCGCATGTGGCCTACCCCGCCGACCCGCACGCGCTGAGCGACAAGGAATGGGCCCAGTACTTGTTCTACCGGGAAAACCGCAAGGGCCTTTTCGCCGAGCGGTGGTCCCACGCCGGCGGCTGCCGGCGCTGGTTCAATGCCGTCCGGGACACCGTCAGCTACGAAATCAAGGCCGTCTACAAGGCCGGCGAACCGCAGCCCGACCTGGCCGCGCTCGCCGCCCCGGCAAGTGCCGCCCCGGCAACCGCCACCCCAACCGCCACCGCACCGGAAGGAGCCGCGAAGTGAGCACCACCCAGACCCACCGCCTGGCCGACGGCGGCCGCATCGACCGCGGATCCCCGCTGAGCTTCACCGTGGACGGCACCGCCTACACCGGCTACCGCGGCGACACCGTGGCCAGCGCGCTACTGGCCAACGGCGTGATCCGCTGCGGGAACTCCATGTACCTGGACCGCCCGCGCGGCATCATGAGCGCCGGCGTGGAAGAGGCCAATGCGCTGATCCACGTCTCCGCCTCCGGCCCGGCCAACCCGGTGGACGAGTCCATGCTGACCGCCACCACGGTGGAACTGCGCGCCGGCCTGCAGGCCCGCTACCTGTCCGGGCTGGGCACGCTGGATCCGCGCGACGACACCGCCCGCTACGACAAGAAATACGTCCACGCCGACGTGGTGATCGTCGGCTCCGGCCCGGCTGGCCTGTCGGCCGCCCGTGAGGCAGTCCGCGGCGGCGGCCGGGTGATCCTGATGGAGCAGGACATCGATTTCGGCGGCTCGCTGCTGTCAGCACCCGGCCAGCTGATCGAGGGCAAGCCGACAGCCGAGTGGACCGCGGAGGTGCTGGCCGAACTCGAAGCGGCCGAAGACTGCACGCTGCTGCGCCGCACCGTGGCCTTCGGCAGCTATGACTCCAACTACCTGCTGGCCAGCCAGCGCCGTACCGACCACCTGAGCGACGCTCCGGAAGGTGTCTCGCGCAGCCGGCTCTGGCACATCCGGGCCCAGCAGATTGTGCTCGCCCCGGGGTCCTTGGAGCGGCCGGTCACCTTCGCCAACAACGACCGGCCCGGCATCATGCTGGCCGGCGCGGTACGCAGCTACCTCAACCGGTACGCCGTGGCCCCGGGCAGCGCATCGGTCTTCTTCACCACCAACGACAGCGTGTACGACGCCGTGGCGGACCTGCGCGCCGCGGGCATCGCGGTCTCCGCCGTGGTGGACGCCCGCGCCGAGCTGTCCGCCAAGGCGGCTGCGGCCCGCGCCGCGGGCGTCGAGGTCATCACCGGTTCCGCCGTGGTGGACACGGAGGCCGCCGACGGCGGCCGGATCTCCGCGGTCACAGTCAGCGCCATTGACGACGGCGGTGCCCCCGTCGGCGCGACCCGGCGGATCGAGTGCGATCTGCTGGCCGTCTCCGGCGGCTGGACGCCGACCATCCACCTGCACAGCCAGCGCCAGGGCAAGTCCCGCTGGGACGAGGAGCTTGCCGCGTTTGTGCCGGTTGCTCCGGTGGCGGGCCAGCAGGTGGCCGGTGCGCTGAACGGCACCTTCGATACCGCGCACTGCGTGCTGGAAGGTGCGGCCGCCGGCCGTGCGGCAGCCCAGGCCGCCGGCTTCCCGGCAGCCGGGACGCAGGCGAGGCATCGCGCCGAGCCGGGCGCCGCCGTCGTTCTTTCCGCCGCAGAGAAGAAGGCCGCAGCGGGCAACTTCCGCCAACTGTGGCTGGTGCCGGCCATGGTCCAGGACGGCGGAGAGCCTGATTGGCGCAACCACTTCGTGGACCTGCACCGGGACCAGACCGTGGCCGACGTGCTGCGGGCGACCGGAGCCGGCATGCGCAGCGTGGAGCATGTCAAGCGCTACACCTCCATCTCCACCGGCGACGAGCAGGGCAAGACTTCCGGCGTGAACGTGATCGGCGTGATCGGGCATGCGCTGAAGAGCGGCGACATTGGCTCGATCGGCACCACCACGTACCGCGCGCCGTACACACCGGTGGCCTTCGTGGCGCTTGCCGGCCGCAAGCGCGGCGAGCTGTTCGATCCGGCGCGGCTGACCCCGATGCAGGAGTGGCATCTGGCCAGCGGGGCGGAGTTCGAGGACGTTGGCCAGTGGAAGCGGCCGTGGTTCTTCCCGAAGCCCGGCGAGGATATGGAGACCGCAGTGCTGCGCGAATGCGCCGCGGTGCGCTCCTCGGTGGGCTTTATGGACGCCACCACGCTGGGCAAGATCGAGGTCCGCGGCAAGGACGCGGCCGAGTTCCTGAACCGGATCTACACCAACGGCTACACCAAGCTGAAGGTGGGCAAATGCCGCTACGGCGTGATGTGCACGCCGGACGGGATGATCTTCGACGACGGCACCGTGATGCGCCTGGCCGAGGACCGGTTCTTGCTCACCACCACCACTGGCGGTGCGGCGAAGGTGCTGGACTGGTTCGAAGAATGGCTGCAGACCGAGTGGCCGGAACTGGATGTGGTCTGCACCTCGGTCACCGAGCAGTTCGCTACTGTGGCAGTTGTCGGGCCGAAGTCTCGGGCGGTGGTGGCCAAGCTGGCGCCGGACCTGGATGTCTCCAACGAGGCCTTCGCCTTCATGGACTTCCGCGACGTCACGCTGGCCAACGGTATCCCGGCGCGGATCTGCCGGATCTCTTTCTCCGGCGAACTGGCCTTCGAAATCAACGTGGACGCCTGGTACGGCCGGGTGGTGTGGGACGCGGTGGCCGAAGCCGGCGCCGAGTTCGGCATCACGCCCTACGGCACCGAAACCATGCACGTGCTGCGCGCCGAAAAGGGCTTCATCATCGTGGGCCAGGACACCGACGGCACCGTGACCCCGCAGGACGCCGGCATGGAATGGATCGTCTCCAAGGCCAAGGACTTTGTGGGCAACCGCTCCTACAGCCGGGCCGACAACGTGCGCGCCGACCGCAAGCAATTGGTCGGGGTGCTCCCGGTGGACCAGGACGTGCTGCTGCCCGAGGGGTCGCAGCTGGTCAAACAGGGCACCCGGATCGCTCCCGCCGAGGCTCCGGTCCCGATGGAGGGCCATGTGACCTCCAGCTACCGCAGCGTGGCCCTGGGCCGCACCTTCGGCTTGGCGCTGATCAAGAACGGCCGCGACCGCATCGGCGAAACTCTGCTGGCCCCGCTGGACGGGAAACTGGTGGAGGTCACCGTGGCAGACACAGTACTCTTCGACCCGGAAGGAAGCCGCCGAGATGGCTGAGCAGCTGATGGAACAGTCCGAACACAAGCAAACGCGGGCCGGCGAGCCGGTGCACCTGCGGCGCAGCCCGCTGGCCCACTTGACCGAAGCCATCCGCGGCGGCCAGGTGGCGGGGGAGCGCGCCGTGGCGCTGCGCGAAGTCCCGTTCCTGACCATGGTGGGCCTGCGCGCCGAGCCCGGCTCGGCCACCTCGGCCTCGTTGGAGGCCGCAGCCGGAGTCCCGTTGCCCACCAAGGTTGGCCAGGTCACCGGCGATCCGGAGGGCACCGCGGTGCTCTGGCTGGGCCCGGACGAGTACCTGTTGGTCGCCCCGGACGGCGCGACAGCCGGCGCGGATCTGGCTGCCGCACTCGGCGCTGAGCCGGGCGCCGTCGTCGACCTGTCCGCCAACCGCACCACGCTGGAGCTGTCCGGACCGTCGGCCCGGTTGGTGCTGGAAAAGGGCTGCCATGCGGACCTGCATCCCCGCGTCTTCGGTCCCGGCACGGCGATCAGCACACAGTTGGCCACGGTGCCGGTGTTGCTGTGGCAGACCGCAGAGCGTGACGGCGGCCCGGTCTACCGGATCATGCCCCGTGCATCGTTCGCCGACTTCACCGCCCGGTGGCTGCTGGACGCGATGACGGAGTTTGCTGCGCCCGAGGTTGATTGAGATGGCACTGAGCGCGCTGGACCTGTTCTCCATCGGGATCGGACCGTCGTCGTCGCACACGGTGGGTCCGATGCGGGCGGCTCGGCAGTTCGCCGAGTCGCTGGCCGAGGACGGGCTGCTGGAGTCGGTGTCCCGGGTCAAAGCCGAACTGTTCGGCTCGCTCGGTGCCACCGGCGTCGGGCATGGTTCGGACAAAGCGGTGGTCCTGGGCCTGCAGGGAGAGGACCCTGAATCCGTGGACCCGGATGCCGCTGATGCTCAGGTGGCGGAGGCTGCGGCGGGCCGGAAGTTGCAGTTGGCCGGAATCCACCCGGTGGAGTTCGACCCGGCGGCGGACGTGGTGCTGCACCGCCGCCGCTCGCTGCCAGCCCACCCTAATGGGATGACCTTCACCGCGTACGACGCCGGGGGCTCGCCGCTGCGCGAATCCTCCTATTATTCGGTGGGCGGCGGATTCGTTGTGCCGGCAGAGGAGGCCGAGCAAGCGGCCGGCGCGACCGACACCAGCGAGGCGACGGATGCCACCGGCGCGACCGGTGCGACCGACGCGGACACTTCCGCCGAAGCGGCCGGCGCCACCGTGCCTGGTGCTGTGGAGGGTCAAATTCCGTATCCGTTCAGCAGCGGCGCCGAATTGCTGACCCGCTGCCGCGAGGCCGGGACGTCCATTGCCGGCGTGATGCTGGCCAACGAGCTCACCTGGCGGACCGAGGCAGAACTTCGGGCCGCGCTGCTGCGGATCTGGGCCGTGATGCAGGAATGCGTCGAAAACGGCTGCACCCGCACCGAGGAGAGGCTGCCCGGCTCACTGTTGGTCCGCCGTCGTGCTCCGGGATTGCGGCGGAGGCTGCGCGCCGCCGAGGCGGCGCGTGCCGCGGAGGGCACGCCGGACGCGGACCCGCTGTGGGCGATGGAATGGGTGAACCTGTACGCGCTCGCGGTCAATGAGGAGAACGCCTCCGGTGGCCGGATTGTCACCGCGCCCACCAACGGCGCGGCCGGAATCCTGCCCGCCGTGTTGCACTACTTCACCAGGTTCGTGCCCGGCGCCGACGACGACGCGGTGGTGGACTTCCTGCTCACCGCGGCCGCCATCGGCATCCTGTTCAAGACCAACGCCTCGATCTCCGGGGCCGAAGTCGGCTGCCAGGGCGAGGTCGGGTCGGCCTGTTCGATGGCCGCCGGTGCCCTGTGTGCGGTGCTGGGCGGGACCCCCGAGCAGGTGGAGAATGCTGCAGAGGTGGGCATTGAGCACAACCTGGGCCTCACCTGCGATCCGGTGGGCGGGCTGGTGCAGATTCCCTGCATCGAGCGAAATGCGATTGCCAGCGTGAAGGCGATCAATGCCGCGCGGCTGGCGCTCGCCGGCGACGGCGACCACCGGGTATCCCTGGACATGGCGATCAAGACCATGCGCGATACCGGCGCGGACATGAAAGCCAAATATAAGGAGACGTCCCGCGGCGGGCTGGCGGTGAACGTCGTTGAATGCTGATCAGAACGGGAACACCATGTCGATCCACAATGAGCACATCCTGACGCTTGACTGCCCCGAGCGGCTGGGCCTGGTGCATGCCGTCTCCGGCTTCCTGGTGGAGTACGGGCAGACCATCCAGGAGCTTACGCAGTTTGACGACCGGCGGTCCGGGCATTTCTTCATGCGCACGGACTTCGCCGGGCAGAGCGGCGGGGCCACATCCACCGAGGAGTTGCGCGCGGCCTTTGCGCCGCTGGCCGAGAAATACGGCATGTCTTGGCAGCTGGAGCCCAAGGGCCGCAAGCGGCGGGTGCTGGTGATGGTGTCCAAGTTCGGGCACTGCCTCAACGACCTGCTGTTCCGCTCCCGAATGGGGGAGCTGCCGGTGGAGATCGTCGCCGTCGTCTCCAACCATCTGGACCACAAGGGCCTGGTGGAATGGCACAACATCCCGTACCACCATGTGCCGGTCACCCCGGATACCAAACCTGCCGCCGAAGCCGAACTGCTTGAGTTGATCGACGCGCACGACGTGGAGTTGGTGGTGTTGGCCCGCTACATGCAGGTGCTCAGCGACCACCTCAGCCGCGAGCTGACCGGGCGCACCATCAACATCCACCATTCATTCCTGCCGAGCTTCAAGGGCGCCAAGCCCTACCACCAGGCGTATGAAAAGGGCGTCAAAACCGTCGGCGCCACCGCCCACTACGTCAACGCCGAACTCGACGAGGGCCCGATCATCGCCCAGCAGACGGTGGAGGTGGACCATACGTTCGGTCCCGAGGATCTGGTGGCCGCCGGCCGCGATACGGAGTGCAAGGCGCTGACGAATGCGGTGAAGTGGCACTGCGAGGGACGTGTGATTTTGCACGGAAACCGGACTGTGGTGTTGCGGTAGTTTTCGGCTTCGGGATGGGTAATTTCCAACGCGCTTAGCGGCCACGGCGGACCCTTTCGTGTCGACTCCGTCGCCACGCGGGGACCCTGCCGCCCTGGCCTTCCTCGCTCGGCGATGCGGGCTTATGGAAACCACCCGTCCCTCCGACCGCTGGGCTGACCTATGTAGCCCGTTCGGCGATGCGCGCTTGTGAAAGCCACCCAACCCCTGAAACACCCGCGTTCCTCGGTGGGTGATGCGCGCTTATGAAACCTGCCCATCCCACTGAGCACGTTTCTGGTTGGGTGGTGCGCGCTTATGGACTGCCGTCACTTTCCGACAGCGGCCCGTCCGGCGCATTCGTCAGCGATACCTCTCGCCTCATGCCGTGGCCCCGCTAGCGGTGTGATGTTCGTCTAGGTTTTTGCAGGAGTGCAAGTTTGCACTTGTGAATGTTTTCTCGCGCTGGCACACTGGTTCGGTGAGTCAACTAAATTCCTTGCGTGAGCGTAAGCGCGCCGAGTGCTGGGCCGCGCTGCATGATGCCGCAGCCGAGGTGGCGCTGGAAGACGGAATTGAGAGCGTCACGGTGGACGGGGTAGCCGACGCCGCCGGGGTTTCCCCGCGCACGTTTTTCAATTACTTCCCGTGCAAGGAGGACGCGGTGCTAGGCCTTCGTGAGCCGGTGCTCGACGAAGCCATGTTGTCCAGATTCGACGTCCACGCCAACCTGCTGGACGAAGTCGGCAAGCTGATGCTGGCGGTAACCCGTTCCATTCAAGGTGGAGACGATGCGATCCGCCACCGAATCATGCAGAAGTATCCGCACCTGCTGCACCGCCGCGTCCAGTACGTGGTCAAGGTGGAGCAGTTGGTAACCACCGCTGTCTCCGAACTGCTCGCCGGGTCCGACCGGCTCGCGGACGCTGAACGGATTCTGGCCGCGCATCCCGTCGGTGGGCAGTACACCACCGAAGACACCGCCCGCATGCTCGTGCTAACGGCAGGCACGGCGCTTCGCTTTGCCATTCAAAAGACCATGTCCCAACCCACCCTGGAATCGCAGACCGAGGCGCTCGAGCATAGCTTGGCCCTGCTGCGCGCAGTCCTGAAGGAATCCGAATGAAGAAAGAGAGCCTGCAGGCGCAACAGCGCCCCGCGGCATCCGCACCGTCCCAGCCGGGTCAGCATGGCCACAGCCATGGCAACCTGCTGCTGGTGTTCGTTGCGCTGATGATGGCCATGTTGCTGGCCGCCCTGAACCAGACCATTTTGGCAACCGCATTGCCCACCATCGTGGGTGAACTGAACGGCGCCAACCTGATGCTCTGGGTGATCACCGCCTACATTTTGGCGGCCACCATCATGATGCCGATTTACGGCAAGCTGGGCGACCAGATCGGGCGTAAGTATCTGCTGGTCGGCGCGATCATCGTGTTCTTGATCGGCTCCGTGATCGGTGCCCTGGCCCCGGACATGGGCTGGCTGATTGCCTCCCGCGTGGTCCAGGGCCTGGGTGGCGGCGGGTTGATGATCCTGTCGCAGGCCATCATCGCCGACGTGGTCCCGGCACGGGAGCGCGGCAAGTACATGGGCGCGATGGGCGGCGTCTTCGCGTTCGCTTCCGTGGTGGGCCCGCTGCTGGGCGGCTGGTTCACTGAGGGGCCGGGTTGGCGCTGGGCTTTCTGGATCAATCTCCCCGTGGGCGCCTTGGCACTGGTTGGCGCGCTGTTCTTCCTGAAGTCGCGGCCGGTCACGGTGCGGCCGAAGCTGGATTTCTGGGGCATGCTGCTGATGGCTGCCGCCACCACCGGACTGGTCCTAGTGAGCAGTTGGGGCGGGAGTACCTATGCCTGGTCGGATCCGATGATGATCGGGCTGATCGCCGGGACCGTGCTGGCCGCCGTCGGGTTTGTGCTGGTGGAGCGCAAGACGGCCGAACCCATCATTCCCATGTCCATGTTCCGCGACCGCAATTTCATCATGACCACCATCGCGGGCCTGTTTGTCTCCGTGGCCATGTTCGGCGCGCTCGGCTACATGCCCACCTACTTCCAGATGGCTACCGGGGTAACTGCGACCGCAGCCGGCCTGCTGATGATTCCGATGATGGCTGCGCTGCTGGCCTCCTCAATGATCTCCGGCGTCCTGGTGTCCAAAACCGGCCGCTACAAGTGGATGCCGGTGGCTGGCTCCGCGATAGTGGCGGTTGCCCTGCTGCTGATGAGCTTTGTTCACGCGGATACCGGTGTCTGGGTGCTCTGCGTCTACCTGGGGCTGCTTGGTCTTGGCCTGGGCCTGAACATGCAGATTCTGGTGCTCATTGTGCAGAACTCCTTCCCGCTGCGGCAGGTGGGCACAGCGACGGCGGCCAACAACTTCTTCCGCCAGATCGGCGCCACGCTCGGTTCGGCCGTCGTAGGCAGCCTGTTCGCCCAACGCCTGGTCGACCTGCTGACCGACCGGCTGCCGTCCGCCGCGGTCGCAGCCACCGGCGGCGGAAACGCGCTGACGCCGGACATGGTGGAGCACCTCCCGGCACCCGTGCATGACGTCATCGTCGCGTCCTACAACGAAGCCTTGATGCCGCTGTTCCTCTACATGGTCCCGCTGGCCCTGGCCGCCACCGTGCTCTGCCTGTTCGTGGTGGAAAAGCCGCTGGCCACGACCCTGGAACCCGATGTCATGCCGGAGGCCATATCGGAGGGGAACGTGATGATCACCGCCGAGACCGAGGGCAACCATCCGGCGAACACGGACCTGCGCGGAGCCGAAGCAGGCCGCCGGTAGCATCCGTCTCGCAGCGTGCCGCCGCTCCGGCAGTGGCGGCCCGCTCGGAGTACCCGTCCCGCGGAGCCGCTCCGGCAGCCTGGGGGCCGCGGCTATAGAAGACCGTGCACCAGGCCCTCAACGTCCTCTAGCGACGTCCTAAAGCTCGGGAACACACTCGCCCTGGCCCAGCAAGGAGAGGCCGGAGAGGTCCCCGTCGGCAAATTCCAGGATGTCGTGGGACGCCTGTGCATACATCAGTTGGTTGGGGTCATCGACGTGGTCCAGTCCAATCAGGTGGCCCAGCTCGTGCATGATGATGGCCCGGGCGGAATTTTTGCCGGCGGGGGAGCCGAGCAACTGACGGAACTGCGGGGTGTCCAGTTCTATCTGGCCGGAGACATACGCGGAAACCCCACCCCGTGAGGCCCAGCCGCTTCCGCCCAGCCCAATGGTCGGGCCGGCCAGCGCGGGGCTGTGTTCGGGATCGGACCAGGCAATCAGCACCGGAGCCCAGCGCTCGCCGTAGCGGTCGGGCTGGTAGGAGGGGCGTCGCTCGGTGGGCCGCTCCGTGGTGGTGCCCTCGTAGATGAACTGCAGGCCGGTGGCATCGGAAACGCGTTGCACCGCCTGCTGGACCAGATCCGCGCCGCCGGCGGGGGAGTCCGTCGTACGGACCACGTAACGGATCGGACGGCAGGGGTCGTACGCGATGTAGTCCTGCCCCGCTGTCGGTGAGGCGAGGAAGCGATACGAATTGCTCTCCTCGTTCAGCGGCGCGGGAATGCCCAGCGGTGCCTCCGCGATGTCCACGCCCGACGGCGGAAACCCGCCGTGGCCCAAGCCCTCGGCCGTGGATCCGCCGTCGAACGGGGCAGCGTGGGCCGCCCCGCTGGGTTGCACCGCCGATGCGAACCGCGGCTGGGCAAGCCAGACGAAGGCCCAAGCCACCAAGGCAGCGATGGCGGCAAGCAGCATCAGCTTGCCGAACGGTGACGGACCGCCGCTGGGCTTCAGCTCCGGCCGCGTGACCGAGATGTGCCGCGCCGACGGCAGTGGCCGGACGGGCTGCTGCCACGGAACCGGGCCCTGCCGCGCGGTCGGGTTGACCCAGACATCCGGCTGTTCCGTGGCGGCATCAGGGCGCTGGCGTCCGTCGGAATCGGCCTGGGCCCACTGCGGCACCCGTCCGGTCCGGGATCTGGGCGCGGGCCAGCTGGGACCCGGCGCCTCGCCCGGGCCGTCTGTCGGCGGCCAGCCCATGGTCCCCCTCGCTTGGCGGACAGCGGGAGCCTCGTTGCCCCGCTCGCCTCAGAGTAACCAAGCCTTGGGACAAACGGTAGGTGTCTGCCAGGTGGCCGGCAGATGAACTGGCCGGCCGGGGCCGAGGTGTCAGGCTGCGCCGGTGCCGAACAACGAGCCCAACAGGTAGGTGGCCAGCGCGGCGCCGAAACCGATCGCCAGTTGCCGCAGGGCACGCCTGACCGGTGAAGCACCGGAGAGCAATCCAACGATTCCACCGGTCACCAGGAGCGCCAGGCCGACCAGTATCAGTGCGACCACCACGGCTGCTGTGCCCTGCAGGCCGAAGATGTACGGCAGGATCGGGATCAGCGCGCCGGAGGAGAAGAACAGGAAGCTGGACACGGCGGCATTCCAGCCGGTGCCGATCTCCTGATAGTCGTTCGCGTAGGACTCCGGCGCTTGCAGCGACAGGCTCGGATCGCAGTCGCAGTCCAGATAGCCCATTCGTTCGGCGGCGCGGTGCTCGGCCGCTTCCAAGGTCATGCCGCGGGCGCGGTACACCAGCACCAGCTCATTGGCCTTCAGGTCTAGGTCCGGTGCCGCCTGCAGCGTGATCTGGGTGGGCCGGGTGGCGGAGAGCAGTTCCCGCTGGGAGCGGACTGACACGTATTCGCCGGCACCCATGGAGAGCGCGCCGGCCAGCAGTCCGGCGAAGCCGCTGAACAGGATGAACCCGCTCGATACGCCGGTGGCTCCGATGCCCATGATCAACGCCAGGTTGGAGACCAAGCCGTCGTTGGCGCCGAAGACCGCGGCTCGGAAGTTGCCGGAGAGCCGTGCCCGGCCGCGGGTGGCCAGGCCGCGGATGACCTCTTCGTGGATCAGTTCGTCGGCGGCCATGGCCTCGGTGGCGGCGGGTTCGGTGGCGTACGGGGAGCGGCTTTCGGCCCGTTGTGCCAGGGCCAACACGAACACCGAGCCGAAGCGGCGGGCCAGGAAACGCAGCACGGTGCGGCGGAACGACGGACGGAGCCTTTGGTCGCCGTGCTCGCCCAGCAGGTCGCGCCAGTGCTTTTCGTGCCGGCCTTCCGCCTCGGCCAGGGCGAGCAGGATCTCGCGTTCTTCGCCGTCGCGGCGCTGGGCCAAGTCACGGTAGATGGCGGCTTCGGCACGTTCGTCGGCCAAATAGCGGCGCCATAGCCTGATGTCGGATTTCGACGGCGTTGCTTGGCCGTCGGAGTGGGGGTCCAGAGGGGTGGGGCCGGCTGGATCGGGGCTCGTTGTCACGCTGCTCCTGATTCGGACCGGAGACGGTTCGAGGATCTCCGGTCAGTTAACAATCAACTGACCGAAGGTCTCGCTCGCCTATGCGCAGGATCAGGTCGTGCCTTTTCGTGCGCCCAGGTGGACTGCCGGGCCGCTCATGCTGGCCAGTATGTCGACAGGCCTCCACGCCCTTGCGCGCAAGCAGCGCGGGCGGTGGAGCTACTCCCCTTCGCAACCTCCATTGTAGCTGGTCGGGGGGAGCAGGCCTCTCAGCCGGTGACGGGGCCTCGGGGTCTTAGGTCGGGCGTTTGCGTCGGTTCGGGTCAGTCCAGCTGTCTATGAATCGGGTCAGGACGGGGCCGGCCACTGCCAGAATCAGGACGTAGGCTGCAGCGAGGGGGCCGACCGTCGTGTAGCCGGCTGAAACCGCCAGCCCGGCTATGATCACGGAAAACTCGCCACGGGTCGTCAGCGCGGCCCCCGCCCGTAACCGTCCGCGGAGGTGGACTCCCTCCTTCCCTGCCGCATACCAGCCGCTGCCGATCTTGGTGGCGGTGGTGACAACCGCCAACAGCAGCACCGCAGGCAGGACCGGCACGACGTCGGCCAGGCTGATCGACAAGCCAAAGGTGAGGAAGAAAAACGCCGCGAACAGGTCACGTAAGGGGCTGAGGATCTGCCGTGCGCGGTCCGCGAAACTCTGCGGAATCGCGATACCGACCAAGAAGGAACCGACGGCCGCTCCGGCTCCTACCCCTTCGGCGATCCCGGCCACCACCAGCGCAATGCCCAGCAGCCGCAGCATGACTTGTTCGTCCTGCGGGTGGGCGAGCAGGCGCCCCACCCTGTGCCCCGCCTTGTGCGCCGCGGCCAGGATCAGGGAGACCGCGCCAAGCGCCAGAGCCACGCCGCCAGCTGCCTGCCAGGCCCCGCCGCCGGAGAGAAACACCACCAGCATCGGCAGGTATAAGGCCATCGCAATGTCCTCAAGCACCAGCACCGACAGGACCGCCGGAGTTTCCCTGTTCCCCAAGCGTCCGAGATCATCGAGCAGCCGCGCGATGATGCCCGACGACGACACCCAGATGACCCCGCTCAGGGCCAGAGCCGCCTGCCAAGGCAGTCCCAGCAGCAGCCCGAAAAGGAACCCGGGAACTGCGTTCAGCAGGAAATCCACCAAGCCCGAGCTTCGGTGCCGTTGGAGGCTGTGCATCAGTTCGGTCGCCGAGAATTCGAGTCCGAGCAGGAGCAGCAAGAGAATGACGCCGATCTCCGCGCCGGCCTCCACGAAGGGGCCCGCCGCGTTCACCGGCAGCAGCCGGCCCTCGCCGAAGAGCAGCCCGGACAGCAGGTAGAACGGAATCGGTGAAAGGCCGAGCCGGTGCGCGAGTAGACCGAGCCCGGAGAGGACGGCGAACAGTATCCCCAGTTCGATGAGCAGAAGCGAGAGATGCTGCACGGCGGCCCACGGCTATCCAGTTGGCGGTGGACTGATCAGTTCTTCAACCGCGGACAGCCCGTCGGCTCCGCCCACAACGATGAGGACGTCGTGGGACAGCAGGCGCTGCTGTGGAGTCGGCGCGGTGATCACGGATTCGCCGCGGATGACCGCCACAATGGAGCAGCCCGTCCGTGTTCTGGCCTTGGTGTCGCCCAGGGGGTGGCCCGCGTAGGGCGAATCCGGTCCAACGGTAATGCGTCTGGTTTCCAGCCCCGGGATTTCCTTGGAGAGCTGGGCGAAGCGCTGGGTTATCCGCGGGGCGCCGAGAAGTTCTGCGAGCTGTGAGGCTTCTTCCGGTTCCAGCTGGAGGCGGCTGACCGCCCGGTCCGGATCGTCCTCGCCGAACGTGAACAGGTCGGCCCCGCCCTCCCGGTCAATGACCAGAGCGAGCCTGACCCCGGAATTGGCGGTGAAGTCGTAGCGGATGCCGACGCCCGGAAGGATGGTTTCCTCGATGTCCACACCACGATCTTAGGCTCGCGAGCCAGCGCCGTGGATAGGCCCGGGCGGTCCGGCAAGGCATCGAGCGGAGAACACCGTAACGGCGGAAAGACCCCTACTTGCCCAGCAGGCAACAAGTGTTGAGTGTTAAGCTATTTGTGGTCTGCGGCACGTCGACTTCGGCCGCCCGCGGCGCCGGCCTATCCCGGTCGCTGCCTACCTGCTCCCACCACCTCGGCCCGAGAAGGATGTCTCGTGAAGGCACTGCCCGTCGAACCCAGCAATGACCCGGTGGCCATCGGGTCTCGGATCCGTGCAGCCCGCCAAGGGCAGCGGATGACCATCGAGCAGGTGGCGGACTCTACGGGGCTCACCAAGGGCTTCCTCAGCCGGGTGGAGCGGGACCTGACCTCGCCGTCGGTCGCGTCGCTCGTCACCTTGTGCCAGGTGCTGTCCATCTCCATCGGCGACCTATTCTCCATGCCGGAAACGCACCTCACGCGCGCAGGGCAGGGGCCGCGGATCAGCCTGGGCGGCGAAGGTATCAAGGAGGAACTGCTGACCGCCAGGCACGAGCGCCGGCTCCAGATCATCCGCGCCGTGATCGCGCCGCGAGGCCGTGGCGAAACCGACCTCTACGCGGTGGACTGCGACGTGGATGTCCTGCATGTGATTGCCGGCCGCATCACGCTGGTTTTCACGTCCGAACGCTACGAGCTTGCCGCGGGCGACACCATTTCCTTTTCCGGCCGCGAGCCACACACCTGGGTCAACGAGACCGACGAAGAGGCCATCGTCACCTGGACGCTGGTTCCCGCCGCGGCCCGTTAGTTGGCGCTGCACGAGCCAGTCCTGACCCGCCGCGCTGCGCCGGTGGCTCGTTGACTCGCTGCGCCGGCGGTCCGCTGACCGCTGCGCTGCGCCGGCGGTCCGCTGACCGCTGCGCTGTGCCGTCGCATGGTGCGCGCCGGCGTGTACGCCCGAACCGCGCGCACCGCACCGGCAACCTTGACTGTTACCGGTGCCACAAATACCATCTTAGGCAACAGATGTTGCACATAGGGCAACCTTGCCCCGCGCCGGGCGGCGCCGCGCATCCCGCGCCGTCGGCCGCATCGAAGGAGAACCATGGAAGAGCTTCGTGTTGAAGCCAACGGCCACCTCGGCCCGATCGACTCATCCCGGATTCCGCGCTACGCCGGCGCCGCCACCTTCGCCCGGCTGCCCCGCTTGGACCAAGTACAACAGGCGGACATCGCCGTCGTCGGTGTTCCCTTCGATTCGGGCGTTTCCTATCGCCCGGGTGCCCGCTTTGGCGCCAACCATGTGCGCGAGGCCTCGCGGCTGCTGCGCCCGTATAACCCTGCCTGGGACCTCAGCCCGTTCGAAGCGGTCCAGGTGGCGGACGCCGGTGACATGGCCGTCAACCCGTTCAACATCAACGAGGCCATCGAAACCATCCAGCAGAACGCGCTGGACCTGACCGCCGCTGGCACCAAGCTGGTCACGATTGGCGGCGACCACACCATTGCCCTGCCGCTGCTGCGGGCGGCTGCCGAGCGCGCCGGCGGACCGGTGGCCATGCTGCACTTCGATGCGCACTTGGACACCTGGGACACCTACTTCGGCGCCGAATACACGCACGGCACGCCGTTCCGCCGCGCGGTGGAGGAAGGCATCCTGGATACCGAATCCATCTGCCATGTGGGCACCCGAGGCCCGCTTTACGGCAAGAAGGACCTCGACGACGACCACCGCTTCGGCTTCGGCATCGTCACCAGCGCCGACGTCTACTACCAAGGTGTCCGGGAAGTAGTGGCCAAGCTGCGCGACCGGATCGGCGACACCCCGCTCTATATCTCCATCGACATCGATGTGCTGGACCCGGCCCATGCGCCCGGCACTGGCACCCCGGAAGCCGGCGGCATCAGCAGCCGCGAACTGCTGGAAATCATCCGCGGCTTCCGCGGCATGAACATCATCGGCGCCGATGTGGTGGAAGTGGCGCCGGCGTACGATCACGCCGAAATCACCGGGGTGGCCGGCAGCCATGTGGCCTACGAACTCGTCTCTTTGATGGCCGACAACGCCGTAGGCGGCGGCTCCCGCAATGGTTACGACGCGCAGGCGCTGGCGGCCCCGCGGCCGTCGCAGCCGCAGGACATCGAGTCGGATCAGGAGTCCTTCGAATGACGGCACCGAAGAGCGGGGCCCTTCCCGGCGCCGGCGCGGCCCACGCCGGGCCTTCCAAACCGGCCGTGCGCAACGGCGGGGACCTCGTCGTCGAAACTCTCAGTGCTTTGGGCGCGACGACGGTGTTCGGCATTCCGGGGCAGCATGCCTTGGGCCTGTTTGACGCTTTGTCCAGGTCGCCGCTTCATTTCGTCTCCTCCCGAGTGGAGAACAACTCGGCTTTTGCCGCCGACGGGTTCTCCCGTGCCACCGGCGATGTTGGCGTGCTGTTCCTCTCCACGGGCCCCGGTGCGCTGACCTCGCTGGCCGGGCTGCAGGAAGCCTACGCCACGGGGGTGCCGATGGTGGTGATCGCCAGCCAGATCCCGTTGGAAGGCCTCGGCGCCCGCCGCAAGGGCATGCTGCACCAACTCGACGACCAGAAGGCCTCGGCCGCAAATGTCACTAAGAGCCAGCGGCTGATCCAGCACGCCTCCGGCATTCCGTCCGCCATCCAGGATGCCTGGACCGAGGCCATCTCCTCGCCGCAGGGGCCGGTCTGGGTGGAGGTGCCGCAGAATGTCCTGCTGGATCCCATCATGGTGCCGCCGGTGGAGGATGCGCTGGCCGAAGCGTTCGACAACCCGCCGCGGACCGAACTGGTCAAGGAAGCGGTGCGTTGGCTCACCGAAGCCAAGCGCCCGGCGATCATCGCCGGCGGCGGCGCCCGCCGGGGTAAAGCCGAACCATGGTTGCTCTCCATTGCGAAGAAACTGCACGCTCCGGTGGTCTGCTCTCCGGGCGGCAACGGTGCGTTCCCGTGGAATCACGAACTGTCGCTGCAGTCCTGGGTGGAGGACCGGTATGTCACCGACGTCCTTGAAGAGGCCGACGTCCTGGTGGTGGTGGGTTCGTCGCTGGGCGAGGTGACCAGCAACTACTTCACCATGGAACCGCGCGGCCGGATCATCCAGATCGACGCCGAACCGCGCGTGCTCGAGTCCAACGGTCCGGCGCTGGGCATCCGCGCCGACGCCGGCCAGGCGCTGCACGCCCTCGACGACGCCCTCTCCGGCGAGCCGCGGAACCGGCCGGACTGGCACGGTCAGACCCCCGAGCAGCTGGTCAAGGACACGCTGGCCAAGGTTCAGGCCCGGCTGGACAGCCAGGACCTGGCCAAGGAGCGGGCCTTCATGGCCGATATCCGCGCGGCCGTCCCGGACGCCATGCAGACCTTCTGGGACATGACCATTTCGGCCTACTGGGCCTGGAGTTGCTGGGACTCGCGCCAGGGCCAGTTCCATTCCGCCCAGGGTGCCGGCGGCCTCGGGTTCGGTTTCCCCGGCGCCCTCGGCGGCAGCGTGGGCCTGGCCAGCCAGGGAAAGTCGGCCCGGGTGCTGGCCGTCTCCGGCGACGGGTCGGCCATGTACTCGATCAGCGAACTGGCCACCGTGCGCCAGCACAACCTGCCGGTGACCTGGCTGATAGTGGACGACGGCGGTTATGGCATCCTGCGCGAGTACATGGAAGGCGCATTCGGCCAGGCCACGGCCACGGAGTTGGCCCGGCCCGACTTCGTCGCCTTAGCCGAGTCCTTTGGCGTGCCCGCCCGGCGGGTAGCGCCCGAGGGTATCCGCACTGCGCTCGAGGAGAGTTTCGCCGCCGAGGGCCCGAACGTCGTCGTCGTGGAGACCCTGCTCAAGATGTTCGCGCCCACGCATCTGGACAACTGACCCGCGGCAGGGCCGGCGTGGGGCGGTCCGGCAGCCCAATTGAGGTATCAGCAGCCGGCCTTCTCAGACCCGAGAAGGCCGGCTGCTGACTCTTCGATGCGGTGAGGGTGTGCGCCAGATCCCCTTCATTTAGTTTGCCAAGACAACTAGTGGGAGTTATAGTTGCTTTAGGCAAGTATAAGAATGAGGTGTGCCGTGGCTGTCGAAACCGAAACCGCCCAAGAGCTTGTGGCCTGCGTTTTTTCCCTGCAGCGGTCCCTGCGTGCCGCGACGCACCACATGGCGGATCCGTCCGGCCCGGGCTTCGCGCTGCAGGGCGTAATGCGGATCATCGGCGAAGCGGGGGAGCTCCGGGCCACCGAGCTGGCGGCCAAGCTGGGCATCGGTCCGGCGGCCCTCAGCCGGCACATCGCGGACCTTGAGGCGACAGGTTTCGTGATGCGGAGACCGCATCCCGACGACGGCAGGGCGTCGCTGATCTCGCTGTCCGAGGCCGGCGAAGCCAGCATGCGGGCCGAGGCGATCCGCCGGGCTTCCCTCATGCAGGGCATGCTTGGCGACTGGTCAGAGGGCGAAGCCCAAGCCGCCATCACCGCCGTCGGCCGCCTGGCCGAGGCCCTCCACACCTCGATCCTGTCAACGAAGCCGGGAACCCACCGCTACGATCCCGCAGGAGTCTGACCCGTTGAACGAATCCACTGAACCAAGCCAGGCCTCGGACGTGCTGCTCAAGGAGCGCACGCTGCCGGGCAACTCTCCCGCCGAACGGACAAATGCCGAACAGGCACCCGCCAAGCGGACCTCCTCCGACGGCGACCTGATGAGCCACAAGCAGATCCTGCAGGTCCTCACCGGCCTGCTCGCAGCCCTGTTCACCGCGATGCTCTCCAGCACGATTGTGGGCAACGCGCTGCCCACCATCATCGCCGAGCTGCACGGTACCCAGACCGATTTCGCCTGGGTGGTCACCGCGGCGTTGCTGGCGAATGCCGCCACCACTCCGATCTGGGGCAAATTCGCCGATCTGTACAACAAGAAGCTGCTGGTACAGCTCTCCATTGTCATCTTTGTGGCCGGTTCCGTGCTGGCTGGATTTGCCCCGGACATGACCACGTTGCTGACCGCGCGGGTGGTCCAAGGTATTGCGATGGGCGGCCTGACCGCGCTGGTCCAAGCCATCATCGGCACCGTCATCCCGCCGCGCGAACGCGGACGCTACGCCGGCTACATGGGTGCCGTCATGGCCGTGGCAACAGCCGGTGGTCCGCTGCTGGGCGGCTTCATTGTGGACAGCCCGTTGGGCTGGCGCTGGACCTTCTTTGTCTGCGTCCCGCTGGCCGTGATCGCCCTGCTCGTGCTGCAGAAGACGTTGAAGCTGAGCCACGTGCGCCGCCACGTGAAGATCGACTGGCTCGGTTCGGTGCTGCTGACGGCGGGCGTGTCGATCCTGCTGATCTGGGTCTCCTTCGCCGGCCAGCCCGGCCACTACGCGTGGCTCTCCGGGACCAGTGCGCTGATGGTGGGCATCGGTGTCCTGCTTCTGGTGGTGTTGGTGTGGGTGGAGTCCAAGGCTGCCCAGCCGATCATCCCGCTGAAGATCATCACCGAGCGCACCACCGCGCTGTCCATCATCGCTTCCATCTCCGTGGGTGTGGCGATGTTCGGCTCCGCCACGTTCGTCGGCCAGTACTTCCAAGTGGCCCGCGGGGCGACGCCGACCGAAGCCGGCTTGCTGATGCTGCCCATGGTTGCGGGCAACCTGCTCGGTGCCACAGTCTCCGGGCAGCTGATTACCCGCTATGGCAAGTGGAAGCGCTTTCTGGTTATCGGGGCCATTCTGGTGATCAGCGGAACCGGCCTGGCCGGCATGATGGACCATCAAACGTCGTTCTGGCTGGCCGGCATCTTCCTGCTGCTGCTCGGCATGGGCATGGGCCTGCTGATGCAGAACCTGGTGCTCGGCGTGCAGAACACCGTGCGGGCCAAGGACATCGGCGCGGCCAGCGCCTCCGTGGCGTTCTTCCGCTCCTTCGGCGGCGCCATCGGCGTCTCGGTGCTCGGCGCCGTGCTCGCCGGCCGGGTCAATACCCTGGCCACCGCCGGCATGCGGGACGCGGGCATCCCGGTCTCCGGAGACGGTGCCGGTGCCACGCTGGACTTCGCGGCCCTGCCTCCCGCGGCCGCAGAGATCATGCGGTCGGCCTATGGGGACGGCACGGCCCTGATCTTCCAACTGTCCGCCGTCATCGCGGTTGTGGCGCTGATTGCAGTGCTGTTCATCAAGGAACGGCCGCTGCGCCGCACGATCGACATCAAACCGACCACCGCCAGCCCGGTGGAACCCGGCATGGTCGGTGGCGCCGGACCGGTGCTGACCGGTTCGCTTCCGGTGGTCGACGGCGCCCGGCCCACCGGCGGCGCCCGGCCCACGGGCGGCGGGCAGTACGAGACGGCCACCGGCCAACATGACGCGGTCGTCGGCGGGCCGCGCAGAAAATAACGACGACGGAGCACCTCGCCCTGGTGGCCACCGGGCGAGGCGCTTTTTGCGACGGAGGCCGGAACTGGCCCGGTATCCGGTCGCCCGGCCGGTTCAGTCTAAAAACTCCACCAACCGGTCCTCGAGGGCGGCCAGATCGCCAACCTTCTTGAATTCGCACTCCCACACGGTGAGGACCTGCCAGCCCGCCTCCTGCAGCGCCGCCTGCTGGATTTTGTCCCGGGCGGCCGTGCGAGTGCGTTTGGCGTCCCAGAACTCGGCGTTGGACTTCGGCGCATGCTGGCCGACTCTGCAGTCGTGGGCGTGCCAGAAGCAGCCGTTGACGAAGATGACCTTGCGGCGCCCCGCGAACACCAGATCCGGTTTGCCCGGCAGCTTCTGGCCCCCGGCGCTGCCATGCAGGCGATAGCGGTAGCCTCTGGCATGCAGCAGCCTCCGGACCAGCAACTCCGGTTTGGTGTTCTTGCCGCGGATCTTGGCCATATTGGCGCTGCGCTGCTGGGGTGTCAGCAAGTCAGCCATGGTTTAAGTCTAGGTTGCACGGACAGGCAAGCCGGAGGCCTGCCGCCGGTGGAATTGGCGGCCGAACTGGAGAGCCGGGTCGCCAATCGTGACGTTTTGCACGTGACTGCGCTCTCATTCGCGACCGGAGCGGCAGCCGCCGCACTATCCTTTAAGGCTGTAGCGGCGGGCGAAGATCCGCTGCCCTTCCCTTCGAAAGGACTCTCGATGCGCTTGATCGGCACTTCGGACCTCAAGATTTTCCCGCTCGCTTTGGGCGGCAACACCTTCGGCTGGACCTCCGATGAGCCCGGCTCGCAGCAGGTACTGGATGCCTTCGCCGATGCCGGCGGCAACTTCATCGACACCGCGGACAGTTACTCCTCCTGGGTTCCGGGAAACACCGGCGGTGAGTCCGAGTACATCATTGGCCGCTGGATGGCCGAGCGGAAGAACCGTGATTCGGTGGTCATTGCTACCAAAGTCGGTGGACACCCGGAGCTTCAGGGCCTCTCGGCGGTGAACATCGCTGCCGCCGCGGAGGCTTCGCTGCAGCGGCTGGGCACGGACCATATTGACCTTTACTACGCCCATCATGACGACGAGGGCACGCCGCTGATCGAGGCGGCCGCAGCCTTTGACGCTTTGGTGAAGGAGGGCAAGGTCCGCCAGATCGGGCTGTCCAACCTGTCTCCGGAGCGGATCGCTGAGTGGATCAGCATCGCCCAGCAAAATGGCTTCGCGCTGCCGGTGGCGCTGCAGCCGCACTACAACCTGGTGGCCCGTAAGGGTTACGAGCAGGGTTACGCGCCGCTGGCCCGGGAGCACCATCTCTCGGTCTTCCCCTACCTCTCATTGGCCGCAGGCTTTCTGACCGGCAAGTACCACAGCACCGACGACGCCGAGGCTAGCCCGCGCGGCGGCATGGTGGGGGACTACCTCACCGCCAAAGGCTTCGCGGTGGTGGATGCCGTGGAGACCATCGCCTCCTCCCGTGGGATCTCCATCACGACGGCGGCGCTCGCCTGGCTGCTCAGCAAACCGGGCATCACCGCGCCGCTGGCCAGCGCCCGGACGCCTCAGCAGCTGCCGGAGCTGATGGCTGCCGCGGACGTGGATCTGACCGCCGAGGAAGTTTCCGCCTTGGACCAGGCGTCGCGGCCCTTCGCCTGAGCACTCCGCTTGAGGGCGGTCCACACTGACCGACGGCGGCGTCCACCGGGCGTCCTCTAGCGGTCGTTGCAACACCCTGACTTTGGGAGTTGCAACGACCGTGTCGTCTTTAGGCGAGAAGCCCTCGAAACAAGGAAAGTACACGCAGGAGGAAAAGGAAGGGTTTTTCAGGGAGCTTGACCGGCTTGGAAGTGTCACAGCCGCGGCCCGGGCACTCAAATTGAACCCGATGACCTGTTACGCATGGGCCCGCAAAGCC
>NZ_JBFBGZ010000018.1:0-41674 GCF_040684925.1 Arthrobacter sp. NPDC089319 | reverse complement strand
GAAGACCTCTTAGATTCAGTTGGCAGTTGTGGTAAACCACCAACCTAAGAGGTCTTCACCCTTTCACCGTGTAACCAACGTCCTGTCGCAGTACACCTAGTCGGCGGGGATCTTTGGGCAAACCCGGCCGCCGTGACCGGGATGAAGGTTCGATTTCTCTCTGTGTCGGCGGACTGCTAGAGTTTTATTCGCTTCATTCCCCCGTAGCTCAATTGGCAGAGCATTCGACTGTTAATCGAAGGGTTACTGGTTCGAGTCCAGTCGGGGGAGCTCGAGAGAAAAAGATCCCGCACCGTTGACCGGTTGCGGGATCTTTTTTATGGGGCGGTGTCTATCTGGTTGCTCGCCGCGACCTGCGCATACCAGCGCCCGCTGTCTTTGACCGTCCGCTCCAAGGTGTTGTACTCCACCCGGGTCAATCCGAAGCGTTTGTGATAGCCCCAGGCCCACTCGAAGTTATCCATCAGGGACCAGCCGAAGTAGCCCCGAAGATCCACACCGGTCTGGATCGCGCGATGGCATTGAACGATGTGGGCGCGCAGGAACTCGAGCCGCTGCGGGTCGTGGACGGCGCCGTCGCCGGCGACCTCGTCATCGAAGGCCGCGCCGTTCTCGGTGATGTAGAGCGCCGTCCCGGCCGGTCCACTGTATTCGTCCTGCAGCCGCAAGAGCAGCCGGTACAGCCCCTCGGGTTGGACTTCCCAGCCCATGGCCGTCGTCGGCAGGCCGCGGGAGACCGAACTGACATGGTCGGCTGCCGGATAGGCCGGCGCCACAGGGCGGTCCACCGGGGCGGCATGGGCGTTTGCGGCATCCTCACGCGGATGCCCGGTCACCGCTTCACCGTGGTAGTAATTGACCCCCAGCGTGTGGATCCGGGTCCGGATCAGGTCAAGGTCTCCGCCCCTGATCCTGGCCTCCAGTCCGTACTGCTCCACGTCCGCCAGAAAATCGGGCGGATACGCCCCGTGGAAGATCGGGTCGAGGAAGGAGCGGTTGAACTGGCCGTCGATCCGCCGGGCGGCATCGACGTCGACCTCGTCGTCCGGGTCCAAAGGATCCGCCACGGTGAAGTTCAGGGTCAGGCCGAGCTTGGCGCCCGGATCACGGCGGCGCAGTTCGTCGACAACCAGACCGTGGCCGAGGAGCAGGTGGTGCATGGCGGCCAGAGCCTGGGGCCGTGACTGTATGCCAGGCGCATGGACCCCTGAACCGTAGCCCAGGAAGGCCGAGCACCACGGCTCATTGAGGGTGGTCCAAACCCGCACCCGGTCCCCGAGCGCCTCGTGGACGTTGAGCGCATACTCGGCGAAGCGGTAGGCCGTGTCCCTGTTGGCCCACCCGCCCTGTTCCTGCAGAGCTTGGGGCAGGTCCCAGTGGTAGAGCGTGAGCCAGGGCTTGATGCCCGCTGCGCAGAGCTCATCCACGAGCCTCGAATAGAAATCCAGGCCGGCCGGATTCACCGCGGCGTCGTTCGGCTTGATCCGCGGCCATGCGGTGGAAAACCGATAGGCGCCCAGATTCAGCGAGGACATCAGGGCCACATCCTCGCGGTACCGGTGATAGTGGTCGCACGCCGTCGCGCCGGTGTGGCCGCCGACCACGGCTCCGGGCATCCTGCAGAAGGCATCCCAGATTGAGTCGGTGCGGCCGTCCTGATCCGACGCACCTTCAATCTGGTACGCGGCCGTTGCCGCACCCCAAAGGAATCTCTTCGGAAACTGCAGGACCTTGCGCATCGGTTTGTCTCCTGGCGGGTGCGGACACGGACTGCCTGCCAGCCTAGATGGCGCGCCAGACGAACGTAAGCGTTTACTCATATTTTTTGTCCCACGGCACTTCTGTGAATGTCCTCCCTACGACTGAGGGGCCGAGCTGGGGCAGAATGATAATTTGATGGTGTGGACACTCGCGCACTACCGACAATGATGGAGGCAGAGCCCATGACCGCTCCGGAAGGCCCCAGGAGCACCGCAACCGGTGCGAAGATGTCGACGGTGGAACTGGCACAGCTCGCAGGCCAACTGACACCGCGCCAGCTCCAAGACGAATTCTCGCTGGCCCTGCTCGAGCTCAAAGGCAAGGGCGTCAAAGTCGGCGTTGCCGCCGGGATCCTGCTGGTGGCCGTGGTGTTCTTGGTCTCCATGGCCATTTCCATCTTGGTGGCGGCGATCATGGGCCTGGCGCTGGTCATGCCTGCGTGGCTGGCGGCGCTGATCGTGGCGGCGGTCTTCCTGGTCGTGGGAAGCATCCTGGCACTGATCGGATACTTGGCGATGAAGAGGACCGTGCCCCTCCTGCCGGCAGAAGCCATCCGGGGCGTCAGATACGACGTCGGTGTGCTGCGTGAGGGCAGCAGCTTCGATCCGGCGACGCTGGAGGAGAAGCCGGTGAAGGAGGCCAAGCCGGAGAAGGCGGAGCGGGAGGAACCCAAGCCGCCGGCTCCGACGCTGGAGGAACTGCGTGCCCGCACATCCGAACGCCGCGATCATCTGGCCACACTCAGGGACGATCTTGGCCGCCGGGTCGACCTCCGTCCCCGGGCGGAGCAGGCCAAGGCCCGCGCGAAGCATGCAGCGGATGCCGCCACCGAGCGGCTGGTAGCCGGTGCGGACTCGTTCGGCGAGGCCGCCCCGGAGTTGAAGGAGCGCTGGAAGCCGCTGGCGACGCTGGCAGTCTCGCTGACGGCGCTTGGCGTCATGCTCCGGCGCCTGCTGCACAAATAACCAATGCAGTGGTGCCGCACAGCGGCATGGCAGCCGGCTGCAGCGCAGCCGGCTGCCGAGCGTGGAACGACGGCTGAGGGGAGGGACAGCGTGAGGATTATCGGTGCCGGGACGCGGCGCGACTTCGAGTACCGTGAACTGCACACGTTCTGGACCATCCCGAACCTCGTCACCGTGCTGCGCTTTCTGGCGGTGCCGCTGTTCGTCTGGTTCATCGCCCGCGGAGCGTACGGCGCTGCGACCATCACACTGGTCGTGCTGGGGTCCACTGACTGGGTCGACGGTTATATCGCGCGGCGCTTCAACCAGATGTCTTCCGTTGGAAGGTGGCTGGACCCCGTCGCAGACCGGCTGGCGCTCATCATTGTGGCCATCACCTTCGTTGCCGCAGGCATTGCACCCTGGTGGCTGCTGCTGTCCATCATCATCCCGGACGCCATCCTGCTGGTGTTTTCGCTGATCCTTTTCCACGGCAGCCCGGATCTTCCCGTCACAAACATCGGCAAGATCCGCACCGCGTTGCTGCTGGTGGGGACTCCGTTGCTGCTGCTCCACAGGGTGGAAGGCTTCGGCCACGACTGGCTTCTGGCAGTTTCCTACATCATCCTGGCTGCGGGGTGCATCGGCCACGTGCTCGCCTGGCTGGGGTATATGCGGGCTGCATGGCGGAAATACAAGGCCCTGCCCGCCGCAGCCGGGGACGGGCCCAGCCGTGGTTGAGCCGCGATCGGTGCAGCACCGGGCCTCTGCTGACGGGGCCTCATGGTCTGGTTAGCGATCCTCTGCGCCCTGCTCGGCGCCTTCTTCCTCGCGCTCGGAACGCAGCGCCAAGCCAGTGCTGTGCAGGCCAACACCGGCGGCCTGGCCATGAGCGTGTCAGGCTTGCTGCGGATGCTCCGCAACCCCCGCTGGGTTCTGGGCCTGTTGATGTTGGCCGTCGGCATGGGCCTGAACGTCTTCGCCTTAGTCAGCGCACCGCTGACCGTGGTGCAGCCGATCGGCGCCATTGCTTTGGTGATCACCACCATCATCAATTCCAAGGACCAGGGGATCCGGCTCAACCGGATCACCGTCGTGGCGATCTCCGCCTGCGTGGCAGGCAGCGCCGTCTTCGTCCTGCTGGCCGTCAATGTCACCGGCGAAAGCCATCAGGTGCGGCCGGATGAGGAACTCTCGGCAGTCTTGCTGCTGGCTGTTGTTATTGCCGTCTTCCTCTCGCTGGAACTGATGTTCCGGCACCGGCTAAACGCCTTCGCCTACATCCTGGGCGCCGGCATGCTGTTCGGTTTCGTCGCCGTTCTGGTGCGGATCATCGGATTGCGGTTGCTCGAACCCGGCGGCGGTTTCATAGCCAACGTGCCCATCTATACCCTGATTGCCGTTGCCGCCGCGGGCGGGTTGGGGTCATGGTTTGTGCAGAGCGCCTACGCCAGCGGACCACCCGATCTGGTGATCGCCGGACTGACCGTCATCGATCCGCTGGTGGGCATCTCGATCGGCATTTTCATCCTCGGGGAACTCCGGCCGGACGTCGAGCCGGTCTTCGCGATCGGCATGGTGGGAGCGGGATTGGTTGCTATTGTTGGGGTCATCGCCCTCTCGAGGCACCATCCCGACGTCCTGCAAAAGCAAGAAGAAGCCCGGCGCCGGGCCCAAGCCTCGGGCAAGAAGCCGTAGGCCAAGTGCCGATGAAGAAAACTGTCACAACCAACCAAGGAGTCCTGCCGCAGGTGAGCGACGACATCGGACCTAAGCCCCTGAAGATCCTGATTGCTGCCGATACCTACCCGCCGGATGTCAACGGAGCGGCGGTTTTCGGATTCCGGTTGGCCACAGCGATGACCAAACGCGGTCACAGCGTGGACATCATCGCCGGCAGAAGCGACAAGGGCCCGACCTTTGTGGAACAGCGTCCGGAGGCGCAGGTGCACCGGCTGCGCTCGCACTCGGTGCCGACGCACGAGACGTGGCGCATCTGCCTGCCCTGGGAAATCAAGCGCGACATCAAGCGGATCTTCGATGAGGTGCAGCCGGATGTGGTGCACATCCAGTGCCATTACATGATTGGCCAGGCGACCATCGCCGAAGCGGTGCGCCGCGGCATCCGCACCATTGCCACCAACCACTTCATGCCGGAGAACCTGGAGCCGTTCCTGCCATTCCCGCAGTGGTTCCTCAACATCGTCGCCAAGAATTCGTGGCGCGACATGGGCAAGATCATGGGCAAGGCAGCCGTCGTCACGACGCCGACTCCGCTGGCTGCCAAGGCCATGCGGGACCATGCCTTCCTGCACAAGGTGCTGCCCCTGTCCAACGGTATCGACGCCGCCGCCTATGAATTGGCGACGGGGGAGACGATCAACAAGCCGGAGCACCCGACGGTGTTGTTTGCCGGTCGGCTCGCCGTGGAGAAGAACGTGGATACGTTGATCGAGGCGCTGGCCATGACGGACCCCGCCCTGAATGTCCATCTCGAAATAGTCGGCGACGGCGACGAGCGGAAAAACCTCGAAGGCCGGGTCGCCGCCATGGGGCTGGGCCGACGGGTTTCCTTCCTGGGCCATGTCGACGACGACGAGCTGCGCCGGGCGTACCTGCGCGCTACTGTTTTTTGTCAACCGGGAACCGCGGAACTGCAGTCTCTGGTGTCGCTGGAGGCCATGTCCGCCAGCAAACCGGTGGTGCTGGCCAATGCGATGGCCTTGCCGCATCTGGTTGAGGACGGAGTCAACGGGTACTTGTTTGCTCCCCGCGACCCTGCCGACCTGGCGGCCAAGCTCAACGCGGTCCTCGGGCAGAGCCCGGATCGGATCGAGGCGATGGGCGAGGCAAGCCATGCGAAGGCGGTACGGCACGGCATCGACGAGACCATGGACACCTTTGAGCAGCTCTACCGCGGCGGTTCTGCGGACGATTACCTCAAGTAGGCCGCCGCGGCCGGCAGCGCCGGTTTCAACATCGCGGCCTGCATTCAGTAACATCGTAGGGCACGGGGCGGTAGCTCAGTCGGTTAGAGCAAACGACTCATAATCGTTCGGTCGTGGGTTCAAGCCCCACCCGCCCTACAGTGTGCAACGCGGACCGGGTCCGGAAGCCAGCGCTCCCGAACCCGGTCCGCTCTTTTGTGCGACGGAACGTGAGTGCAGCGGCCCCCAGTCGACGGTGCCCGCTCACAGAAATGTGCGGAGCAGCGGGTGGATGATCCCGCCGTTCCGCACATCTGGTCCGGAGCCTCACCCCGGGTAACTAGTGCCAGTTTTAGTAACGGTCGTGGTGCCGGTAGTCGCAGTCCCTGTACCAGCCGTAATCCCAGTGATCGTGGTGGCGGTACCAGCCGTAGTTCCACTCGCACCGATCGTGATGCCGACGGTGTCCGCGGTCGTGACGGTCACGGTGGTCCCGATGGTCGCCTCGATGGTCGCGGTCACGGTGGTCGCCCCGATCATGATGGTAATTGGTCGACACGCTTTGAACCGTGCTGGCCGACGCAGGAGCGGCGGTCATTGCCAAGCCAGTGAAGCCGAATGCAGCAACAAGCAGCGAGGACCCGACAATGCGCAGCTTTGTGTTGTACATGGTGTTTCTCTTTTCCAGTTTTACCTCTACAGCGAATGGGATTTTTCGCTGCAGTTCCGGACAAGAAAAACGCTACTCGTCCTGTGATCTACGTCACCCGAAGAAGCATTTGTTACGTGGTGAACCGTCACGACACGCCGGTCATGAGACGCGCGGTTAAACGTGCGAGATCGTCCCCGAGGGGCGCAAATAATGGCATCGACATGGTTGCTGAAACGTACAAACTTCATCTGAATATTAACGTTCTATCAGGCAACCTCCGGCGCTCGTCCCGGGCCGAAACCGCGGCATCGCTGTTGCCTCCCTTCGGCGACCTGGCAGCGGGGCCCGCTGGGGGAACCAGGCGGTGGTGGCCGGCAGTCCGGCGCGCGCTCCGGGTGTTAGTGAATGCCGCTGCTGGACGAGGGGGCCGGCGCCCGGGACGAAGGAGAAGGGCGTATGGCGCCTCAGGGCGGAAAGCAGGGAAACCGTTGCCTGCGGACTCGTTCGTGCGCTATGTTACTGCTCAGTAACTTCGCGGCGTCCGCCCCTACCATCTGCACGGCGCCTGCCTGACTGAAAAGGAAGCCACTATGGGCCAGCGCGTTATCGATCCGAACGATCTTCCCTACGCCGACGGCGACTTCTATGCTTTCGAGTCCCTGCTTTCCGAGACGGAACGTGCACGGCTGCGCGACGTGCGCGACTGGCTGGCCAAGGAAGTCCGTCCGATCGCGGTGGACTATTGGAACCGGGCCGAGTTCCCGATGGACATCATTCCGAAGCTGGCGGATCTGGACATCGTCAGCCCCGTCCGCCGGCAGGGCTACTCGAATCTGTTCGCCGGTCTGATGCACGCTGAATTCACCCGCGCTGACACCTCGATTGCCACTTTCATGGGAGTCCACGACGGGCTGTTCACCGGGTCAATTGAAGCGCTGGCGTCGAAAGAGCAGCGGGACGCCTGGCTGCCGGACATCTACGCCATGAAGAAGATCGGCGCCTTCGGCCTGACGGAACCGCTGGGCGGCTCCGACGTCGCAGGCGGCACCCGCACCACCGCCCAGCGCGACGGAAACAACTGGATCCTCAATGGCGCCAAGCGCTGGATCGGCAACGCGACCTTTTCGGATTGGGTGGTCATCTACGCCCGCGACGTGGCCGACAATCAGGTGAAGGGATTCCTGGTGGACACCTCCACGCCCGGCTACAACGCTACGAAAATTGAGAACAAGATCAGCCTGCGGACGGTGCAGAACGCGGACATCACGCTGGTGAACCTGGTGGTCTCCGATGACTTCCATCTCAAGGGCGCCAACAGTTTCCGGGACACCAACAAGGTCCTGAAAGTAACTCGGCTCGGGGTGGCCTGGCAGGCGGTAGGGCAGCAGTTGGCTGCCTTCGATGTAGCGCGGCGCTATGCAGTGGAGCGGCACCAATTCGGAAAGCCGCTGGCGTCCTTCCAGCTGGTGCAGGATCAGCTGGTCCAGATCCTCGGCAACGCCGTGGCCTCGATGGGCATGATGGTCCGGTTGGCGCAGATGGAGGACGCCGGCCAAGCCAAGGACGAGCACTCGGCGCTGGCCAAGGCGTTCACTACGGCGCGGATGCGCGAAAGCGTCGCCTTGGGCCGCGGCATCCTGGGCGGAAACGGCATCGTTGCCGACTACGAGATGGCCAAGATCTTCGCCGATGCCGAAGCCATCTACTCCTACGAAGGGACCCACGAAATCAATTCCCTGGTCACCGGACGGGCTATCACCGGAGTGGCGGCGTTCGTCTAACCATCGGGCACCGGCAGCAACACCGACGGGCGCAGGTCCATGACGAACTGCAGGGGATTGATATAGGTCTCGCCGCGCCGCACGCCCCAGTGCAAGCAGGCGGACGGGCAGTGTCCGCTGTCGGCGACCTGTCCTACCGGATCGTCGGCGGAGACGGCGTCGCCGGCCTGCAGCTCGGATTCCACCGCCAGCAAGCTGCTGCGCAGCCCGTTGCCATGGTCCACCGTGATCACCTGGCGGTCCACGACCCAGCCGGAGAAGCTGACTCGGCCGTCGGCGGGGGAGCGGACCGTGGTCCCTGCCGGAACGGCCAAGTCGACCCCGCGATGGCCGCTCAACCATGGTTTGGGCGGCGGGTCAAAGCTGCGCAGCACGGCGGGCGCCGGTGACACTGGCCAGCTCCATAGCGGATCGACTGGGTCTGCGGGCGGGGCGGCCGGACCGGCCGCCAGCAGCAGCATGGCCCAGGCCGTGGGGGCTGCGCAGCGAGTGAAGGGGTTCATGCCACCCATCGTCACCGCACGTACAGGCTCGGTGGCGGCCCTCGCCCAAGGTGTGCGCTAATCCGCTCGGATCTGCGGCTGTGGAGGACCAGAACGGGCGGGAACGGCTCCCCTCCTGTAGTACACTGGGCGAAGCAGTTTTCCGTCCATGACGCATGTCCGGACTGAGGCTGACTACGCGTGTCTGAAATCCACCGCCGCAATTTTGCTGCGATGGAATGTGCCCAGGCGGTCCGGAAACCCGGTCCGGGCGCATGCACCGCCGTCCAGGCGGAGCCGACAGATGCCAGGAGCTTCGCCCGCCGGGCGAGAAGCTAATAACCGTCTATGAGGCAGCAGATCAGGCACAGCCGGATGCTGCCGGAAGGAGTGACGACATGCCAGTCGTTACCATGCGCCAGCTGCTCGACAGCGGCGTGCACTTCGGTCACCAGACCCGCCGTTGGAACCCGAAGATGAAGCGCTTCATCTTCACCGAGCGCAACGGCATCTACATCATCGACCTGCAGCAGTCGCTGTCCTACATCGACCGCGCCTACGAGTTCGTCAAGGCCACTGTTGCCCACGGCGGCACCGTGCTCTTCGTCGGTACCAAGAAGCAGGCTCAGGAAGCCATCGCCGAGCAGGCCACCCGCGTTGGCCAGCCGTACGTCAACCAGCGTTGGCTCGGCGGCATGATGACCAACTTCCAGACCGTCTCCAAGCGCATCTCGCGCCTGAAGGAACTCGAAGAGATCAACTTCGACGACGTTGCTGCCTCCGGCCGCACCAAGAAGGAACTGCTCCTGCTGCAGCGCGAGAAGAACAAGCTCGAAACCACGCTGGGCGGCATCCGCAACCTCACCAAGACCCCCTCGGTCATCTGGATTGTGGACACCAAGAAGGAACACTTGGCCGTCGACGAGGCCCAGAAGCTCGGCATCCCCGTGGTGGCCATCCTGGACACCAACTGCGATCCGGACGAGGTCGACTTCCCGATCCCGGGCAACGACGACGCCATCCGGTCCGTCAACCTGCTGACCCGCGTGGTCGCCGACGCCGTTGCCGAGGGCCTCATCGCCCGTAACAACCGCGCCGCAGGCAACGCCGAAGCTCCGGCCGAGCCGATGGCCGAGTGGGAGCGCGAACTGCTCGAGGGCGCAGCCGAAGCACCGGCCGCCGCCGCCGAAGCACCCGCCGCCGAAGCACCGGCCGCTGACGCTGCCGCCGCCGAAGCACCGGCTGCAGAAAGCCCGGCTGCCGACGCACCCGCCGCGGACACCGAGAAGTAAATCCGACTCAACCGGCGGCGCCTTGTGCGCCGACGGACTTCCGCTGGCGGCCGGGCCCATTGGGGCCCGCCGCCAGCGGCACCGCACACTACGTATTACGGGAGGACTGGAGTCCAAATGGCGAACTACACCGCTGCTGATATCAAGGCCCTGCGCGAGCGCACTGGCGCCGGCATGATGGATGTCAAGAAGGCCCTGGACGAGGCCAATGGAGATGCCGAGAAGGCCATTGAGCTAATCCGCATCAAGGGCCTGAAGGGCGCCACCAAGCGCGAAGGCCGTTCCACCGCCGAGGGCCTGGTTGCTGCCAAGGTCATCGACGGAACCGTCGGTGTCATGATCGAGGTCAACTGCGAGACCGACTTCGTCGCCAAGTCCGCCAAGTTCATTGAACTCGCTGACAAGGTACTGGCCGTGGCCGTTGAATCGGGTGCCGCCGACCTCGAGGCGCTGCTGGCGGCAAACGCCGACGGCAAGCCGCTGGGCGACGTCGTCGTCGAAGAAGGCGCCGTGCTGGGCGAGAAGGTCGTCGTCCGTCGCGTGGCCCGCGTCGAAGGCAAGACCGTCGATGCTTACCTGCACAAGACGTCCAAGGACCTGCCGGCTCAGGTTGGCGTCCTCTTCGCTGTCGACGGCGAAGGCGACTCGGCCTTCGAGGCCGCCCACGACGTTGCAGTGCACAGCGCTGCCTTCGCGCCGACCTACCTGACCCGCGACGAGGTCCCGGCCGAGACGGTGGAGAACGAACGCCGCATCGCCGACGAGACCGCACGCGCCGAGGGCAAGCCCGAAGCCGCGCTCACCAAGATCGTCGAAGGCCGGCTGAACGGTTTCTTCAAGGAGATCGTGCTGCTGGACCAGCCGTTTGCCAAGGACCCGAAGAAGTCCGTCGGCAAGGTGCTGGAAGAGGCCGGCGTCAACGCAACCGCCGTTGCCCGCTTCCGCGTCGGGGCGTAACCTCGGTCCAACCGCCACGGCGAACTGACTGATTTCAATGACGAGGGGGTGGTCACCAACCGGTGACCGCCCCTTTTTCATGTCCGGATCGGCAGCTGGCCCGCGCCGCGCGGCAGCCGCTAAGCCTTCACGTAATCTTTCCCCCAGAACCACGCACGCCGGGAGGCACCATGGAATCCCAGACCACCCAGACCACCACCGATACCGTCAAGCGCCGCCGTGTGCTGCTGAAGCTGTCCGGCGAAGTATTCGGCGGAGGCAAGCTCGGCGTCGACCCTGACACCGTCCGCGGCATCGCCAAGCAAATTGCCGCCACCGTGGGGCAGGTGGAAGTAGCGATCGTCGTTGGCGGCGGCAACTTCTTCCGCGGCGCCGAGCTCTCGACGTCGGGCATGGACCGCTCCCGGGCCGACTACATGGGCATGCTCGGCACCGTCATGAACTGCCTGGCCCTGCAGGACTTCCTCGAGCAGGCCGGCGTTGACACCCGCGTGCAGAGCGCCATCACCATGGGCCAGGTCGCCGAGGCCTACATTCCGCGCCGCGCCATCCGGCACATGGAAAAGGGCCGCGTGGTCATTTTCGGCGCCGGAGCAGGACTGCCCTATTTCTCCACGGACACCGTGGCCGCCCAACGTGCACTCGAGGTACACGCCGACGTTGTCCTGATGGCCAAGAACGGCGTGGACGGCGTCTACACGGCTGATCCCAAGAAGGATCCGGCTGCCGAAAAGCTGGACACCTTGACCTACGACGAAGCCATGCGCCGGAATATCCGGGTCATGGACCAGACCGCGTTCAGCCTGTGCCGCGACAACAAGCTCTCCATGGTGGTCTTTGGGATGGAGGGCGAGGGCAACGTGACGCGCGCGATTCTGGGCGAGCAGATCGGCACCTACGTCACCGCCTGACGGTCGCCGGCCCAACGGCCGGATAGCCTAGGATGGAAAGCAGAGCCAGGACCGCGGACCCCGCGGAGTGAACGAAGGACGTGAAGGAGAGACCGTGATAGACGAGACGCTGCGCGAAGCTGCCGAAAAGATGGACAAAGCAGTCGAAGTGGCCAAGGAAGATTTCGCCACCATACGCACCGGCCGCGCCAATCCGTCCTTGTTTTCCAAGGTCACGGTGGACTATTACGGTTCGCCGACCCCGCTGCAACAGCTGGCGTCTTTCCAGAACCCTGAGCCCCGCACGCTGCTGATCACCCCGTACGACAAGGCTGCCCTGAACGATATCGAGAAGGCCCTGCGCGAATCCGACGTTGGCGCCAATCCTGCCAACGACGGCGTGGTGATCCGCGTGGTCCTGCCCGAGCTGACCCAGGAACGCCGCAAAGAGTACGTCAAGGTCGTCCGCGGCAAGGCCGAAGACGCCAAGGTCTCCATCCGCAACATCCGCCGCAAGGCCATGGACACCATCGGCAAGATGGTCAAGGACGGCGACGTCGGCGAAGACGAGGGCAACCGGGCCGAGAAGGACCTGGACGCCAAGACCAAGTCGCACACGGACAACGTGGACGAGCTTCTCAAGCGCAAGGAAGCCGAGCTGCTCGAGGTCTGATGAGTACGGACCAGCCTCAACCCATGGCTGGCGGTTCGCCGACTCCGGCGGCTGGTCCGGGATCGCCGTCGGGCGGGTCCGGCCGGCGTGCGCTGCGTGCCGCCGCCAAGCCTTCCCGCGCCGGACGCAACCTGCCGGCAGCCATCGCCGTCGGGCTCGCGCTGATGGCTGTTGTCCTGGTTGGGCTTTTCCTCCTGCCCAGTACGCTCGTTGTGGTGGTGGCGGCATTCTCCGCTGTCGGTGTGTGGGAGGTTTCCCGCGCCCTGACCGTGAAGAACATCAAGGTGCCGCTGCCGCCGCTGTTCGCGGGAGCCCTGGCTATGCCGGTGGCCACCTACTACGGCGGGCCGGAAGGGCTGGCTTTCGCGCTGGTGGTGACATGCGTTGCCCTGATGGTGTGGAAGTGCCTGGACAGTACGGACGGAGCGGTCCGCAGCGTGCTCAGCGGCACCTTCATCCTTTGCTGGGTGCCGTTCTTCATCAGCTTTGCCCTGCTGTTGCTGCTGGAGGAATCGGGGGCGCTAAAGGTTGCCACCATGCTGCTGCTGGTGGTGTCCAACGACACCTTCGGCTACATCGTTGGCGTACTGTTCGGCAAGCATCCGATGGCGCCCAAGATCAGCCCCAAGAAGTCCTGGGAAGGTTTCGCCGGTTCGGTCAGCGGTGCCATTCTGGTCGGCATTCTGTGTTCGGTGCTCCTGCTGGACTTGCAGTGGTGGTTCGGGCTTGTGCTGGCGGTCGCCACGGTGGCCGCTTCCACCGTGGGCGACCTGGCCGAATCCATGGTTAAGCGCGAACTGGGCATCAAGGACATGAGCAACATCCTGCCGGGCCACGGCGGGGTGATGGACCGGCTGGATTCCATCGTGTTTGCCGCTCCGGTCGCCTACCTGCTGGCATCGCTGCTGGCGCCGGGAGCGGTGTAGGCGCGGGGAATGCCCCGGAATCCCCGCCACTCCGGCATAGACTGGGCAGCGTAGACAAGCGGATCGTTTGAAGGAACAGGAACTCACAGGACACCATGGCGCGACGAACCATTGAAGCCGGCAAGGGCACTGCCCCGTTCGACCATGTGGACCGACGGGACTTCGGCTACAACGCCCGCCAGGTGGACGACTTCCTCGGTCGGGCCCGGGAGTACTACAACAACCCCGAGCCCGACGACGTCCCGATCACCAGCCGCGATGTGCGGGCCATGACGTTCGATCCGGCCAAGGGCGGATACGACCCGCGCGCCGTGGATGCCGCGCTCGACCGGCTGGAGGATGTTTTCGCCCAGCGGGAACGCGACGCGCTGATCAGGCGCGAAGGTGAGCAAGCATGGCTGACGCAGATTGGCCGCACGTCCGCGATGCTGCGCGCCAGGCTGCATCGCGCCCCCGGCGAACGCTTCCGCCGCCCGACCAAGCGGAATGCCGTTAGCTATGACATCGAGGATGTCGACGCACTCTGCGTTGAACTGCTGGGCTATTTTGAGCACGACCAGCCGATGAGCGTAGACGTGGTCCGCCGGGCCGTGTTCCGTGAAGCCAAGGGCAAGGACGGCTACGAGGAAAACCAGGTGGACGCCTTCCTGGACGGCGTGGTCGAACTGATGGCTTCCATCGACTAACCAGCCCGGCGGGGCGGGTCAATTCTGCGGCCCGGGTCCATTCGAGCGGTCGGGTCATTCCGCGGGACCAGCGTTCCCGGCCCGGAAGACCGGCTCCCGGACTTCCGTACGTTCGGGGGTGTGCAGACGCGCCATTACGCGGGCAACCGTAGCCGGCCTGCGCGCAGCGGTGGCCCGGGAAACGGCCACGGTGACCAGGAAGGCGGCCGGAACGGTCCACGCCGCCGGCTGTCCCAGCGGCTCGGCCCAGCCGCCAAGGGCCGGCCCGGCCACCGTGGCCGCCAGCAGCGAACCGCCGCAGAGCACGGCTCCGGACACCATGCCTGCGATGGCGCCGACGTCGGTGAGCCCGCGCCACCAGATGCCCAGCAGCAGCAGCGGGCAGATTGTCGACGCTGTGAAGGCAAACACCGCGCCCACGCTGCCGGCCAAGCCCAGCGATTCGGTGCCCATCGCGATGCCCAGCGGGACGATCGCCGACAGCACCGCGGCGAGGCGGAACCCCTTGACGCTGCCGCGGAACAGGTCCTGGCTGACCACGCCGGCCAGCGACACCACCAGCCCGGACGTGGTGGAGAGGAACGCGGCGAAGGCTCCCGCCACCACGCAGGCGCTCAGGAGGTCGCCGGCCAGCCCGTCCACAATCCGGCCCGGCAGCAGCAGCACCGTCGCGTCGGACTGGCCGCCGCCCGCGAGCCGGGGCGTATGCAGGCGGCCGAGCACGCCGTAGATGGTGGGGAACAGGTAGAACAGCGCCAGCAGGCCCAGCACCAGCTGGGTGGTGCGGCGGGCCGCGGCGCCGTCGGGGTTGGTATAGAAGCGGACCAACACATGCGGCAGGCCCAGAGTGCCGAAGAGCAGCGCGACGATCAGCGAGATATTCCGGTACAGCGATGCATCACCGGAGACGTCCAGCGCCGGGTCGAAGGCCGCGCCGCCGCCGGTGGGCGATTGGCCCGAACCGGTGAGGACCAGCAGGATGAAGACCACCGGGACAGCCAGCGCGGTGAGCTTGAGCCAGTACTGGAAGGCCTGCACAAACGTGATGGAGCGCATGCCGCCGGTCACCACCGACAGCACCACCACGACGACGACGACGACGGCACCGGCCCAGCCCGGCAGGCCGGTGGCGATGCGCATGGTCAGTGCAGCGCCGTGCAGCTGCGGCACAATGTAGAGCCAGCCGACCGCCACCACCAAGAGGCTGGTCACACGCCGGGCCGCGGTGGAATCGAGCCGGGCCGCGGCGAAGTCCGGAATGGTGTACGCGCCGGAGCGGCGAAGCGGAGCTGACACAAACAGCAGCAGCATCAGGTAGCCGGCGGTATAACCGACGGGGAACCACAGGGCGTCGATGCCCGAGATCAAGATCAGCCCGGCCACGCCCAAGAAGCTGGCCGCGGAGATGTATTCACCGCCGATGGCCGACGCATTCCACCATGGCTTGACCGTCCGCGAGGCGACGTAAAAGTCACCGGTGGTCCGGGAAATCCGTAGTCCGTAGATGCCAATCAGCACGGTGGCGGCACACACCGCTGCCACGGCTGCCAGACCGACGGCCGTGTTCACTGCTTGGCCCCCGGCTCGGTCCAGTCTGCCGTCAGGTCGCGGAATTTGCGCTCGTTGCGCGCCGCGGCACGGTTGAACAGCGCGGCACAGGCCAGGATGACCGGGTAGATCCCGATGCCCAGCAGCAGCCAGGGGAGCGGGATGGTGGCGATCGTCAGCGTGGCGGTGACGGGCACCAGCGCGATCAGGACGGCGACGCCCAGCAGGATCAGCCCGAAGCCGGCCGCCACGACGACGGCCAGGCGCAGCTGCGAACGGACCAGGGACCGGACGAAGAGCTCGCCGATTTCGGACTGCTCTGCCAGCTCGTGGGAGAAGGTGTAGCCGCCCGGCGACTGGGGTGCGGCCGACCGCGGCGCAACGACCCGGACCCGCTGGCGGAAGCCGCCCGACGCGAGCTCGGCATCGCCGTCGGGCAAGGGGGCGCCGCCGTCGGGCAGCGGGGCCTCTTCGCCGCCGTTCGGGGCACCGCTCATCCTCGGGGCCTGACGCGGGTGGCTTCCAGCTTGTCCCGGACGGCGGGCAGGTGCCGCCGGCTGACCGGCAGTTCGGCTCCACCCACCAGAACGCTGGCCCTGCCGGCGCTCATCCGCATCTGCTGGATCTGGTCCATGGCCACCAGATACGACCGATGGATCCGGATATAGCCGGCGTCGGCCCACTGGCGTTCCAGGTCATTCAACGGCACGCGGATTAGGTAGCTCGCCTCGGCCGTGTGCAGCCGCGCATAGTCGCCCTGGGCCTGCACGTACTTGATCTCGTCGCGCCGGATCATCTTGGTGATGCCGCCCTGGTCCACGGTGATGACTTCCGGCTTGGCCGCCGCACCGTCTTCCATCAGTTCGCAGATCCGGCGCACCGATTCCGCCAGCCGGTCGGCGCGCACCGGCTTGAGCAGGTAGTCAACGGCGGCAAGTTCGAATGCCTGCAGCGCCTTGTCCTCGTCGGCGGTCACGAACACGACGGCGGGCGGCCGGCTGAAGCGTGAAATCACCTTGGCGATGTCCAGCCCGGTCAACGCCGGCATGTGGATGTCCAGGAAGAGCGCATCCACGTCGTGGCGCTCCAGAGCACGGAGCGCTTCGGCCCCGCTGGTGGCTTTGTGGATTTCCCCGATCCGGGAATCCTGTGCCAGCAAATACGCCAGGGCCTCGACGGCGGGGGCTTCGTCATCGGCGACAACCACATTGACCATGGGCCACAGTCTATTCGCCTGAGCGGGGCCCATGCGGCGCCGCCCCGGGTGGCCCTATTCCACCCGGTTGCCGGGCTGGAACTTCGGCACGCGCAGGGTGACCAGCGTGCCGGCGCCGGGGGCCGTGTCGATAACCAGGCCATGTTCTTCGCCGTAGACCTGCCGCAGCCTCACATCCACGTTGCGCAGGCCCACGTGGTCGCCCTCGGCGTGCCCGGCCAGCACAGCGCGCAGCCGCTCCGGATCCATGCCCACGCCGTCGTCTTCGATGGTCACCTCGGCGTAGGCGCCTGCGTCCTGGGCGGTGATGGTGATCCGGCCGGGGCCTTCCTTGGCTTCCAGCCCGTGCCGCACCGCGTTCTCCACCAGCGGCTGCAGGGACAGGAACGGGATCACTGTGCTGAGGACCTCCGGGCCGATCTGCAGGCTGACCTTGAGCCGGTCGCCGAACCTGGCACGTTCCAGCAGCAGGTAGCGGTCGATCGACTTCAACTCCTCGGCCAGCGTGGTGAAGTCGCCGTGCCGGCGGAAGGAGTAACGGGTGAAGTCGGCGAACTCGATCACCAGGTCCCGTGCGCGCGCAGGGTCGGTGAGGATGTAGGACGCGATGGCATTTAGCGCGTTGTAGATGAAGTGCGGGCTGATCTGGGCCCGGAGCGCCCTGACCTCGGCCTCCATCAACAGTGTTCGGGAGGTGTCCAGCTCGGCGAGCTCGATCTGTGTGGCCACCCAGGCCGCGACTTCGGTGGTGGCCCGCACCAACGAAGCCGCCACGTGGCCGGTATAGGCGCCGACGGTACCCACCACGCGGTCCTGGACCCGGATCGGGGCGAAGACCGCCTCTTGCAGTCCGTGCCGGGCGCCGGCATCCGGCGGGACGCGGCCGTCCGGCAGCAGCTGGTTGCCGCGGAAAACCTGGGTGCGGCCGGATTTCATCGTCTTGCCGGCCAGGCGCAGGGCCGATTCCGGCGGCTGTCCGGCCCCGTCCCAGCCCAGCACGTCGTCCGGGCCGGTCAAGACCAGTACATCGGATCCCAGCAACCCGCGCAGATGCTTGCTGGCCTTGGTCGCGCCGGCCGGTGTCAGTCCGGCGCGCAGGTACTGCCCGGCGAGTCCGGCGGTATGCAGCGTGGTGTAGGTTGCGCGATCGGCCTCGGAACCCAGATCCCGGTACGAACGGGTCAGCTTGAAACCCACCAGCGCAATCACCGCCACGGCCACTACGGCGATGGCGGCGATGATCGCGATGTCCACGGCCGGGCTGAGCATGCTGACAAGCCTAGCGGCAGGCCCGTTCTGCGGCGTGCAGCTCGGCGCAGATGAGCGCCATTCACCGCACCTGCCGAACCGTTCAGCGATGCGCCCCGCACGGCTGCTGGCCTGCGGAACCGCGAACTAGCAGAGTGAGCGCAGTCACACCCTGCTGTGCCCGATGAGGAGGAAAAGATGGGTAACGACCCCAACCCGGACGCCGGCACCGCCGCCGCCGTGGACTTCCAGGTGGTCCAGAGCAGTCCGGAGTTCACCGAACTCCGCAAGCGCCACCGTTCGTTTGTGTTTCCCATGGCAGTGGCCTTCCTGCTGTGGTATTTCGCCTATGTGCTGCTGGCCGACTATGCGCACGACTTCATGTCCACCAAGCTCTGGGGCAACATCAACATCGGCTTGGTGCTGGGCCTGCTGCAGTTCGTGAGCACGTTCGCCATCACCACCTGGTACGTCCGCTACGCAAACAAGAAGCTGGACCCGATCGCCACTGACATCCGGCACAGCCTCGAACACGAGGGTGTCGGCCTACCGGAGGACACCAAATGAGCCACGCCGTGAACATTCCGCTGGCCGTCACGGCGGACGACATCAAGGATTCCACCTGGATCAACATTCTGATCTTCGCGCTGTTTGTCGGCGTGACGCTGGTGGTGGTGCTGCGCGCCAGCCGGAACAACAAGACCGCGGCCGACTACTACGCCGCGGGCCGGTCCTTCAGCGGCGGGCAGAACGGTACGGCCATTGCCGGCGACTACCTCTCGGCGGCGTCTTTCCTGGGCATTTGCGGTGCGATCGCCATCAACGGCTACGACGGCTTCCTCTACTCGATCGGTTTCCTGGTGGCCTGGCTGGTGGCCCTGCTGCTGGTGGCCGAGCTGCTGCGCAACACCGGCAAGTTCACCATGGCCGACGTCCTTTCCTTCCGGCTGCGGCAGCGCCCGGTGCGGATCGCCGCCGCCATCACCACGCTGGCCGTGTGCTTCTTCTACCTGCTGGCACAGATGGCCGGAGCGGGGGCGCTGGTATCCCTGCTGATCGGCATTGACTCCAGGCTGGGACAGTCCCTGGTGATCACCGTCGTCGGCGCCCTGATGATCCTCTATGTCCTGGTCGGCGGCATGAAGGGCACCACCTGGGTGCAGATCATCAAGGCCTGCCTGCTGATCGCCGGTGCGTTCATCATGACCGTGTGGGTGCTGGCACTGCACGGCTTCAACCTGTCCGAACTGCTCGGCGCCGCCGTGGACACCGCCGGCAACCCCGAGTTGCTCAACCCGGGTCTGCAGTACGGCGTCTCGGAGGCCTCCAAGCTGGACTTCATCTCGCTGGCGCTGGCCCTGGTGCTGGGCACCGCGGCCCTGCCGCACGTGCTGATGCGCTTTTACACGGTGCCCACCGCTCGGGAAGCCCGCAGGTCCGTGGTCTGGGCCATCTGGCTGATCGGCGCGTTCTACCTGTTCACCCTGGTGCTGGGCTACGGGGCCGCTGCGCTGATCGGTCCGGAGGCCATCAAGAGCGCTCCGGGCGGCGTCAACTCCGCCGCACCGCTGCTGGCCTTCGCGCTGGGCGGCCCGGTGCTGCTGGGTCTGATCTCGGCCGTTGCCTTCGCCACCATCCTGGCGGTGGTCGCCGGCCTGACCATCACCGCGGCTGCCTCCTTCGCGCACGATATCTACGCGAACGTGGTGCGCAAGGGCCAGGTCGACTCGGCCGGCGAGGTCAAGGTGGCCCGCCGCACCGTGGTGGTCATCGGCGTCGTCTCCATCCTCGGCGGTATCGGTGCGCAGGGCCAGAACGTGGCCTTCCTGGTGGCGCTGGCCTTCGCGGTGGCCGCCTCGGCGAACCTGCCCACCATCGTCTACTCGCTGTTCTGGAAGCGCTTCACCACCCAGGGGGCGGTGTGGAGCATGTACGGCGGCCTCGGCGCAGCCATCGTGCTGATCACGTTCTCCCCGGTGGTCTCCGGGCGCGAGACGTCGATGATCCCCAGCGCGGACTTCGCGATCTTCGGCCTGAACAACCCGGGCATCGTCTCCATCCCGCTCGCGTTCTTCCTGGGCTGGCTGGGCACCGTGCTGGACAAGAACCGCGAGAATGCGGCCAAGCAGGCGGAGATGGAGGTCCGTTCGCTCACCGGCGTCGGTGCCGAGAAGGCGGTGGACCACTAAAACAACGACGGCGGCGCGCACCGGAGGCGGTGCCCCGCCACCCCACCACGCGGGCCCGGGAGCTGACTGCCGGGCCCGCGTAGGTGTGCGCAGTGTCAGCCGTGGTGGGCCAGCCGGACCGGTTCGGAAACGATTTTGCCGGCCCGGGTGCTGAGCCCCGGGAGCAGTTCAGGGCGGATCCGGGATGCGGCGTCGAAGCCCTCGTCTGCGATCAGTTTTGCGTAGGGGAGCGTGGCGTTGGTCAGGGCGTAGGTGGAGGTGCGCGGCACCGCGCCGGGCATATTGGCCACGCAGTAAAAGACCGCGTCGTGGACTTTGAAGGTGGGCTCGGCGTGCGTGGTCGGCCGGGAGTCCTCGAAGCAGCCGCCCTGGTCGATCGAGACGTCCACCAGGACCGCTCCCGGCCGCATCTGGCTGACCATCTCGTTGGTCACCAGCTTGGGTGCTTTGGCGCCGGGAATCAGCACCGCCCCGATCACCAGGTCCGCGGCCAGGACGGCTTCGCGCAGCTCCAAGGCGTTGCTGGCCAGCGTCACCACCCGGCCCTGGTACTGGTCGTCGAGCTGCTGCAGCCGGCGGACGTTGGTGTCCAAGACAGTGACGTTGGCGCGCATGCCCACAGCCATGGACACCGCATTGGCTCCCGCCACGCCGGCGCCAATCACCACGACGTCGGCATGTTGGGTGCCGGGGACGCCGCCCATCAGCACGCCACGGCCGCCCAGTGGCTGCATCAGCGAGTACGCACCCACCTGGGCGGCGAGCCGGCCGGCGACTTCGGACATCGGGGCCAGCAGCGGCAGCGATCGGTCGGGCAGCTGGACGGTTTCATAAGCTATCGCGGTAGTGCCGCGGGAGCACAGCTCTTCGGTGAGCGCGGGGTCGGCAGCAAGATGCAGATAGGTGAAGAGCGTCAGGTCGCTGCGGAGCCGGTGGTATTCCTCCGCCACCGGTTCTTTCACCTTCAGCACCAGCTCCGCCTCCTCCCAGACGGCGTCGGCCGACTCGATGATGCTGGCGCCGGCCGAGGCATAGTCCTCGTCGGTTATGGAGGAGCCCCGGCCCGCCCCGGCCTCCACCAATACTTGGTGGCCGGCGGTGCTGAGCTCGTTGACCCCGGGCGGCGTGATGGCCACCCGGAATTCGTTGTTCTTGACCTCGCGTGGCACTCCAATGCGCATGGACGCCGTCCCTTCTGGTCGGCCGCCGGCGGGTGCGGTGGACGTGAACGACGCGGGCCGGCGGAACAGGACTTGCTCGATGGACCGAGCTTACATCCAGCTGCGCCTGGGCTAGCCGTCGGTCCGGACTCCGCGGGCCAGCAGCGGCTCGATCCGGAACGGGATCAGTTCGTGCATGGCCAGCGACGTGTCGGTCCGCTCCACCCCGTCGATGGCCAGGATGGTGCCGTTGATCCGGAACAGGTCTTCCGCGCCCTCCGAGACCACCCGGGCCAGGATGTCCGCCTGCCCGGTGACGCCGAAGGCTTCCAGCACTTCCGGAATGCGGGCCAGTTCGTCGGTGATCTGCTGCAGTTTTGGCTGGTGCACGTGGATGTGGATGAAGGCCGCCAGCGGATAGCCCAGCGCGGCCGGGTCGATCCGACGCTCGAAGGAAAGGAAAACCTGCTCTTGCTCCAGCCGGGACATGCGTGCCTGCACCGTGTTGCGGGAGAGGCCGAGCTTCTGCGCCAGGGCCACGACGGTCCGGCGGGGATCCTGCGCCAGTGCTCCGAGCAGCCGCAGATCGGTGCCGTCAAGATTCCGCATAATGCGCAGGCTAGCACGCCCATCCCGGGCCGGATAGGGCACAATGCTCAATCCTGTCGCTGATCATTGCGCTACTTGCGGGACGTGAGTAGTGTCACAATCATCCGCCGGCAAAGGTGCCGGCGGGGCTGTCCGGTGCCGGGGATCCACAAGATTATCCCGGCCCTGAAGACGCAAAGGGAGTGTCGCAAGTGTCCTTACCAGGCACGGACCCGGCCGGTCCGGTCAATGATGAAAGCTATATCCAACTGCTCGCTCCGGACGGAACGCGGACAGCCAGCGAGGAGTTCGACCCCTGGCTGGAGGATATCGACGGCGACCGGCTCGCCGGCCTCTACCAGGACATGGTGGTGGTCCGCCGGCTGGACCAGGAAGCCACCGCCCTGCAACGTCAGGGAGAGCTGGCCCTGTGGCCGCCGCTGCTGGGACAGGAAGCGGCACAGATCGGTTCCGGCCGAGCCCTGCGCAAGGACGACTTCGTCTTCTCCAGTTACCGCGAGAACGGCGTAGCTTACTGCCGCGGTGTGGACCTGACGGACATGATCCGGGTGTGGCGCGGCAACAGGCCTTCCGGCTGGGATCCATACGAGATCAACATGGCCACCCCGCAGGTGATCATCGGCGCGCAGACGCTCCACGCCACCGGCTATGCCATGGCAGCCAAGTTCGATGGCGACGACGCGGTGGCCGTGGCGTACTTCGGCGACGGTGCCACCAGCCAGGGCGACGTCAACGAGGCCATGGTCTTCGCGGCGAGCTTCCAGGCCCCGGTCCTCTTCTTCTGCCAGAACAACCAGTGGGCGATCTCCGAGCCGGTAGGCCTGCAGGCCCAGGGCAAACTCTCCGACCGTGCCCCGGGATTCGGCATTCCCAGCTACCGGGTGGACGGCAATGACGTGCTGGCCTGCCTGGCCGTGACCCGCAAGGCGCTCGACCACGCACGCGTCGGCGGCGGTCCGTCCTTCATCGAGGCTGTCACCTACCGGATGGGACCGCATACGACGGCTGACGACCCCACCCGCTACCGCGACGCCAACGAGCTCGAGGACTGGAAACGCCGCGATCCGATCGACCGGCTGGCCGCCCTGCTGAGCGCCGAAGGGCTGCTCGACGACGGGCTGCGGCAACAGGTCCAGCAGGCTGCGGACCAAGCCGCCGCCGAGATGCGGGCCGGTTGCATCAACATGGCCGAACCTGCCGACCTTGAATTGTTCGAGAACGTCTATGCGGCGCCGCACCCGGTGCTGGCACGCCAGCGCCGGCACTACGAGCGCTACCTTGATTCATTCGAAGCTGCTGAAGGGGGCCAGCGATGACCATCATGACGTTCGGGCGGGCCATCAACACCGGCCTGCGCAAGGCCATGGAGAACGACCCGAAGGTGGTGATCATCGGCGAGGATATTGGTGCCCTGGGTGGCGTCTTCCGGATCACCGACGAGCTGCAGAAGGACTTCGGGGCGCACCGGGTGATCGATGCTCCGCTGGCCGAATCGGCGATCCTGGGCACCGCCGTCGGAATGGCCTACCGCGGTTACCGGCCGGTCTGCGAGATCCAGTTCGACGGCTTCATCTACCCGGCGTTCGACCAGATTGTCAGCCAGGTGGCCAAACTGCACTACCGCACCCGCGGCCGGGTCAAGATGCCGCTGACCATCCGGGTGCCGTTCGGCGGAGGGATCGGAGCGGCCGAGCACCACTCCGAATCGCCGGAAGCATATTTCACCCACACCTCCGGACTGCGCGTGATCGCGGTGTCGAATCCGCAGGACGCCTGCACCATGATCCAGCAGGCCATTGCCAGCGACGATCCGGTGCTCTACTTCGAGCCGAAGCGGCGGTACCACACCAAGGGCGAGGTGGAGGAGATTCCGCTGGAGGACGCGCTGCCGCTGGACAGCGCACGGGTGGAAGTGTCCGGAACCGACGTGACGCTGGTGACCTATGGCGCGCTGGTCCAGACTGCCCGCGAGGCGGCACAGGCGGCCGCGGACGACGGCATATCGGTGGAAGTCATCGACTTGCGCTCGCTGTCGCCGCTGGACTTTCCCACGGTGGAGGCGTCCGTGCGCAAAACGGGCCGGCTGGTAGTGACGCACGAGGCGGCACAGACCGGCGGGCTCGGCGCGGAGCTTGCGGCCAGCCTGACCGAACGCTGCTTCTACTACCTGGAACACGCCCCTGTGCGGATCACCGGGATGGATATTCCCTATCCGCCGGCCAAGATGGAGCGGCACCATCTGCCGGACCTGGACCGCATCCTTGACGGGGTGGACCGGGTGCTCGGCCGGCCCAACTCGCTGACCGGACTGGAGGACTGAACCCGTGGGGATCAAGGTATTCAAACTGCCGGATCTGGGCGAAGGGCTCACCGAGTCGGAGATTGTCAGCTGGCATGTGGCCGAAGGCGATGCGGTGCAGCTGAACCAGATCCTGGGCGAGGTCGAAACGGCCAAGGCCGTGGTGGAGCTGCCCTCGCCGTTCACCGGCGTGGTCCGCACGCTGCACGAAGGTCCCGGTACCACGGTCAGCGTCGGGGAACCGATCGTTTCCATCGAGGTGGACGAGCCAGGACAGGACGACGCCGGGAATGCGCCGGGGGAGCCCTCGTCGCAGCGCCGGCCGAACCTGGTGGGCTACGGCGCTGCCGCCGAGAGGAACGGCCGTCCGGCACGGCGGCCTCGCCGGACGGTTGCGGTAGCCGGCGCCGCATTGGCGCCAATGGCCGGCGTCGAGGCCGTGCCGCGGGGTGTCGACGCGGACCCTAGCGGAAATGCGGGGGCTTCAGCGTCCGGCCAAACCCGGAACATGCCCCACGTGGCGCCGGCTGACCCGGGTACGGAGCGTGGGGCGGCTGCCCCGGCTACGGAGCAATGGACCGCCGAACTCGCTGCGGAGCGGCCCCGCTCCACCCCGCCGGTGCGGAAGCTGGCCAAGGATCTCGGCGTCGATCTGGCGCAGGTCACTGGAACGGGGGACCGGGGGCTGATTACCCGCGCGGATGTGCAGAGTTTCCACGACGCCGGTGCGGCTGCCCCGGCGGAGGTGCCGGCCACTGGGGCAGGCGGCTGGTTGGCCGGCGCGGCCGAGGCGGAGACACGCATCATCATCAAGGGAGTGCGGAAACTGACGGCCGCGGCCATGGTGGCCAGCGCGTTCACCGCACCCCATGCGTCGTCGTTCCTGACCGTCGATGCCACGGCCAGCATGGAACTGATCCAGCGGTTGAAAGAGAACAAGGCGTTCGCCGGGCTCAAGCTCACACCGCTGACCATCGCGGCCAAGGCGGTGTGCCTGGCACTGGGGCGCCATCCGGAACTGAATGCCCGCTGGGACGAGGCGGCCGGCGAGATTGTGCAGCAGAACTACGTGAACCTGGGTATTGCGGCGGCCACCCCGCGCGGGCTGACGGTGCCGAACATCAAGGGCGCGCACCGGCTGGATCTGCGCCGGCTGGCCGAGGCCCTGGGGGAGCTGGCCGAAACCGCCCGGGCCGGCAAAACCGCCCCGTCCGACCTGCGCGGCGGGACCATCTCGATTACCAACATCGGTGTCTTTGGCATCGATGCCGGCACTCCCATTCTCAATCCGGGGGAATCAGCCATCCTGGCCGTCGGTGCAGTGCGCCGGCAACCGTGGGAGTATCGCGGCGAGGTGGCGCTGCGCGAGGTGGTGACGCTGAGCCTGTCCTTCGACCACCGGGTAGTGGACGGCGCGCAGGCCGGGCGCTTCCTGGCCGACGTCGGCACCATCTTGCACGACCCCGGTATGGCGCTGACCATGGTGTAGGGCCAAGTTTCCTGCCCATTACTGCCGCACCCGCCGATGAAAGCCAGTGCCAAGGAAAGCCAGCCTCAAGGAAGTCAGGTGGATATGGGCGGTCACGGGGACTTCGTGGCGTTGCTTGAGCTTCTGGCCGCGGTAAGAGATGCCACCCTGCGCGGACCCCTGTCAGCCGTAGTGGACAGGACGGACCACAAAGGCATCAGTGACAGCGTGAAGGTCAGAATCAGTGATGGTGAGGGCCGCTGGAGAGTGGAAGACGACGACGGCAGCATCGCCTTTGATCCCATAGCGGGCCTCGTGACCCGGGCCGGAGGCATTGTCGAGACGATTGGATACGAACGACCGGACTGGCTTCCGGATGGGTCCGGCTCTTCTATCCGCTCACCATGCGGATCTGGGGCGGCCACCAGGACAACCAGCGAATCGCCGGGGCGGAACGCACGCAGAACGGCATCCGCCTGTCGATGGTCTCAGGCCAGTTCGAGGATCTCCTCGGTGACCACGGCGCCGCGGGCGTTGGCGAAGCCCTGGGCCTCGCCAACGGTCCGGAAGCCCAGCTTGTGCAGGACCTTGACCGAACCCAGGTTGTCCTTGACCACCCGTGCGCGGATCGGGCGGGCGGTGAATTCTTTCAGGAACGCCTCGACGGCGGCGGTGGTGACGCCCTTGCCCCACTGCGACTTGGCCGTCCAGTAGCTGAGTTCCGGGTATCCCTCGTTCGGATAGGCCAGCACGCTTCCCACCACTTCGCCGTCGACGGTGACGGTTCGAACGGTGATGGTCTTGTCATCGAGCAGGCTTTGCCAGTGCAGGTTGAAGACGCCGCGGTCGGAGGGATTCTTGGCGGCGAATGCGGCCATATGGTTGGCGTCGGGATCCTGCTGGTACTCGAAAAACTCGTCGAGGTCGGCAGGTTCTACAGGACGAAGCTCAATCACAGTAGACCTTTCGGCTAGTTGGTATCTGATACACCCTACTCGGCTTTCAACGCCGCCCATGCCATTTGTTCCAGTAGATTGCGGCGCCAGGCTTCCCGCAGCGGCCGGCTCCGGTGGGTCGAATGCGGGGTGGAGTTGATCAGTCCGAAAGCGGCGTGCGCGCGCACCCGCAGCTGCGCCGCGTCGGCCTCGGGCAGCAGCCGCGCCAGCACGGAAACCCACACTTCCACGTAGGTGCGCTGCAGCGTCCGGACGATCGCGGAATCGTCGGCGGGCAGGCTGTCCAGGTCCCGGTCATGGACGCGGATCACGTCCGGATTTTTCAAGGCGAAGTCCACATGGAAGGCGACCAGCCCGCGGAGTGCTTCCTCGGCGTTGTTCCGGCTGGCCGCTACTTCCTGGCCGCCGTCCAGCAGGTCCTGGCTGACGCCCGTGAGCAGGGCGGCCAGGACGGCATGCTTGCTGTTGAAGTGCCGGTACACCGCAGGGCCGCTGACGCCTACCGCCGAGCCCAGGTCCTCGATCGAGACGCCGTTGAAGCCGCGCTCGGCGAAAAGGCGGGCGGCCGCATCCAGCAGCGCGGCCCGGCGGGTGGCCTTGGCCCGGCTGCGCCCGGTCTGCCGAATCTCGGCGTCGGCATGCGGTGCGCTCGGCATGGATCGGCTCCCTCGGGCAAATGCTGGGTGAGTGCTGGACAAGACAGTGGGCGGCTACTAGCCTGATTTCAGTTAGTACAGACTAACCAAAATGCGTCTTGCAGGCCAGTTGTTTCTGCTGCTATCAGCGGCGGGCTGCGGGATGCGCAACGGCTTCGGCCAGGAAGGTGTCGATGGAGACACTGGCTTCCCGGGTGGACACTACCAGTGAAAGCTTCCGGACCAACGATGTTGCGCAGCGCAAGCTCGCGGCCGAACTGCACGACCGCTTGGCCTCGGCGGCGCAAGGCGGGCCGGAGAGTGCGCGCGCCCGCCACCTTGGCCGCGGCAAGCTGTTGCCGAGGGAGCGGGTGGACGCCCTGCTGGATGACGGCAGCCCGTTCCTGGAGATCGCCCCGCTCGCGGCGGAAGGGATGTACGACGGCGATTCGCCCGGCGCCGGGATGATCGCCGGCATCGGTCTGGTCCACGGCCGCCACGTGCTGGTGGTCTGCAACGACGCGACCGTCAAGGGCGGCACGTACTACCCCCTGACCGTCAAGAAACATCTGCGCGCCCAGGAAGTGGCGCTGGAGAACAACCTGCCCTGCATCTATCTGGTGGACTCCGGCGGCGCCTTCCTGCCCAAGCAGGACGACGTCTTCCCGGACCGCGAGCACTTCGGCCGGATCTTCTACAACCAGGCGCGGATGTCGGCGGCCAAGATCCCGCAGATAGCCGCGGTGCTGGGTTCCTGCACCGCCGGCGGCGCGTACGTCCCGGCGATGAGCGATGAGACGGTGATTGTCCGCAACCAGGGAACCATCTTCCTGGGCGGTCCGCCGCTGGTGAAGGCGGCGATCGGCGAGGTGGTCACCGCCGAGGAGCTGGGCGGCGGCGACCTGCATGCCCGAACCTCCGGCGTGACGGACCATCTGGCGGAGAACGACCTGCATGCGTTGGAGATCGTGCGCGACATTGTCTCCACCATCCCCTGCACCGCGCCGGCGTGGGAGACGGCGCCGGTCGAAGCGCCGGCAGCCGACGCGCAGGAGATCTACGGCGCCGTGCCGGTGGACGTGAATGCCAGCTACGACGTCCGGGAAGTGATCGCCCGGCTGGTGGACGGCAGCCGCTTCCATGAGTTCAAGCGCGAGTACGGCAGCACCCTGGTCACCGGCTTCGCCCGGCTGCACGGGCACCAGGTGGGGATCGTGGCGAACAACGGCGTACTCTTTTCCGAATCCGCGCTCAAGGGCGCACATTTCATTGAACTGTGCGACCAGCGCGGCATCCCGCTGGTCTTCCTGCAGAACCTCTCCGGCTTCATGGTGGGCCGCGACTACGAGGCAGGCGGCATCGCCAAGCACGGCGCCAAAATGGTCACCGCCGTCGCAACGGCGCGCGTGCCGAAGCTGACCGTGGTGATCGGCGGCTCGTTCGGCGCCGGCAACTACTCCATGTGCGGACGCGCCTACTCGCCGCGATTCCTCTGGATGTGGCCGGCCGCGCGGATCTCGGTGATGGGCGGCAACCAGGCGTCCTCGGTCCTGGCCACCGTCAAGCGCGACCAGCTGGAAGCCCGCGGCGAGCAATGGAGCGCCGAGGCGGAGGAAGAATTCAAGACCCCCATCCGGGAACAGTACGAGGCCCAAGGGAACCCGTACTATTCCACCGCCCGGCTCTGGGACGACGGCATCATCGACCCGGCGCAGACCCGCACGGTGCTCGGCCTGGCCCTCGATGTCTGCGCCAACAGCCCGCTGCCGGAATCCGCTTTCGGCCTGTTCAGGATGTGAGAGAAGTGTTCGAGACCGTCCTGGTTGCCAACCGCGGCGAAATTGCCTGCCGAGTCATCCGTACGCTACGCGGCATGGGCATCCGCTCCGCCGCCGTCTATTCAGACGCCGACGCCGGTGCCCGCCACGTGCGCGAGGCCGACGTCGCGGTGCGGATCGGGCCGGCGCCCGCTACGGAGAGTTATCTGCGCATCGACGCAGTGATCGAAGCGTGCAAGGCCACCGGTGCCGAGGCGGTTCACCCCGGCTATGGCTTCCTCAGCGAGAATGTGAACTTTGCCCAGGCTCTGGAGGCGGCGGGCATAGTCTTCATCGGGCCCAATGTGGGCGCCATCGGGATCATGGGGGACAAGATCCGCTCCAAGAACCATGTGGCCTCGCACGGGGTTCCGGTGGTCCCCGGGATCGACGAACCCGGACTCGACGACGAGCGCCTAGTCCTGGCCGCGGAGAAGGTCGGTTACCCGCTGCTGATCAAGCCGTCGGCCGGCGGCGGCGGCAAGGGGATGGTGGCCGTGCAGCGGCCCGAGGAGCTGTCCGCTGCGCTCGCCGCCGCCCGGCGCGTGGCCGCCTCCGCCTTCGGCGACGACACGTTGTTCCTGGAGCGGCTGATCGCCCGGCCCCGGCACATCGAAGTGCAGGTGCTCTGTGACCGGTTCGGCAATGCCATCCACCTGGGCGAGCGCGAGTGTTCGTTGCAGCGCCGGCACCAGAAAGTCATCGAGGAGGCGCCGTCGTCGTTGTTGGACGAAGCCACCCGCGCCAGGATCGGCGAGGCGGCCTGCGAGGCCGCCCGTTCGGTGGACTACACCGGCGCCGGGACCGTGGAATTCCTGGTCTCCGACGACACCCCCGACGAGTTCTTTTTCATGGAGATGAACACCCGGCTGCAGGTGGAACATCCGGTCACCGAGTTGGTGACCGGGCTGGACCTGGTCGAATGGCAGGTGCGGATTGCGGCCGGCGAGGCGCTCCCGATGGCGCAGTCCGACGTCGTGCTCACCGGACACGCGGTGGAAGCCCGCGTGTATGCCGAAGACCCCGCCCAGCAGTTTCTGCCGTCGGCCGGTACGGTGCTGGAACTGGCCGAAGCATCCGGCGAGGGCATCCGGGTGGACAGTTCGCTGCTGCCCGGCCTGGCCATCCCCTCCGACTACGACCCGCTGCTGTCCAAGGTGATCGCGTGGGGCGTGGACCGGCAGCAGGCCCTGGCGCGGCTGGACGGCGCGCTGGCCGATACCAGCGTGCTGGGCATTCACACAAACATCGAGCATCTTCGCAGCCTGCTGGCCGACGACGATGTGCACGCCGGCCGGCTCGACACCACGCTGATCGACCGGAAGATCATGCACCAACAGTTCCGGCGGCCCGACGACGCGGAACTGGCCGTGGCCGCGGTGTACTGGCTGCTCCGGGAACGGCAGACGCGGGGCCAGACCGGGGCGGCGGGACGTGCCGGGTCCGCCTGGCGGAGCGACGGCTGGCGGTTGAGCGGGCCGCGCCCGCGCACCGTCAGCTTCGACCTGGGCGGCGGCGAGCACCGGGAGGTGGCCGTAACCTGGGCCGGGGAAGCGGCAGCGGACCCGCCCGGCGGTGCGGTTGTCAGCACAGGCGGCGGCAGCTACGCCGTCGTGCCCTCCGTTGACGGGCAGGCCGTTGAAATCGACGGGGTCCGCCGGCCGCTGCGCCATGCCTTTGGCGAGGACGGCGCGCTCTGGCTGGGCGATGCAGGCTGGTCGGCCCGGTTGGCCGTCCGCAGCCGGGAGAGCCGGCTGGCGGACGCGCTGGCTGAGGTCCAGCGGGCCGACGGGCAGGTGTCGCCCGAGGTACGCTCGCCGATGCCGGGCACGGTGACCTCGGTGGCGGTGGTAAATGGCGAACAGGTGTCGGCCGGCCAGCCGCTGCTCACGGTGGAAGCGATGAAGATGGAACACCAGCTGAGCGCCGGGATCGCCGGCGAAGTCAGCATCAACCTGAAACCCGGCGATCTGGTCAAGGCCGACCAGATTGTCGCCGTCGTGCGGGCAGCAGATCCTGCCCCGGAACATGAGCAGAAAGGGGCATGACCATGCCTGATTTTTCCCTCAGCGAGGACCATCAGGACCTGGTGGAGACGGTCCGCGACTTTGCCCGCGAGGTGGTCGCCCCGGTCTCCGCCAAGCACGACGAGGAGCACAGCTTCCCGTACAAGGTGGTGGAACAGATGGGCGAGATGGGCCTGTTCGGGCTCCCCTTCCCGGAGGAGTACGGCGGGATGGGCGGCGACTATTTCGCGCTCGCGCTGGCGCTGGAGCAACTCGGTGCGGTCGACCAGTCGGTGGCAATCACCCTGGAGGCAGGGGTCTCGCTGGGCGCAATGCCGATCTACCGCTTCGGCACCGAGGAACAAAAACAGCAGTGGCTGCCGATGCTGGCCAGCGGCGAAGCGCTCGCCGGCTTCGGACTGACCGAACCCGAAGCCGGCTCGGACGCCGGCGGCACGAAGACGCGGGCCGAACTGGTCGACGGGCAATGGGTGCTCAACGGGCACAAGGAGTTCATCACCAACTCCGGTACCGAAATCTCCAAGCTGGTCACCGTCACCGCCGTCACCGGCACCTCCGAGCGCGCAGACGGCTCGGTCAAGAAGGAAATCTCCACCATCCTGGTTCCCACCGACACACCGGGTTTCACCGCCGAGAAGGCCTACAACAAGGTGGGCTGGAACGCCTCGGACACGCATCCGCTCACCCTGGACAACGTGCGCGTGCCGGAGGAGAACCTGCTGGGGTCGCGGGGCCGCGGCTACGCCAACTTCCTGCAGATCCTCGACGAGGGCCGGATCGCGATCGCGGCGCTGGCCACCGGGGCGGCACAGGGGTGCGTGGATGAGGCGGTGCGCTACGCCAAGGAGCGGCAGGCCTTCGGCACCAACATCGGCGCCTTCCAAGCCATCCAGTTCAAGATCGCCCGCATGCAAGCCCGCGCGCATACCGCCCGGTTGGCCTATTACGACGCGGCCGCCCGGATGCTGGCCGGCCAACACTTCAAAACGCAGTCCGCGATTGCCAAGATGGTGGCAGGCGAAGCCGCCATGGACAACGCCCGCGATGCCACCCAGATTTTCGGCGGCTTCGGATTCATCAACGAGTTCCGGGTGGCCCGCCACTACCGTGATTCGAAGATCCTGGAGGTCGGCGAAGGGACCACCGAAGTGCAGCTCATGCTGATTGCCCGCGAGCTGGGCCTGTAACCGACCCCCGGTGATCGACCAAGGGCCGCCACCCACCCCCGGTGATCGACCAAGGGCCGCCACCCACCCCCGGTGATCGACCAAGGGCCGCCAGGCCCGCGTGGAGATCCGGGGCCGTTTGCACCAGACCGAGGAGGACTCAATGATCAACAAGGTAGTAGCAACCGCCGCGGAGGCGGTGGCGGACATCCCCGACGGCGCCTCGCTGGCCGTGGGCGGCTTCGGCCTGTGCGGCATTCCCGTGGCGCTCATCCAGGCGCTGCACGACGCGGGCACCACTGACCTGGAGACCATCAGCAACAACTGCGGCGTGGACGACTGGGGCCTCGGCGTGCTGCTGGCGGACGGCCGGATCCGGCGCACCATCAGCTCCTATGTGGGCGAGAACAAGGAATTCGCCCGGCAGTTCCTGGCCGGCGAGCTGGAAGTGGAGCTGACTCCGCAGGGCACGCTGGCGGAGAAGCTGCGCGCGGGCGGTGCCGGCATCCCCGCTTTCTACACCGCGGCCGGCGTCGGCACGCAGATCAGCGAGGGCGGCCTGCCGCGCAAGTACGACGCCGATGGGTCGGTGGCCATGGCCTCGGAACCGAAGGAGGTGCGCAGCTTCGGCGGCGCCGACTACGTGCTGGAGGAATCGCTGCGGCCGGATTTCGGGCTGGTGCACGCGGCCAAGGGTGACCGGCTGGGCAACCTGGTCTTCCACGTCACGGCGATGAACTTCAACCCGCTCTGCGCGATGGCCGGCAAGATCACCATCGCCGAGGTGGAGGAACTGGTGGAACCGGGCGAACTGGACCCCCAGCAGATCCACACACCCGGCATCTTCGTCCAGCGCGTGGTGCTGGCGCCGGACGTGGAGAAACGGATCGAAAAACGCACTGTGCAGCTGGCCGGCCGGGGCACCGGCTCAACCGGGAAGTAGAAGGAGCACGCCATGGCACTAACGCGCAACGAGCTGGCCGCCCGTGTGGCCCAGGAGTTGGAAAACGGGCAGTACGTCAACCTCGGCATCGGGATGCCCACACTGATCCCGAACTACATTCCCGACGGGGTGGAAGTCATCCTGCATTCGGAAAACGGCATCCTGGGCGTCGGACCCTATCCGACCGAAGACAAGCTCGATCCGGACCTGATCAACGCGGGCAAGGAAACGGTCACGCTCAACCGCGGGGCGGCCATCTTCGACTCGGCCGCATCCTTTGGCATGGTCCGCGGCGGGCACGTGGATGTGGCCGTGCTCGGTGCCATGCAGGTGGCGCAGAACGGGGATCTGGCCAACTGGATGATCCCGGGCAAGATGGTCAAGGGAATGGGCGGGGCCATGGACCTGGTCTTCGGTGCCAAGCAGCTGATCGTCATGATGGAGCACCTGGATAAGAGCGGGAACCCCAAGATCCTCACCGAATGCACGCTGCCGCTCACCGGCAGGGCCTGCGTGGACAAGATCATCACCGATCTTGCCGTCATCGACGTCACCGAGCAGGGCCTGGTACTCCGCGAGACGGCCCCGGGCGTGGATGTCCAGGACGTGGTCGCCGCCACCGGCGCCGAACTCCGGATCGATCAGCTCCAGGCGGGTGCCCGGTGAACACCGACGCCGGGGCCGCGGCTACCCCCTCCGAGGCAGCCGGTGCCCAGAAGGTGATCATCCAGCGCGGGCTGTACTTCGAGGAGATCGAGGCTGACGTCATCTACGCCCACCGTCCGGGCCGGACCGTCACGGAGGCGGACAACGTGCTCTTCACCACCGCCACCATGAACAACCAGGCCCTGCATCTGGACGCGGCGTGGGCGGCCGAACAGCCGTTCGGGCAGCGCCTGATGAACTCCATGTTCACCCTCGCGACGGTGGTGGGGCAGTCGGTCGGCCAGCTGACCCAGTCCACCATCGTGGCGCAGCTGGGCCTTACGGACGTGACCTTCCCGCACCCGCTCTACCACGGGGACACGCTGTATACCGAGACGGTGGTCACCGACAAGCGGCTCTCCAAGTCCCGGCCCGGGACCGGCGTGGTCACCATGCACCACACCGGACGGAACCAGCACGGCGATGTGGTGGCCACCGTGACCCGCAGCTGCCTGATGTGGACGGAGGACGGCCACGCCGCCGCCATTGCGGGCTCGGAAACCAGCGACGCCGAGTTGTGGGACGGCCGGCCCGAAGGCGGGCACCGGTGACGGACTTCGACATGGGACCGGCCATCCTGTTCTGTCCGGCAGACCGGCCGGACCGCTACGGAAAGGCCGCCGAGCGTGCCGACGCGGTGATCCTTGATTTGGAGGACGCGGTGGCGCCGGCGGATCGTGCCGCGGCCCGGGAAGCCATCCTCGGCCACCCGCTGGATCCGGCCCGGACCATGGTCCGGATCAACGCAGTCGGCACCGCGGACCACGCCCTGGACCTGGCGGCCGTCGCACGGTCCGGCTACCGGACCATCATGCTGGCCAAGGCGGAGGACGTGTCGGCGGTGCGGGGGCTGGGGGAGTATTCGGTGGTGGCGCTTTGCGAGACGGCCCTTGGCGTGCTGCAGGCCGCTGAGCTGGCCGGCTGCCCGAATGTCACGGCGCTGATGTGGGGCGCCGAAGACCTGGTCGCCTCGCTGGGCGGCAGCTCCAGCCGGCTCGCGTCCGGGACCTACCGGGACGTTGCCCGGCAGGCGCGCTCGCAGGTGCTTCTGGCCGCGGGCGCCCGCCGCAAGGCGGCGATCGACTCGGTCTACATCGACATACCGGACCTGGACGGGCTGGCGGCGGAAGCGGAGGATGCGGCCGCGTCGGGCTTTGCGGCCAAGGCCATCATCCACCCGAGCCAGGCCGACGTCGTCAGGGGTGCCTACCGTCCAGGCCAGGCGGAGGCTGACTATGCGGCCGCCCTGCTGGCGGCCGCCGCCAACGAGCCGGGGGCCTTCCGGTTCCGCGGCAAGATGATCGACGGACCGCTGCTCAAGCACGCGGAGCTGACCCTGCGGCGGGCCAGGCAGATGAGTTCTCAGCCGCCGGTCAGCAGGTAGAACTTCTCCGGCCGGCCGGCGGCGCCGTACCGCGGCGTGATCCGGGCCTCGCCGCGCGACACCAGGTACTCCAGATAGCGCCGCGCGCTCACGCGTGCCAGCCCCAGCCGTCCGGCGACTTCGGAGGCCGACGACGCGGCGCCGGTGGCGTTCAGGTCGGCGATGACGGCCTCCAAGGTGGGCAGGGACAGGCCCTTGGGCAGCGCGACGGACACCCGGGAAGCCGGGATGGTGGCCAGCGGGGCCCCGGCGGGCGCCAGCAGCCGGTCGATGCCGTCCTGGTCCAGCACGACCGCCTGGCCGCTGCTGCTGATATGCCGCCGGTGCTCCACATAGGCGTCGAGCCGGTCCATCAACACCCGGGCCGTGAACGGCTTGACCAGATAGTGGAGCACTCCGCCCGCCATCGCCGCCCGCACCGTGTCCAGTTCCCGTGCGGCGGTGATCGCGATGACGTCGACCGGCTCGCCCGGCAGGTTCCGGACTGCCCGCAGGACCTCGATGCCGCTCAGGTCCGGCAAATGAATGTCCAGCAGCACCAGCTCGGGGCGAAGGTCCGCAATCATGGCCAGCCCGTCGGTCCCGGTGTAGGCGGTGCCCACCGCTTCGAAGGCGCCGTGGGCCAGCAGGAAGCCGGTATGCACGCCGGCGACTTCCTTGTCATCGTCGACGACGACGGTGCGGATCTGGCTCATGGGACCGGGATTCCTTGCTGGCTGGCCTTGGACGGGGTCGGCGAGAAGCTTACCGTGAACTCGGCGCCGCCGGAGGCTGACGGCGCAACCCGGGCCGTGCCGCCGCGCCGGGCAGCCACCCGGCTGACCAGCGCGAGGCCGAATCCGCGGCTGCCCGGCAGCGCAGCTTCCTTGCTCGAGACGCCCGGTTGGAAGATCCGCCCGCGCTCCTCCGGCGGGATGCCGGGACCGTCGTCGGCGACCGTGATGGTGCAACCATCGGCGCCCTCCGCGATGGACACGGTGATGGTGCCCTGCGGCCCCACGGCCTCCATGGCGTTGTCCACCAGGTTGCCCAGCACCGTGACCGGATCCGTGGTGCCGTCCGGCGCCAGCACGGAGGCCGGATCAATGAGCAGCTGGATGCCTTTTTCGTCGCAAATGGTTGTCTTGGCCATCAGCAGGCTGGCGGCATCCGGGTCGGTGATCCCCGGAGCCAGTTCGCCGGCCACCACCGAACCGCCGTGCCCGGAACGGGAGATGAAATCCACTGCCTGCTGCGTGCGGCCCAGTTCCAGCAGGCCGGAGATCACGTGCATCTTGTTGGAGAATTCGTGCGCCTGCGCGCGCAGCGCCTGGGTCACGTCCCGCGCGCCGTCAAGATCCTGCAGCAGCTGGTGCAGTTCGGTGCGGTCGCGCAGGATGATCACGCTGCCCACCCGGCGCGAGTCCACCGTGGCAGCGTTGGCCCGGGCCAGCAGCACGCGTTCGCCGGCGAGCACCGTTTCGTCGGCCCCGCCGTTGGCGGCCAGCATCGCCGCCAGCCCCGGTTCCAGGATCGTGGTGGCCGGGCGGCCCAGCGCGGTGTCGGAGACATCCAGCAGGCGTTTCGCCTCGTCGTTGAGCAGCGCGATGCGCCCGCGGTCGTCGACGGCCACCACGCCTTCGCCGATGCCGTGCAGCATGGCGTCGCGGGTTTCGAGCAGCGCGGCGATCTCTTCCGGCTCCAGCTGGTAGATCCGCCGCCAGACTAGGCGCGAGATGTAGATGGCGCCGGCCGAGCCGACCAGCGCGGCCGCGATGAGCCACGCCAGCAGGATCGGCAGGTCGTCGTTCAGGTCTTTGCGCAGCGTGGACTCCAACGTGCCCACCGAGGCCGTGCCGATCACTGTGGCACCCGACCGGTCATAGATCGGTACCTTCACCCGCCACGATTCGCCCAGCGTGCCGGTCTGCCTGCCAATGAACGTCTCGCCGGACAGCGGGATGGATGGGTCGGTGGAAACCATCTGTCCGATCAGCGAGTGGTTCGGATGCGAGTAGCGGATGCCGCGGTGGTCGGTGACCACCACATACGTCACCCCGGTGGATTGGGCGATCAGCTCGGCGATCGGCTGGATGGTCTGGCTGGGGTTGGCGTCGTCGAAGGCCTCCACGATGGAGGGCAATTGCGCCACCGAGCGGGCCACGCCGACCATGCGCCCTTCGTAGGCATCGCGGATCTGTTGTTCCTGCATGGAGATGGCGACCGAACCCGCCACCAGCACGACGACGAGCAGGATGAACAGCTGCAGCACGAACAGTTGGGAGCGCAGGGACAGGGATCGGAACACCCCGCCATCTTCGCATGTTGTTAGCTGCGCCACAGGGGCGTGTGCCGATGACCACAATGACCAATACGGCCACAATGACCGCATTCTTCCGCCGGACCGGGCCGCTCCCTACGCTGGGGCGACGGCGTGGTGATGCCCATCACGCCGGTTGGAGGAGGAAGAACCTACATGAAGCTCGACCGTACGATGAGACGCCGTTCGGCCCTGGTGGCCGCCGCGGCAGCATCCGCCCTGATGCTGGCAGCCTGCGGCTCCACCGGCTCCAGCGGCTCCGGCAACGGCTCCGAAGAAGCCGGCATCGACAAGCTCAACATCATTGTCCCGGCGGATCCGGGCGGCGGCTGGGACCAGACGGGCCGTTCCATGCAGAAGGACCTGCAGGAGAACGACCTGGTTTCCAGCGCCTCGGTGGTCAACATCGGCGGGGCCGGCGGCACCAATGGCCTGGCCAAGCTGGCCACGGAACAGGACCCGAACACCCTGATGGTGATGGGGTACGTGATGGTGGGCGCCGTGGAGACCAACAAGTCCGCCAACCGGATCGAAGACACCACACCGATCGCCCGGCTCACCGAAGAGCCGCTCGTCGTCGTGGTGCCGGCCGATTCGCCCTACCAGACCATCGATGACCTGATCGCCGACGTCAAGGCCAAGGGCAAGGGCGTTTCCATCACCGGCGGCTCCGCCGGCGGCGCCGACCACATCCTGGCCGGCATGATGCTCAAGGAAGCCGGCGTTGGTGCCGACAGCCTGAACTACATCCCGTACTCCGGCGGCGGCGAATCCCTGGCAGCGCTGCTGGGCAACAAGGTCTCCGCCGGCATTTCCGGTGTGGGCGAGTACGCCGAGCAGGTCAAGGCCGGCAAGCTGCGTGCCCTGGCCGTCTCCGGTCCGGAAGCCGCCCCGCAGCTGCCCGAGGTCAAGCCGTTGAAGGAGCAGGGCGTGGATCTGGTGCTGACCAACTGGCGCGGCGTCGTGGCTCCGGGATCCATCGACGATGCGCAGGCAGAAAAGCTCACAGCGCTGGTCACCGAACTGCACGGCACCGACGCCTGGCAGAAGACCCTGACCACGAACAACTGGGCGGACGCTTTCCTGGCCGGCGAGGAGTTCAACAGCTTCCTGACCGAGGACATCGAGACGGTCACCGCAACGCTGACGGATATCGGTCTGCTGAAGTAACCATGGCTCCTTCCACTACTGGAGCGGTCCGGGGCGGCAGCGATGCCGCCCCGGTCAAGCCGCTCGGAGAAATCATCTTCGCGGCGGTGATCCTGAGCATTGGGATCGTCGGCTTCGTTGCCGGCGCCGGGATCCAGACGCCCGACTCGGCGAGCGACATCGGCCCGCGGGCGCTTCCCTACCTCGTCTCCGGCCTGCTGGTGATCGTCGGCGCCGGGCTGATCGTGCAGCTGCTGCGCGGCAAGACCGGCGAGGCCGATGAAGGCGAAGACATTGACCCGGACGTCCGGACCGACTGGCTGACCGTCGCGAAGATGGCGGGCACCGTCGTCGTCCATATTTTCCTGATCATTCCGCTGGGCTGGCCGGTTGCCGCGGCGGTGCTGTTCTTCGGCGCCGCGTGGGCTCTGGGGGCAAAGCCGTTGTGGCGGGCCGCCGTGGTGGGCGTTGTCATGGCGCTGGTGCTGCAGTTCGCCTTCGGCGGGCTGCTCGGCGTCTCGCTGCCGGCCGGTGTGCTCGAAGGGGTGCCGTTCCTGAATGGATAACTTCTACGCCCTCCTCGAGGGCTTCTCCGTGGCGATGCAGCCGATCTACCTGCTCTACGCCTTGGGCGGGGTGCTGGTCGGCACGGCAGTGGGCGTGCTGCCCGGCATCGGCCCGGCCATGACCGTTGCCCTGCTGATGCCGATCACGTACAGCCTGGAGCCGACGGCGGCAATCATCGTCTTCGCGGGCATCTACTACGGGGGCATGTACGGCGGGTCGACCACCTCGATCCTGCTCAATACGCCGGGCGAATCCGCCTCCATTGTCACCGCACTGGAGGGCAACCGGATGGCGAAAGCCGGCCGGGGCGCCGCGGCGCTTGCGACGGCGGCGATCGGTTCCTTCATCGCCGGAACCGTGGCCACCGTGCTGCTGAGTTTCGTGGCACCCTATGTGGCAGCGTTCGCCGTGCAGATCGGTCCGGTGGAGTATGTGGCCCTGATGGTGGTGGCGTTCTTGACCGTGGGTGCGCTGCTGGGCGCCTCGGTGCTGCGCGGTCTCGCGTCGCTGGGCCTGGGGCTGTTCCTGGCGTTCATGGGCGTGGACCTGATGACCGGGCAGCAGCGCTACACGTTCGGCAGCCCGTTCCTGGCGGACGGCGTCGACGTGGTGCTGGTCGCCGTCGGGCTCTTCGCCCTGGGTGAGGCGCTGTATGTGGCCTCGCGGCTGCGGCACGGGCCGGTCAAGGTGATCCCGGTGACCGGCGGCTGGACCTCGTGGATGAAGAAGGAGGACTGGAAGCGGTCCTGGAAGCCTTGGCTCCGCGGGACATTCATCGGCTTCCCGATCGGTACCATGCCGGCCGGCGGCGCCGACGTTGCCACCTTCCTGTCCTATGCGGCGGAGAAGAAACTGGCCAAGGGTGCACGCAAGAAGCAGTTCGGCCGCGGCGCGATCGAAGGCGTGGCCGGGCCGGAATCGGCCAACAACGCTGCCGCTGCCGGCGTGCTGGTGCCACTGCTGACGCTGGGCATTCCGACGACGGCCACGGCGGCGATGATGCTGGTGGCGTTCCAGCGCTACAACATCCAGCCCGGTCCGCTGCTGTTCGAGGTGGAGGGCGCCCTGGTCTGGGCGCTGATTGCCAGCCTGTACGTGGGCAACCTGATGCTGCTGGTGCTGAACCTGCCGCTGGTGGGCATGTGGGTGAAGATCCTGCAGATCCCGCGGCCGTACCTCTACGCCGGCATCCTGGTCTTCGCGGCGTTGGGCGCGTTCTCGGTGAACTTCACGCCGGTGGATGTGTTCGTGCTGCTGGTCATCGGCGTGCTGGGCTTCTTCATGCGCCGCTACGGCTATCCGATCGCCCCGCTGGTGGTGGGCATGATCCTTGGCCCGATCTTCGAGAGCCAGCTGCGGCGTTCGCTGGCCATTTCGCAGGGCGATCCGCTGGCCTTGGTATCCACGCCGATCGCGGCCGGAATCTACATCTCTTTGGTCGTCATTTTCGTGCTGTCCTTCTGGATGAAGAAACGCCAACGCGTGATGGAATCGGCAGCGCTCGACGACGAGAGCCCGCGGGACAAGGAGGTCAGCGCATGAGCACGATCGTGGTGGGGTATGTCCCCAACGCCCTCGGCGATGCGGCCCTGGCAGCCGCCATTGACGAGGCCGGCCGCCGGGCGGCCAAGCTGCTGGTGGTCAACGCCACCCGGGCAGACCGTTTGGTGGATCCCGGCTACGCAGACGCCGCCGACGTGGCCCGCTTGGAAGCCGTGTTGGGTGGGGCAGGAGTCGGCTTCAGCATCCGGCACGGAATCTCGGACGGGCTGCCCGCCGAGGAAGTGCTGGACGCCGCCGAGGAGTCCGATGCCGAGCTGATTGTCATCGGGGTGCGCAACCGTACGCCGGTGGGAAAGCTGCTGCTCGGTTCGACCGCGCAGACGATCCTGCTGTCAGCCCCGTGCAACGTGCTGGCTGTCCGGCAGCCCTGACGTCGGCGCGCCGCAGGGCCGGGTGGCGCAGCGTGCCCGCGGTGTCGCCCGCGCGACGGCGCGCCGCACTTCAGCCGGCGCTGCAGGCGTTGACGGCTACCGGTTTCAGCTCAGCACCATTCGCCGCCGGGGCAGGGTCCACCAACCCTGCCCCGGCGGTTTTCTACTGTCCCGGCCGCCGGATGGGGCTGGAAGCGTCCCTGAGGTCAGGCGTTCGCGTCGAGATGACCCGCTACGGAGGGTCATCTGGCCACGAGCACAGGGGATGGTTTCGAGAGCACCCCCTGTGCGGTAACTGTCAACCTGTTTGAGATTTTTTAGGCGGCTTGTTGTGGGTCGTTCATCTCGGTCAGCGGCTCGGTATGCGGGTGGGGTTTGTTGATC
>NZ_JBFBGZ010000017.1:0-48596 GCF_040684925.1 Arthrobacter sp. NPDC089319 | reverse complement strand
TTCGCGGAGCTGCCGAATCTACCCGAGGGGTGCTGGCTGCCGGCGGGGTTGTTTGAGTCGGCAGCGAACGCCGACTATTACACCGAACGTCTCGAGACACTGGTGGCGGGGGCGGAGCCGGCGGTGTTGCTGGCCACGCTGACCGGGTCGGAAACCGGCGGGCTGGGGTATCAGGAGGCGGTGGAGCATCTGGCCGCGGTGCACCGGGTCAGGTGCTGGCTCGATGCCCGGGAAGTGGCGCTGGAGGCGCAGTTGGGCCGCAGGGCGCTGAAGCAGTTGCCGCCGCCGGGGCCGGGGTGCACCACGTTCCGGCAGCGGCAGCTCCTGGCCGCGACGTCCGCGGCCGAGGAACTGGGCTGCCTCCTCGGCCTGCCCGACCACCAGGCCCGCGCCAGAATGGACCAGGCAGCTGACCTGCACCGGTTGTTCCCCGCCACGCTGGCGGCGATGGCCGCCGGGGACCTGGACCGGGAACAGGCCGCCATTATTGTCAGCCAGGGCCGGTCCCTGCCCGAGGACGCGGCGGCCGGGTTCGAACAGACCCTGTTGGGCCGGGTGAAGGGCAGGTCGCTGCGGTCGCTGCGGGACATGGCCCGGCGGCTGCGCGAGCGCACGCACCCGGAAACCATCACCAGGCGCCGCCGCACCGCGGAGGAACGGCGGAACGTGGGGGTGGAACCGGCGCCGGACGGGATGGCGTGGCTGAACGCGTACCTGCCGGCCGAGCAGGCCGCCGCGATCGATGACCGGCTCACCCGCACCGCCCACCACCTGCGCGGTGCGGCCGGCGAGACCCGGTCCAGGGGGCAGTTGCGGGCCGACGTGTTCACGGACCTGCTCGTGCACGCGGGCCTGGAGACCGGGCCGGCGGCCGGGATCCACGCCGAACCGGCGGTCACCGTCCCGGTGCTCTCGCTGCTGGGGTTGAGCGAGGAACCGGCCACGCTGGACGGGTTCGGGCCGATCCCGGCGGACACGGCCCGGCAGCTGTGTGCGGATGCGAAGTCGTTCTACCGGATCCTGACCCACCCGGAGACCGGGGCCCGGCTCTCCTACGGCCGCACCCGGTACCGGCCGCCGGCTGACCTGGCCCGGACGGTGCGGAAACGGGACGAGGTGTGCCCGTTCGCCGGCTGCCGCAAACACGGCAAGGCCTGCCAGATCGACCACACCCAGGCCTTCCGCGCCGACGGCGCCACGGGCGAAACCGATGCCGGGAACCTGGGCCCGCCGTGCGAGACCCACCACGGGCTGAAAACCCGTGCCGGCTGGAACATGGCCCAGCCCGCGCCCGGAGTGTTCGAAGTGACCACCCCGGCCGGCCGGACCTACACCGACCGGCCCGGCGAAGACAACGACCCGCCCGGCCAACCGGCCTACCCGCCCGCCGTCGCCAACGCGCTCCCCAAAGACCACCGGCCACGAATCCGGCCACTTACCGCACGCCCGCTCCACGGCACAGGCGCCGGTGGGCAGGCCGACGACGACTGGCTGCCGTCCTGGCACCCCGCCCGCAAAAACCGTTCAGGGACCGAACAACAAAACCGACCGCCGACGGCCAGCTGGCAGGACCCATCGTCACCAAACCAACAGCAGGACCCGAGGCCCTTCTAGGAAGGCGAACATCTCCGGTCGGGCCGGGACGGCTTATTCGCGCAGGACCACGTCCGAAGCTTCGGTGGACCGGTCGGTGACAGTGGTGGGAGATTCCAGATGCACGGCGCCGGAGGGCAGGATGCCGGCGCCGCCATAGCGCTCCATGACTTTCAATTGCGCCACCACATCCTCGCCCGCGTGATCGGGCGGCAGGTCCCGCCAGAACTCGAAGCCGCCGCAGTCCAGCAAGGCGTCCCTCCGGTACAGCACGCAGCCGCCGGCCCAGGCAATCTTGTATAGCCGCCAGCCGCCGTCGGCAATCCCCAACTCAGCGGCGATGTGGGTCAGGTTGGCCGCGTTGTGCAGCTGCCACCGGGCGAACCGTTCGTCAGAGCGCCGGATGCGCTCCGGGGACACCGGGCCATCCCACAGTTCGAAGGGTTCCTGCTCCCCCGGTCGGACATCGTCCAGAAACGACATTCCTTGCACGGCGGCACCGATAAACCCGCAGCCTTCCTGCCGGATGGCCGCAGTCATTCGTGCCAGCATGCCCGGCTCCAGCCACACATCATTGTCCAGGAACAGCACGAGTTCGGCGGTGGCAAGACCCAGCAAGAAGTCGCGCTGCTCGGCCAAGCCGCGCCGGGGCAGATGCCGTTCCAGCCGGACCGGCCGGCCTTGGGCCTCCAGCACCCGCGTCATCGCGGCGACTGCGGGGTGTTCCCAGGCGGGCGCTCCGTCGGACTGATCGCTGATCACCACGGAGAACGCCGGGCCGTCCTGGGACGCCAGGCCGGAGAGCGTCACCGCCAGCTCGGCTTCGCGGCCGTAGCTGGGCACCAGCACATCCAGCTCCGGACCTGGTTCCGGAGGTGGCACGGCCCAGCTGCCCGCGCTCCTGCGGCTCATGCCGGATCGGCCCGGGCCGCTGGCGTCGGGTTTGTGCCGGCCGTAGGCGCCGGGGCGGAACTCGTGGTAGGCGCCGGGGCGGAACTCGTGGTGGGCGCCGGGTGGGTACCGACCTTGGGTGCCCGGGTCGTACCGTCCGTAGGCGCCGGGTTTGCGCTGCCTGCCGGTGCCGAGCCACGGATGCGGCGGACCACGGCGGACGTGGAATGGTCGGCGACGTAATCCAGGATGCAGACTTCGCCGCCGCAAGCCTCAACCACCGCGGTCTCCTCGAGCATCTCCGGCGAATAGTCGCCGCCCTTGGCATAAATGTCCGGCCGGATCGCTTCGATCAGTGGGATGGGTGTGTCCGTGTCGAACACGGTCACATAGTCCACGCAGCTGAGCGCTGCAATGATGCCGGCCCGGTCCGCGGCGGAGTTGATCGGCCGGTCGGGCCCCTTCAGGCGCCGTGCGGACGCATCGCTGTTCAGCGCCACCACCAGCACATCGCCCAACTGCTTGGCCTGGGTCAGGTAGCGGGTGTGTCCGCGGTGCAGCACGTCGAAGCATCCGTTCGTCAGCACAATCCGCCGGCCGGACGCCCGCTCGGCTGCCACCGCCTGTCCGAGCTCCTCCGCGCCCAGCGCTGCGTCGGAAAAAGTGCCTAGGTGCGCGGCCAAGTCCGTGGTGCTGCAGACAGAGGTGCCGCGCCGGTGCACTACCACATCGGCGGCTGCTTGGGCCAAGTCCAAGCTAGTGCTCAGCGGAAGGCCCGCGGCCCGGGCCAGGGTCAGGCACGCCACGTACGTGTCGCCGGCGCCCGATGCCTGCTTCTCGGTGACCGGGGTTGCCCACGTGCGGTGGGTCCCGCCGTCGTGCATCATCAGGAGGGAACCGTCCTTGTCGAGCGTGACGACGGCGGCGCCCGCCCCGGTTGCCTCAAGCAGCTTGCCTGCCTGGCTGGCCACTGCGGAAGCGCGGTCCGTGTCCGGGTCCAGTGTCACACCCAGCACGGCTGCCGCCTCGGCGGCGTTCGGGGTGACGAGGTCCGGCGCAATCCCGGACCAAAGCCGCGGGTCGTGGGCGTCGACCACCAGCAGCCGGCCGCCGCGGTGCCGTGCCAGCACGCTGCGCACCGCATCACCCAAGCCGCCGGTGCCGTAGTCGCAGACCACCACTGCGTCGCTGCCGGCCAAGGCAGTGGGCACAGCCGCGGCCAGCCGTTCCTGGGCGGCTTCGGGCACCCGGTCCATGGTCTCGTCCAGGCGCAGCATGATCTGGTCGCCACCGATGATGCGGTACTTCGTGGTGGTCAGGACGTCTCCGTGTTCCACCAGCCCCGAGGTGTCTACCGCTGCATTCTGAAGGAGGGCGCGGAGCCGCCGTCCGGCGTCGTCCGGTCCAATCAAGCCGACCATACGCACCCGCGCACCGAGCGCGGCAAGGTTCAGGGCCGTGTTTGCGGCCCCGCCCGGGGCGTACTCCCGTTTGGTCATATCCACCACCGGTGCCGGCGCTTCCCGGCAGAACCGTTCGATCCGTCCGCTGAACCAGCCATCCAGCATCACGTCTCCCACCACGGTGACCAGCGGTGCGGTCTCGGCCAGCCGGGACGGCAGCCAATCGGCGAGCCCGGAGACATCCGACAACGGGGTGCTCATAGCCGCGCTCCGCCGGGCAGGCCCATATGGACCACCTTGACCGTGGTGAATTCGTCCAGCAGTTCGGGCCCGTAGCCGAAGCCTGCGCCGCTGTCCCGGCGGGGCTGGGCTGAACCGCCGGGCGCGCCGCCGAATACCGCGTTGACCTTGACTGTGCCGACTTGGAGCGCGGCCACGGCGCGGTGGGCATGGTCCATGTCCGCCGTCAGGACAGTGGCCGCCAGTCCGTAGCGCCCTTCCGACGCGAGCCGCAGCCCGTCGTCGAAGCTGTCCACCAGCTGGACCGGAGCCACCGGGCCGAAGGTCTCCTCCTGCATCACTGCCATCTGGCCGTGACAGTCCATCAAGACCGTGGCCGGGTAGTGCGCCCCGGGGCCTTCGGGCACCGCGCCGCCCTCTGCCGCTGCCGCACCGAGGGAAAGCGCCTCGGATACCTGCGCGTGGACGTTGTCCCTCAGCCTTCGGTCAACCAGCGGGGCAATCCCTCCGCCCTTGTTGCGCCTGCGGGCCTCGGCTGCGAGCGCCTCACCGAACAGCCCGGCGACGGCCCGGTGCACATAGATACGTTCCACCGAGGTGCAGATCTGCCCGCTGTTGGTGAACGCGCCGATGGCAGCCTGTTCGGCCGCCCACGCGGGATCGACGCCGTTGTCCACGATCAGGGGATCGTTGCCGCCGTTCTCCCGGATGACATGTGCCCCGGTGAGCGCCGCCGCCTGGGCAATCCGGGCGCCGGTGAGGCTGGAGCCCACGTGCGCAATGACGTCCACGTCCTGATGGCAGGCGAGCGCGGCACCCACTGCCGGTCCGCCGGTCAGGGTGTTCATGACCCGGGGTGGCAGCACGTCGGAGAGGATCCTTCCCAGCAACTCGCCCAAGTGCGGGCAGCGTTCGCTGGGTTTGTGAAGCACGGTGTTGCCGGTCGCCAGCGCCGCGCCGAGCAGTCCGGCCGCCACCGCCACCGGATCGTTCCATGGCGTCAGCACCACTGCCACGCCGCGCGGTTCGTTGACGGTGTAGTCCACGGCCAGCTGACCGCCGCGCAGGCTGCGTCCGCGGTGCACCGGGCCCAGCTGCGCGTACTGCCGCAACGTTCCCGCCCCGGCCATGACGCCCTCCCGGGCTTCGTGTTCGGGCCGGCCGGTTTCGCGGGCGTTCATCTCTGCCAACTCACCGGCATGCTCTTGCAGGGCCGAGGCAGCGGCTTCCAGCAGTTCTCCGCGGGCGGCAGCATCGGTGGCGGCCCAATGCGGTTGGGCCGCCTTGGCGGCGGCGACGGCGGCGCCCACTTCCTCGGGAGTTGCCTCCTCCAGCGCTCCCACCAAGCTGCCGTTCCTCGGGTCGTACACCTCCAGCGAAGCAAGGTCTTGGGCAATATCGGAATCGGTGGTCATATCGCTCCTCCCGTCCACGGCGGGTCCAAAGCCCCGCTGGTCTCTGGTCTGGGTCCACGTTCACGTTCACGCAAAGTGGGCGCTGCCCACCGCGGGCAATTCCCACCGACAGCAACGCCTGCCACATCGCGTGGTACTGGTCTCCTACCCCTCGCCGGGCGCTTTCAGACGCCCAACCGAAGCCGGATTCCTCCGGCCTGGCCTGAGTCTCCTCCGAGGCAAAACAGGTTTCCGGCGAGGCCGGTGGGTGCTTCCGGGGCGGTTGCGGGGCGGTTGCGGGGCGCCTTCGGGACGTCTCCGGGGTGGTTGCGGGCTCTGGCCAGCGGCCGTGATGCGCTTTAGGGTGAAGTGCACGAGGGCTCCCGCGGGCGGGGACGTACACGCGGGACCTCTGCGGCTGGACTAACCGGGCAGGACCTTCGCGGGGTGGGACCTCTGGTGCAGGACTTACCGGGCCGGCCTAACCGGGCCGGGCTGACCCCGGCTTCAGGGAGACAGGAAGCCACGGACCGCCGCAGAGCTGAATCCCCGGAGACGGACTACACCGGCTGCGGAGGGCGTGGATCCAGGAGGTGGAGATGACAGATTCCCCTACAGGCGGGGCCGCTTTCGGCGACCAGCGGCTGAGTGCCGAGGCCAGGCACGGCCTCGGCATCGGACCGGTGCTGCAGCCCTTCGAGGACGTACGCAAGATTGCGGTGCTCCGCGGCGGAGGCCTGGGCGACGTGCTGTTTTCGGTTCCTGCGCTGGAATCATTGGCCGCTGCCTATCCGGAGGCGACCGTGACCCTGCTGGGCACAGAGGCCCACGCAGCTTTGTTCCGCGGTCGGCCCGGCCCGGTGCACCGGGTGGAGCCGCTGCCGTTCGCGCACGGCGTCCGGCCCGGACCGGAGGACCCGCAGGCCGTGGCGCTGTTCCGGCAGCGGATGCGCGGCGAGCAGTTCGACCTGGCGGTGCAACTGCACGGCGGCGGGCGGTTTTCGAACCCGTTCCTGCTGGAACTGGGCGCACGGCACACGGTGGGTACCCGGACCGAAGACGCGGCGGCGCTTGAGCGGTCCATCCCGTACCTCTACTACCAGCACGAGGTGTTGCGTGCGCTGGAGGTGGTGGGACTGGCCGGCGCGGCCCCGGCCGCGCTCCAACCGGAGCTGGAGCCGCTGGCCGATGAGGAAGCGTTGCTGGCCGGGCTGCTCGACGACGGCCGGCCGTCGCTGGTGACCCTCCACCCGGGTGCCACTGATCAACGGCGGCGGTGGCCGGCGTCGTACTTTGGCCAGGTGGCAGCCTGGGCGGCCGATGAGGGGTGCCAGGTCCTGGTGGTGGGCGACCCGTCCGACGCAGAGCTGGCCGACGAAGTGGTGGATCGCGGCCGCGAGAGAGCCGGATCCGGTAACGGGGGCAGCATTAAATCCGTGGCAGGCCGCCTAGGTTTGGAGGAGCTGTCCGCGGTGCTGCGGGCCAGCGACGTGATGCTGGGCAATGACAGCGGGCCCCGGCATCTGGCCCAGGCCGTCGGGACCCCGACGGTGGGCATTTACTGGGTGGGCAACCTGATCATGGCCGGGCCGCTGGGCCGGACCATGCACCGGGTCCATATGTCCTGGATGACGCGCTGTCCGGCCTGCTCGGCGGACTTGACCCAGGTGGGTTGGACGGCGGAGCGTTGCCCGCACGAGTTCTCCTTGACGCAGGAGATCCGCGCAGAGGATGTCTACGCGAATCTGCGCCAGCTTAGGGCCACGAGTCTTCTTCTTCGTGGCAAATGACCATCTCCCGCACTTCGCAGCCCTTCGGCTGTGAGAGCGCGAAGATGATGGCGTCGGCCACGCGTTCCGGGTCGTTGAGCCGGGAGTCGTCCTGCGGCTTGTACTGCTCGGTGCGGTCGTCGAAGAACCTGGTTTTCATGCCGGCCGGGATCATGGTGGTCACGCCGATCTGCCCGCGGGTCTCGGCCGCCAGCGCGCGGCTGAAACCCACCACGCCGAACTTGGAGGCGCAGTAGGCGGTGGCGTCGGAGACGGCCTTGATCCCCAGCGACGAGGCCACCGTAACCACCCGTCCGTGCGCGGACATCAGGTACGGCAGGGCCGCCCGCACCACCGAGACCGTGCCCATCAGATTGACCCCAATGACCTTCTCCCACTCCTCGGCCGGAACGTCCTCCAGGCGGCCGCAGCGGTCAATGCCTGCGGCCGTCACCACGGCGTCCAGCCCGCCGAGCGTGTCCGCGGCCTGCTGCACGGCGGCCTCGACGGCGGTGCGGTCGGCGACGTCGACCTCCACACTCTTGGCCTGGCTGATTCGGCTGACGTCGCGGTCCAGCACCACCGGGGTGCCGCCGGCGGCCAGCACCGCATTCACGACGGCGGCTCCGAGCCCGGATCCGCCGCCGGTGACCAGCACACGGCCGGGGTTGGTTGCTGCACTACTCATGTTTTCCTCCTCGGATTCAGGGATGAGGGTTCTCACCAGGGTTAGCCAACCTTCGCCAGCGCGGCGGCCAGGCCGGTGGTGGAACGGGCCGGGTAGTAGGGCACGGTGACGGTCTGCCCGCCCCACGACTGCAGCAGTCGGGCTTCGGGCAACTGGTCGGCGGTATAGTCGCCGCCCTTGACCCAGATGTCCGGACGCAACCGTTCCAGCGCCGACTCCGGCGTGGATTCATCGAACACCAGCACGGCATCCACGCACTCCAGGGCCAGCAGCAGCTCGGCCCGGTCCTCCTGGTTCATGATCGGACGCTCCTCACCCTTCAGACGGCGGACCGAATCGTCCGAGTTGAGGCAGACGATCAGGCAGTCGCCCAGCTTGCGTGCCGCAGCCAGGGTCCTGGCGTGGCCGGCATGCAGCAGATCGAAGCAGCCCCCGGTGGCCACCACCGTTCCGCCGGCGTCGCGCGTCTGGGCGGCAAAGCGCATGGCGTCCATGCCGGGGCCGCGCAGCGGAACCGGCGCCGCGTCCTGGCGCAGGGATGCCACGCCGCCGGCCGCGAGGAAGGCAGCCGCCTGCCCTACCGCGTCCTGCACCGAGGCGGTCAGCGAGCGCCCGGAGGCCAACGCCACGGCCAGAGAGGCGGCGAACCGGTCGCCCGCCCCGCAGGTATCGGCCGCGCCCGTCGCGGGGGTGGGAATTGCCTGAGGCAGTTCCCCCTCCCGCTGGACCATCGCCCCTTCCTCGCCGAGTGTGACGACGACGGCGCGGCTGTTCCAGCGGGAGCGCAGCTCGGCGGCGGCGAGCGCTGCTTCACCGGCTCCGCCCTTCGCGAGCCCCGTTGTCAGTCCGGCCATCCGCAGCGCCTCCGGCAGGTTCGGCGTCGCGGCGGCCACGCCCTCGACCGGATCCGGGCCGGCCGGGTGCGGATCCCAGACCACCGGGATCCGGTGTACCAGCGGCGCGAGCGCAGCGCGCAGCGCGGGTGCGGCCGCCAGACCACGCCCGTAGTCCGCCACGATGATGGCATCGGCGGTCCCGAGCGCCTCAAGCATGTCCGGTGTCGGGACCGGCAACGGGGCCGGGGCACAGCCTTCGTCCACCCGGACCACCGACTGGCCGCCGGCGCGGATGCGGGTCTTCACCGGCGTCGGCGCACCGGACGGGCCGGCGACCACGCGGATGCCGGCCAAGGCCTCGCGCAGCCGCGTGGAGGCCTCGTCGTCGGACATTGCCGCCACCAAGAGGACGTCCCGGCCATCGCGGGCCAGCATGCGGGCCACCAGCCCTGCTCCCCCGGCACGGTAGGTGGTTTCGGCAGCGTCCACCACCGGCACCGGTCCGTCCGGGCTCAGCCGGGTAGCCGCGCCTTCCACATCGGCATCAAGCAGGACGTCGCCCACCACCACAATCCTCATGACCGGGCCGCCCCATCGTGAGGCCCGGGTTCCGCTCCGGCGGCGGTGTTCCCGTGCCGCGCCACCTCGGCGTCGAACGCCCGGCAGAGGGCGTGCAGCGCCATCAGATGGCCCTCCTGCACATTGGCGGGCAGCGCGTCCACGGCCACGTAGTCGTCGCAGAGCCTGGTCAACGGATTCGGTGCGCTGCCGGTCAGCGCCCAGCTGGTGACGCCGATGCCGTGAGCTGCCTCGGCCGCACGCAGCAGGTTCTCGCTCTTGCCGCTGGTAGTCAGCAGAAGCAGCACATCGCCGGCCCGCCCGTGGCCCAGCACCTGCCGGGCGAAGAGATGGTCGTAGCCGTAGTCGTTGGAAATCGCCGTGACCGCCGAGGTGTCCGCGTGCAGTGAGATGGCGGAGAAGGCCTGCCGTTCGCCGTCGAACCGGCCCACCAGTTCCGCGGTCAGGTGCTGGGCTTCCGCCGCGGAGCCGCCGTTGCCGGCCGCCAGCAGCCGCCCGCCGGCCAGCAGTCGCCGCGCCAGCTCGGTCCCCCAACCCGCCAGCTGGCCGGCCTGGGCTCGCAAGGACTCCACCGCGGGCTCCACTGCCCGCAGGTGTGCCAGCACGGCGTCCACCGCCTCGGTTCCGGTGTGCCGGCCGGGACCGGACGGCACCGGGACGAGCGCGGGTCCCGTCGGCCGCAGATAGGCTTCGGTCCGGGCCGAGGGGGTGGCCGCGAGGGGCGCGGCAGCGGTCAGCGCGCCAGTGCTGGCGGTTGTCGGGCTGCCGCCCGAAACTGCGCGTTTCACAGTGCCTCTCCTTCCAGTTGCCTGGCTCCGGCGGTGACTGCACCGGACCCCTGACTGATCGCCAGGTGGTAGGCCTTTTCGGTGTCGGCCGCCACCCGGTCCCAGGAGTAGCGGGTGGCGACGCGTTGGTGCCCGGCCTGGCCAAGCTCCCGGCGCAGCTGCGGATTCGCCAGCAGTTCGGCCACGGCCTCAGCCACCGCCTGCGGGTCGCGCGGCGGCACGTGCAGACCGGTCTTCCGGTCCACGACGGTGTCAATCAGGCCGCCGACCGAGGCCGCGACCACCGGAACACCGCAGGCCATCGCTTCCAGCGGCACAATCCCGAACGGTTCGTACCACGGCGCGCAGATGACCACGTCGGCACTGCGCAGCACCGGCGGAATGTGCTCCTGCGAGAGCTGCCCTCGCAGCACCAGTTGGTCTTCCACGCCGAGCTCCCGGGCCAGGCCGCGCAGCCGCTGGGCTTCCGGATCTGCCGCCAGCCCCGCTGCTCCGGCCGCCCCGCCGACCACCAGCAGTTCGACGTCGTCGATGCCCTGGTCCTTCAGCAACCGCACGGCCCGTACCGCCAGGTCGACGCCCTTGCGAGGAACCAGCCGGCCGAGCGTGACAATCCGGTGGGTCCGGCCGCGCGGTTCGGCCTCGCCGTCGGCGGTGAACAGTCCTAAATCCACGCCGCAGGGAGCGATGGACACGTTGCCGCGCGGGATGCCCATGGCCGCCAACTCGAACACCTCGTCCGAGCAGGTGGCGATGATCCGGTCCACATCGCGGCCCACCGAGGGTTCCAGCCAGGCGCGCTGTGCGGGGCTGGTGTCCTGGGCGCCCTGGTGCCGCCGCTTCACGGTGCCGAGCGCATGGAAGGTCTGCAGCACCGGCACCGAGCAGCTGCCCGGGCGGCGGGCGGCGTCGAGGGCAGCGACGCCGGACATCCAGAAGTGCGCATGCACCACGTCAGGCGGGTTTTCCGCCCAGTCGGTGCTGATGCCGTCGGCCAGCTGGCCCATGAACGGTAGCAGTTCGTCCTTGGCCACCGGTTCCGGCGGGCCGGCGGTGACGTGCACCACTTCCACCCCGGGCCGCATGGTGACGCGGGCGGGCAGCAGCGGGTCATCGCGGCGGGTGTAGACGCTCACGCTGTGCCCGCGCCGGGCCAAGGCTGCGGAGAGGGCCGCGACGTGCACGTTCTGGCCGCCGGCGTCCACCCCACCCAGCGCGGCCAGCGGGCTGGCATGTTCGGAAACCATCGATATTCTCATGGCTCTCTCCTCTCGTTGGCGGCGATGGCCCGTCCGTTATTGGTTGTGGTCTCGGCCAACAGGCTGTCCCAGTTGTCCAGGAAAGCCTGCAGCCCGTAGTTCTGCAGCGCCGCCTCGCGTGCGATCGCTCCGCGGGCCGCCGCCTCCTCCGGGTCCTTGAGCAGGCGGGCCGCGTGGCGGCGCAGTTGGTCCACGTCCGTGGAGATGGCCCCTGCTTCCGGCGGAACCGCGCGGGCCGCCTCAGTGCTGGCCAGCGCCACTACCGGCATGCCCAGGTGCATGGCTTCCAGCAGCGCCAGGCCCAGCGACGTCCAGCGCAGCGGGTGCAGGTAGAGGCGGCAGCGGGCCAGCTCGGCGTGCAGCTGGTGGCTCGGCAGGTCGCCGCGGACGCGCAACTGGTCGGGGCCCAGCTCGGTGGCAGCGGCCAGCTGGTCGGTTCCCATGCCGAACACGTCCAGCGGCCCCGCCTGCGCAAAGGCCGCCAGCAGGTCGGTCCCGGTGACGCGCCAGCGGCGTACCGGTTCGTTGACCACCACGCCCTGCCGTTCCAGCTCTCCGGTGTAGAGCCTGCCAGGGTCCACGATGCCGTGTTCGATCACCGTGGTCCGGGCCGTGCCGCAGTCCCAGAACAACTGGTTGAAGTGGGTGACATGCACAATCGTCATGTCCTGCTGGTCGGCCAGCGGGTGCAGCGAGTTGGGCACATCGCCCTTGGGTGTGTTGTGTTCCAGGAACACCGCGGGAAGGTCCCGCCCGGGCCGGCGGCCGAGCAGCCGCCCGCATTCCTCGATCTCCTCGGGCCGCTGCAGCACCACCAGGTCGGGTTCCTCGTCGCGCAGCTGGCCCGGCTCCACATCCCGCACCGACGGCGGCCAGTCGCGGCCGGCGCGGCCCAAACCCCACGCACCCCCCTCGGCCGTGGCAGGAAGCAGGTACTCGTGGCGGCCGCGCACAAAAGCATCGGTCCAGCCGCCGTGGACATGCCAGAGCAAAATCTTCACGCGTTCCTCGTCTTCCTCCGGGCGGACAGATACGTCACGCCGCGGGTCAGCCGCTGCACGGCCTCGAGCACTTCTTCTGGGGCCACATTGGAGAGGCAGGGATGCCCGGGGACCGGGCACATGCGGGCGCGGCTGAGCCGGCACGGCGCATGTTGCTCACCGAGCAGCTCCAGCGGGACTTTGTAGGGCGCCCAGCGGATGGCCGGCACCACCGGCGCGAACAGGGACACCACCGGGGTGCCCACGGCGGCGGCCAGATGCGCCGGTCCGGTGTTCCCGGTGACGACCGCGGAGGCTCCGGAGAGCACCCCGGCCAGACTCCGCAGGTCGGTCCGCCCACCCAGGTCCAGGGCACCGGGGACGGCCACGGTGGCTGTCAGTTCCTGTTCCTGCGGGCCGCCGGTGACCACCACCCGGTATCCGGCTCCGATCAGCAGCTCGACCGCGGCGGCGTGGTGCAGGGGTGGCCAGGCACGGGCCGGAACCGCCGCGCCGGGATGGACCGCGATATACGGCCCGTCGCCGGTCAGGCACGAGGTATCCGGGATGTCGCGCAGCTGCAGCCGGCCGTCGTCGCCGGCCGGTAGCCGGTAGCCGGCGGCTGCAGCGATGCCCAGCGCGCGCTCGGCCTCCGGCTGGTCCTCCGGAAAGTCCTCGCCCGGCCGGAGCCGCCGGTCCAGCAGCGAGCCGGCGTAGTCCACCGAAGCCCCGGTGATTTGCCCGACGCCGGCCAGCCGCAGCAGCAGGGCCAGCGGCAGCGGCGACTGGTGGAAGGAGGTCAGAATGATGGCCTCGGAGATCCGGGCCTTCCGCACCCAGTCGGCCAGCACGGCAACGTGGTCCTGGGTTGCCGGCGGCGCGGGATCCACGATCCACGGACTGGCCCAGCTGAAAACCTCGGCGACGCCGGGCAGCAACTCCGCGGCAGCCTTGCCCTGCGGGCCGCACAGCATCATGACGTCGGTGGGCCCGCCACCGTTGCCGGCCGCCACTGCCCGCACCGCCGGGCCGGCCAGCAGCACGTCTCCGGCGCTGTCCAGCCGCGCCACCAGCACGCGGCTCACGGGCGGGCCTCCAGCAGAAGGGATATGGCTTCGGCCAGATCCCCTGCCACCAGTCCGGCGGCCTCGACCTCTTCGCGCCGGGTCACCGGCGTCGGCACCAGCACGCCGCTTGCGCCGGCCGCGGCGGCAGCCTCGACGTCGGCCCCGATGTCCCCGATGTAGGCCACCTCGGACGGATCCAGCCCCAGCCGGCGGCAAGCCGCCAGGATCATCCCGGGCTGCGGTTTGCGGCAGCGGCAGCCGTCGTCGGGGTGGTGCGGGCAGACCTCCCAGACGTCAAAGGGGCCCAACAGCTGATCGACCCGAGCGTTGACCGCGTCCACCTGCTCCCGGGTCATCAATCCACGTCCGATGCCGGATTGATTGGTCAGCACTCCGCAGGGCAGCCCGGCAGCCCGGACTGCTTCGAGCGCCGCGCGGGCACCGGCTACCGGCTGGACCTTCGCCGGATCCGGGTTGTACGGCACATCCGTGACCAGCGTGCCGTCCCGGTCGAACAGGATGGCCCGCGGCGGAGAGACTGCGGCTGCACTCATACCAGCACTGTTCCCAGCAAAGCCGCGACCTAAACACTTTGCCGCTACTGGTTTTGCCATCCGCTTTCCCTCCCGCCGGCAGGAATGGGGCTGGAAGCGGACGCCGCGGGCATCTGGCAGGATGGGCCACAACAGGGTTGGAAGGAAGTGCACGGTGGCCGAACCCCAAGAACTGGAACGCGACGGACGGCCGGAGCTGTTGGTGCTCCGGGCGCTGAAGCTGGGCGATCTGCTGGTGGCGGTTCCTGCGCTGCGGGCACTGCGCGCGGCGTACCCGGAGCACCGGATTCTCTACGCCGCCCAGGCTTGGCTGCGGCCCGTCCTCGAACTGACCGGATCCGTGGACAACCTGCTGCCCACGCACGGGCTGGATGTTCCGGTTGCCTTGGCGCCCGGCCGGGTGGAGATCGCCGTGAACCTGCACGGCAACGGCCCGGAGAGCCGCGGTCGGCTGGAAGTCCTGCAGCCCGCGGTCCGCATCGGCCACCAGGCGCCGGGTTGGAACGGCCCGGAGTGGCTGGAGGGTGTGCACGAACGCGAGCGCTGGGCCCGCCTGCTGCAGTGGCACGGGATTGACGCCGATCCGCTGGATTACCGGCTCAACAAGCCGGAGGTGCCGAGCCCCTGCCCGGGGGCTGCCGTCCTGCACGTCGGTGCCGCCTACGGGAGCCGGCTCTGGCCGGCCGAGCGGTTCGCTGCCGTCGCCCGCGAACTGGCATCCCAAGGGCACCGGATCCTGTTCACCGGGAGCGCGGCCGAACGGCCGCGCGCACAGGCCGTCGCCGATCTGGCGGGACTCGGGCCGGAATCCGTCGTCGCCGGCACCCTGTCGCTGGCGGAATTTGCGGCCAGCATTGCCGAGGCCGCCGTCGTCATTTCCGTCGACACCGGCGCGGCCCATCTGGCCTCCGCCTACGCCAGGCCGTCAGTGGTCATTTTCGGTCCCGCACCGGTCGGCGTGTGGGGGCCGCCACCGGGTCCGCACACCGTTCTGACCGATGAAAGCCTGCGGCTGGGCGACACGTTTGCCGCGGATCCCGACCCGGCACTGCTGGCCGTCAGCGCCGAGGATGTCCTGGCGGCGGTGGCGCAGCTCCCGGTGGCTACGCCGTCCGCATCGGCTGCCGGGCCGGCGCTGGCTGCTCCCCCAGTACCCGGAGCTGAAGCTTGACCAGGATCCGGGCGAGCGCGCGGGACACCTGCATCTGCGTCATGCCAATGCGTTCGCCGATGCGGCGCTGAGATTCTTCCTGGAAGTAACGGTAAAAGAGCAGTTCCCGTTCCCGCGGTTCGAGCTCCTGGATGGCGCCCCGCAACATCAGCAGTTCCTCGGTCCGTTCGGTCCCGCCGTCCGTCACGGCCAGCGACTCGGCAATGTTCTGCCCTTCAGGGGTCCCGTCCAGCGATTCCGGCCGCAGGCTGCCGTGGCAATTCAGCGCTTCGGCCACCGTGTCCGGGCTTTCCGCGAGCGCACCGGCCAATTCCTGGAGCCGAGGTTCGCGGCCCAATCGCTGCGCAAGTTCCGGCGTCAGCTTGATGGCGGCGGTGCGCAGGTCCTGAAGATGGCGCGGCGGCCGGACCATCCACGAACTGTCCCGCAGATACCGCTTCAGTTCGCCGTGCACGGTGGGGACCGCATAGGCGGAAAAGTCGGCGCCGTGGTCCGGATCGAAGCCGCGGACGGCCTTGAGCAGACCCAGCCGGGCAACTTGCTGCAGATCATCGATCTCCCGGCCCGGACCCAAATAGTTGCGGGCAATTCCTTCGGCGATGCCCAGCTGCCCCAGCAGCAACTCCTCTTCCAACGCCGCACGCAAGGAACCCTTGGCGCTTCTCGCTCTGCGGAACAAAACCTGCAAGGCATCCTCGTCGCAATGCATCGGCAGACCACTCTCACTCAGGGAAGTGCGGGACCAGAACCACTTCCCCCAAGAGATCATAAGCATGCTGATTATGCAACAGGTCGGGGTGGGAAAATGCTCAAAAGCCTTTTCTTCTCCGCGGAGAAGAAGGTATAAGCCGCAGAAGCAGGCCGACGGTAGGCCCGGCTTCGAGAGCGGCCACGGCCCCGGGGCGAGTGCGGCCTGAGGGCCCGGACGGAGTCAGGACCACGGGGTGTCCGGCCGGTCCTGCGGGAGGCCGTCGACCACCAGGTCCACGCGCTCGTTAAAGAAGCAGAATAGGTCGCGGATCTTGGGATTTTCCGGGATCGGATCCGGATAGCTCCACATCACGTCGCGGACCAGGTTTTGGCCTAGCCGGACGGACCAGTACCGCGCCATACCCTTGTACGGGCAGCTGGTGACGGTGTCGCTGGCCTCCAGCAGGTCCGTCCGTACGTCTTCGGCCGGCAGGTAGTAGCGAACGGGCAGATGCGTTTCGAAGAGCAGCAAGGGCCGGATACTGTCGGCCACCTTCTGGCCCTCCAGGTAGATCTGGACCCGGCGCGAACTGCGCAGCGTATCCACCCGCTTATAGGGATCGCGTGCATGCACCAGCACGCGTTCGTCTTCCTCGTACCATTCGAGCTGCCGCCAGGAGAACGTCACATGCCCGGCCAGTTCGGCCAGGTCTCCGGTGGGGTTGGCGTGCTCCCAGGCGCCGGCCTCCGCCCGCTTGCTGCCCACGGCCACGTCCCAGACCTGCTGCCCGGCCGATCCGGCGCGCGGATTGGCGAGCGCACCCGCTGCCACGTCCTCCCGCGGCAGGTAGTAGGTGGGCAGTCCGCCCCGCCCGTACTGGACCAGCAGCCTGGCCCGGCTGCTGTCCGCCACCAACCCTCCGCCCAGCCGGACCCGGATCCGGCGGCCGGTGGGCTCCGCAAACGGCTTCTCAAATTCCATGGGGCACACGCTACTCTTCCCGGGCCCCGGCGGGCAGGGTGCCAGAATGGGAATTCACCCCAGTATCAGGAGGCTTGAGTGAGCACCGACGAACGTCGCGCCAACATCTACATCGACAAGCAGACCCCCGCGGCATACCGCGCCCTCAACGGCCTGGCGCTCAAGGTCGGCGAGGCCGCCGACGCGGCCGGCATGGACCGGAAGCTGGTCGAGCTGCTCAACCTGCGCATCTCGCAAATCAACGGCTGCGCCTACTGCCTGAACATGCACACCCGGCTTGCGCTAGGCGAAGGCGAAACGGCGCAGCGGCTGTCCGTCCTCCCGTCATGGCGCGATACCGAAGTATTCACGGACAAGGAACGCGCGGCTCTGGCCCTGGCCGAGGCGTTGACCGAGCTTCCGGCCCACCACAGCCAGGAGCGGGAGTACGCTGCCGCCCGTGAACAGCTCACGGACGAGGAGTTTTCCGCGGTCAGCTGGATCACGGTCGCGATGAACGCGTTCAACCGGGTCTCCATCGTCAGCAAGCACCGCGTCCGCCCCAACAAATAACCGACGACGGCGGGGGCGCACCTACCGAAGGTGCCGCACCCCGCCGTCGTGGCGCCTTGCAACTACCAGGCGGCGCGCCAGTACTGGTCCGCACGGGGGTTCCCGTCGCGGGCGACTCCGAGGACCTTCGCTGCGTTCGCCGGCCAGTGCGCGTCCTTCAGCGCAGCGCGGCCAACGCTCACGCCGTCGGCCTGCCCGGTGACCACCACGTGTTCTGCCTGTGCCGGGTCGGTCAGCAGCCCGACGGCGGTGACAAAGGAATCCGTGCCCTCCAGCGCCTCGCGCACAGCGGCAGCGAGCGGCACTTGGAAGCCCGGGCCGGAGGGTCCGTGATACGCCCCGATGCCCGCGCTGGAGAGGTCGAACGCGGTGACGCCGAGTTCCCTCGCCTCGCGGACAAAGCGGACCGTGTCGGCCAGCCGCCACCCGCCCTCGACCCAGTCGTCGCCGGAAAGGCGGATGGCCAGCGGCTTGTGGTCCGGCCAGACGGACCGCACAGCCTTAATGACCTCGCGCGCGTACCGGGTGCGGTTTTCATAGCTGCCCCCGTAGGCGTCTTCACGGTGGTTGGTCAGCGGGGAGAGGAACTGGTGGATGAGGTAGCCATGCGCACCGTGGATTTGGACGACGTCGAACCCGGCCTCGTCCGCTCGGCGGGCAGCGTCCGCCCACGCTTGGACCGACGCCTGGACCTCAGGGAGGTCCATGGCATGCGGCCGCTCCAACCCGAAGATGTCAGTCGTCGAGGGGCCCACCGTCTCCCAGCCGCCGTCGGCCAGCGGGATGGAACCCTCGGCCTGTGCGGGCAACCACGGGTAGGTGGAGGCCTTGGCGCCCGCGTGTGCCAACTGGATACCGATGGCTGCACCCTGCGCGTGGGCGAAGTCCACCACGGGCTTCCAAGCGTCGCGCTGCGCATCGTTCCATAGTCCGGCGTCCCGGTCGGAGATCCGGCCCGCGGGCACCACGGCGGTTGCCTCGGCGACCACGAGCCCGAAGCCGCCGGCGGCCCGGGCTCCGAGGTGCACCAGATGCCAGTCGTTGGGCACTCCATCGCGTGCGCTCACCGAGTACTGGCACATGGGTGCCAGTACCGTGCGGTTGCGCAGCATCAGTCCGGTGCCGTCAGGGGTGGTCAGGGTAGCGGGTTCAAAGAGCTTACTCACGATGAGCCCCAACCCTGCCGCCGCAACAGCTATTCCCGGGCGGCCCAAGACCGCGACTGGCGCGTCAGGCCGGTGCGGGAACCTGTGCGAGGGCGTCGATCTCCACCAGCACGCCCGGCCGGGCGGAGCCCACCTGGAGGACGGTGATCGCCGTCGGCACCTGCCCCCAGACCTCGGCGGCGGCTGCGAACCCTACGTTCGGGTCCTGTCCGGCGGCCAGATAGATATTCAGCTTGGCGACGTCCTGCTGCGTTGCACCGGCCTCCTTGAGGACTGCCAGCACGTTGCGCATTGCCTGCTTGGTCTGGCTGGCGAGGTCGTCGCTGACCATTTCGCCGTCGGCATTGACCCCGTTCTGGCCGCCCACCACCAGCAGCCGTCCGGGCCCGTCGATCAGCACGCCCTGGGAAAAAGCCGGGCTGCGGAACATGCCGGCCGGGTTGATGTGCTTCAGGCTCATGGCGTTCCTCCGTAGGTGCTCCGCGTTGAGGTTCATCACGCTAGGCCGTTACGGCGTCGGGCACCAGACCTCTGCCGCCGGAGCGTCCACGCCGGGCCGTGTTGAACCGGCCTGTCGAAACCGGCGTGTGAACATCATTCGTGCGGAACACCACATGAACGGTCTGTGCCGGGTATGAAAACATAGGGCATGCGCCCGATGCAGCACTCCAGCAAACTCCAGAACGTTCGATACGAGCTCCGCGGCCCGATTTTGCACGCCGCCAAGAAGATGGAAGCCGAGGGCCACCGCATCCTGCGGATGAACCTCGGGGATCCCGCGCCGTTCGGACTGGAGGCGCCGGAGTCGATTGTGGTGGATATGATCCACCACCTGCGCGGAGCCCAGGGCTACAGCGATTCCAAGGGCATCTTTTCCGCCCGCACGGCAATCTCCCAGTATTACCAGACCAAGGGCCTGATGCAGATCGGCGTGGAGGACATCTTCATCGGCAACGGGGTCTCCGAGCTCATCTCCATGACGCTGCAGGCGTTTCTGGAGAACGGCGACGAAGTGCTGATTCCCGCACCCGATTACCCGCTGTGGACCGCATCCGTGACGCTCTCCGGCGGCAAGGCCGTCCACTACCTGTGCAACGAAGACAACCACTGGTGGCCGGACATGGCCGACGTCGAAGCCAAGATCACCGGCCGGACCCGCGCCATCGTGCTGATCAACCCGAACAATCCCACCGGTGCCGTCTACCCGCGGGAGGTGCTGGAGCAGTTCGCGGCGCTGGCCCGCAAGCACGACCTGGTGCTGTTCTCCGACGAGATCTACGAAAAGATCACCTACGAGGACGCCGTCCACATCCATACCGCGTCCGTGGCCCCGGACCTGCCGGTGCTCACCTTCAGCGGGCTGTCCAAGGCCTACCGGATGCCCGGCTACCGGGCCGGCTGGGTGGCCATCAGCGGCCCCCGCGCCGAGACCGCCGCATACCGGGAATCACTCGAACTGCTGGCCTCGCTGCGGCTGTGCTCGAACGTGCCGGCGCAGCACGCCATCCAGACCTCGTTGGGCGGCTACCAGTCCATCGGCGATTTGGTGAAGCCCGGAGGTCGGCTGCGCGAACAGCGCGATCTGGCCTGCCGGCTGCTCAACCAGATCCCCGGCGTGAGCTGCGTCCCGGCCGCCGGCGCCATGTATCTGTTCCCCAAGCTCGACCCCGCCGTCTATCCCTTCGAGGACGACGAAAAGTTTGTGCTGGACCTGCTTGAGGAGCAGAAGATCCTGGTCTCGCACGGCTCCGCCTTCCATTGGCCCACGCCGGACCACTTCCGCTTCGTGATCCTGCCTTCGGTGGAGGACATCGAAGAAGCGGTGCGCCGGATTTCCTCCTTCCTGGCCATTTACCGGAAGAAGACGGCCGACGCCGCAGCGGCCACCGCGGGGTGATCGCGCCGGCAGTGCCTCAACATCCACGATCTTACGGCACTGCCCTGCTAGGCTGCTGACGTTTCGTCTGCCTTCGGATGCGGCCTCTGCGCTGACATCGGGGGACCATGCGGATCCAGCTTTCTGCCGCTTTCGTGGTGATGGGCGGGTTGCTGCTCGTCGGGTGTTCCGGGCCCGCGGCATCCGACGGAGGCGCTGCACCTGCTGGAACGGAACGCCCGACGGCGGTGCCGGCCGCCGGAGACGGATCGTCCGATGCTGCACCTAACGCTGCCGTTGCGTCCGGCCGCTTCGCCACTCCCCTGCCGTCCGGTTCCCCCGTTGAGCCCGAGGTTGCCCTGAGCGAAGAGGAGTCGGCGGCGAATACCGCGCACATCGGCAGCTTCCTCGCTGAACAGTGGAAGGCAGGAACCAAGCCGTCGACTTTGAGCGCTGCCCTGCCCGGCGACTGCGTGTTCTTCGACTGGGAATATTCCTCCGGCCCCACGCAGACTGCCCTCTTCCCCGTGCCCTGCGATGAGCCGCACGAGGGTGAGGTCTTCGGCGTCGTCACCCATGGAGACCGGCCCTATCCGGGCGAACTGGCACTTGGCGACGAAGCTACCGGAGCCTGTGCAGATTTTCTCGAACAGCACATTGAGAAGCTAGCGCCCGGTTATAGCTTCCGGCCGCTCTCCCCCACCGAAGCCGATTGGAAAGCCGGAGATCGCGGTTCAGCGTGTTTGTACAGCCCGCCCGGGCTCTTGTCGGAGCGAAGCCACTTCAGGAGTTAAAGCCCCGACTCCAGCACGGCGGAATGTGTGAATTCGTCGTAAACAACGGGCCGGTCCCCTTGTGGCCGCCACGCTCCGCCAGCATTGTTGAAGTTGATGCATCGGCGTCGACCCAACTTGAGGAGCACCACATGCCTGATACCCCGCTTGAAAACTGGGACTTGGTTCCAGGCACCCTGGTGGAAGTCCACAAGGACGGGATGATGCTGCGGACCGGGCGGATTGATGCGGTAACCCTGGATGCGGACATCGTCTGGCTCGCCGACAACGGCTCACACCCGCGCGGCCTGTTCGAAAAGTCCGAGGGGTACCAGCTCCGCCTGGCTCGGGACAGGAACTGACCGCGAGCGGAGGATTGCCCCTATCCCCACCTCCGCGCCGGCGCTAGCGTGTCCGACATGGATATGAAACTCGAGCTCGTTGCCGTGCCGGTCACCGACGTGGACCGCGCCAAGAAGTTCTACGTGGAGCAGGTGGGCTTCAATGCAGACCACGACTACCAGGTGAATCCGGAGTTGCGGTTCGTGCAGCTCACCCCGCCCGGATCCGCCTGTTCCATTGTCATCGGCGATGGCATCACCCAGATGGCGCCCGGCTCACAGCAAGGCCTGCAAATGGTGGTGGCCGACGCAGCGGCCGCCCGGCAGGAACTCATCGGCCGCGGCGTCGGAGCCAGTGACGTGGACGAACAGCCCTGGGGACACTTCGTGTACTTCAGCGATCCGGACGGCAACACCTGGTCGTTGCAGCAACTGCCGCCCCGGGAAACCCCCTGACCCGGACTGATCCGGGTACCAGGTAACCCTGGCCACCGGTTCACATGGCGCTTTCCGCCTGTACCGAGAAAGTCCGCGCGAAACCACATCCGAATAATTTTGCCCGCATCGGAATAAACCCCGCTGGCGGCCCGTTCCATTACGTGAAACTGCGAATGGACTATCAAGGGATCAGCATGCTTGGAGCAGGAGATCAGCGGAGAAGTTCTTTCCCGCGCCCTGCCGCATTGCTCCCCCGCCCCCATTGTTAGCGCCCCTCTGCAGCCGGTATGAACCGGCCTTTTTTGCCTAACCCGCAGTCCCCGAATGTTGCCTCGGCAGGCCAGCCTCACAGCTGTGCCGTCTTACTGAGGCACCCCATTTCCCGCCCGCTACACAGGAGGTCATGCATGACACTATCCACCACAGGTCAGTCCCCATTGGTCAATTCCACTCCCACCCGGATCCGCAACCTCGGGCACCTGCGCCGCGGCGATTCGGTTGAGGCCCGGATGGACAACGCCGTCCAGTACCGGGGCCGGGTCGACCGCACCGCGCCGGGAGTCGGCTTGGTCTGGATCCGCGACGACGCCGACGGCTCACGGCGCGCCATCAGCACCCAGGATTGCACGGTCTGGCGTTTACCCAGCCAGCAGGCGTAAAGAGCGGCACCACCCCCACAGGCGGACGACGCCGGCACCCACTGATGTGCCGGTTCGTCCGTTACTGCGTTAAAGCGCCATGACGGCTTCAGGCGGAGCTTGTCCATCAGTCTGGCGCGGAGTTGAATAGAGCCGGAACCGCCGGACGGGAGCATTCCGGCCACCGCAATCGGAGAGCCTCATGGCCGTTTCGTTCAACCACACCATTGTGTATGCCGCGGACAAGAATGCGTCGGCCGAATTCTTCGCGGAAATCTTTGGGCTCGGTCCGCCGCGGCCAATGTTCGGATACTTCATGACCGTCATGCTGGAGGGCGGCGTGGCGCTGGACTACGCCGATGCGGACGGCAGCGTCCAGCCCCAGCACTATGCCTTCCTGGTCAGCGAAGCCGAGTTCGACGGAATCTTCGCACGCATCCAGTCGGCCGGAATCGACTACTGGGCCGTCCCAGCGAGGAGCAGGCCCGGGCAGATTAACCACAACGACGGCGGCCGCGGCGTCTACTTCACCGATCCGTCCGGGCATTTTCTGGAGGCAATCACCCGTCCCTATGGTTCCGGGACCGTCTAAGCAGAGGCACGGGGCAGAGTCACGGGGCAGAGGCGAGGTACCGGCAGGGGTGAGGCACCGGCTGAAGCGATGCACCGCCGTCATACGCTGGACGCACATCTGTGAGGAGGGACGCATGGACGAACAGCACGGGACCGGCGGGAACGTCCGGCTCAGCGCGACCGTGAGCGGCCGGGTCCAGGGCGTGGGCTTCCGCTACTGGACGCGCGACCAGGCCGAGCAGCTGGGACTGGTCGGATCGGCGGTGAACCAGCCCGACGGAACCGTCGGCGTGGTGGCCGAGGGCCCGCAGGATGCAGTCGAACAGCTAGTGGCAGAGCTTGAGTCCGGCAACACGCCGGGCCGGGTCAGGCGCGTTGAGAAAACCTACGCGGCCGCGAGGGGCGGGCTCAGCGGCTTCGATGTGGGCTGAGGCAGGCTCAGGCCGCTTGGGTACCATCGGGTCATGACTAACCCTGTAGCCGCCGTCCGCACTGCCTTGCTGGAACGGGGTGTTGCGGATACCGTCACGGTGCTCGACGACGAGGTGCCCACCGCGGCCGACGCGGCCAGGATGCTGGACTGCGACGTGGCGGCCATCGCCAACAGCCTGGTGTTCAATTCCGGCGGCAGCCCGCTGCTGATCCTGGCCAGCGGAGCGGCGCGGGTTGACACGAAGCTGGTGGCGGCCGAGCTCGGAATGGACCGCATCCGGCGGGCCGACGCGGACTTCGTCCTCACGCACACCGGCCAGGCCATCGGCGGGGTGGCACCGGTGGGACACCCTGCGCCGATCCGCACGGTGCTGGATCGGTCCTTGGCCGGCCATCCCGTGCTGTGGGCCGGCGCCGGCGATCATCGGGCGATGTTCTCGATCGGCTTCGAGGACCTGCGCCGGATCACTTCGGCAGTGGTCATGGACGTCAGGGCGGGCTGACTCAGGCTCCCGCTCGGACTTCCCCGCGACAGGCGGGCGGTGTGACGTTTAAATCGGCCAGCCCCGCGGGGGGTTCACGCGGGGCTGGCTCTGGGGGATTCGCCAGCCCGGTAATGATGGGGGGTCCGGAACCGGCTAACGCTGAAAGTATGCCACTCGTCCTGCCCAAATTACAGCTTTGTGATTTATATTACGTACCCGCGTAACAGTCCGGTTTCACGTCGGACGGGACACGGACCGGTCACCGGAAGATCAAGGAAACACCCGCGCGAACAGTGCGCCGTAACGGTTTCAGCGTCATCTCGACACCGCCCGGTCCGCCGCCTGAAAACGCTTCTATCCTGAGTGCATCTGTCACCCGATGAGAGGCGGTGTGCCATGAGGAAGCTCCCCACATGGCTGTCCGTGATCCTACTGGTCCTCGGCCTGGGATTGGTGGCACCGGGCCCCGCTGCCGCTGCTCCCTACTGCGGGATTTCCTGGGGATCGGGGGCAAAATCCGCGCCCGGGAGCACCACCGCACCGATCACCAATGTCCGCACGGGGCGGCACACCTGCTATGACCGCATGGTCATCAACATCCGTGGCGATGTGGCCGGCTACTCCGTTCGCTACGGAACGGTGCGGGCCCAAGGCTCCGGCCGCGTGATCCCGCTGCGCGGCGGTGCCGACCTGGCCGTGGTGCTCAAGGCACCGGCCTACAATTCCGGCGGCCGCGCCACCTACCGTCCCGCCAACCCGAAGGAACTGGCCAACGTTCGTGGCTACACCACCTTCCGGCAGCTCGCTTGGGGCGGAAGTTTCGAAGGCTACACCACCATCGGATTGGGCGTGCGCGCCCGGCTGCCGTTCAGGGTGTTCACCCTGGATGGCCCGGGAAACATGTCCCGGCTGGTGGTCGATGTGGCCCACCGCTGGTAGGCGGAGCCGCAGGCAGCGGTCCGGCACGGACCCGGCCTGCCGCTAACGACGGCGGTGCAACCCCCAGGTGCCCAACGCACCTGAGGGGAGCACCGCCGTCGATATGTCATCACTCGGCGGCAGCGGCTTCCAGGAAGGCCTCGGCCAGCGGCCCGGCGGTCTCGGCGCCGAGCTTGCCGTCCTCCACGAACACCGCAATGGCAAGGTCGCCATGGCCGGCGATCACCCAGGAGTGGGTCTGCGGCGGATTTTCCGAGCCGTACTCTGCGGTTCCGGTCTTGCCGATCGCGGGCTTGCCGGGCAGGTCCGCCAGGTTGGCCAAATAGCCGTCAACCACGGCCGAGCGCATCATGGTGCGCAGCTGCTCGGCCTCCTTTTCGGTCAGCTTCGGCACATCCGGGAGCTTGGCCTCGGGATCGTGTCCGTCCACCAACGTGGGCACTACGGATTCGCCTTTCACCACGGCCGCCATCAGGGTGGCGAGCGAGAGCGGCGACGTTTGCACGCGGGACTGGCCGATCATCGAGGCGGCGTGCGCGGTGCCCTCGGAGTCTTCGCGCGGCACCGTGCCGAGGAAGGCCTCGATCCCGGGGCTGGCCGTCATGCCTACGCCCAGGGCACCGGCGGCATCCGCGAGCTGGTCCTGCGAGAGCTCCTGGTGTTCGGAGATGAACGCCGTATTGCAGGAGTGGGCGATGGCCTCGGTCAAGGTGATCTCGCCGGTGAAGGCCGCCGGGTAGCTGTCCGCGTTCTCGAACGTCCGGCCGTCCACCACCAGCTCCGGATCGCAGGTGACGGTGGAATCCGGGGTCATGCCGTTGCGCAGCAGGCCCAGCGCCGTGGCGATCTTGAAGGTGGAACCGGGTGCGTACTGGCCCAGGAACGCGGTGTTGTAGCCTTCGCTGTCCGGGCCGTTGGCGGCCGCCAGGACTGCCCCCGTGGACGGCCGCAGCGCGACAATCGAACTCGGCGACTTGGTGTCGGCCAGGATGTCCTCGGCCGCGGACTGCAGGTCCGGCACCAGCGTGGTCTTCACGTCCTTGCCGTCGGCCGGGTCCTGGTGGAACAGCTGGCGGCTCGGCGCGTCCGCACCTTCCTCGGCCGGCTCGCCTACGGCGGAAACGGTAGTTCCCGGGGTACCGGCTAGTTCCTGGTTGAAGGAGGCCTGCAGACCGGAAGAGCCGACGGTCTCGCCGGCCACCACCTTGCCTTCGGACTTCTCGATATCCTCTGCCGTGGCCTCCCGGACGGAGCCCAGCACCGGCCCGGCGAAGGTGCGGCTGGGCGCCAGCGGGATCTGGTCGTCCACGGCCAGGAAGCCGTCGATGTCCTCCAGCTTCCCCTGGTCCAGCTCCTTGAAGGCGCCCTCGCGAAGGGTAATCGCGTCCACGAAGGCCTCCGGCCCGTATTCGGCAACCTTCTTCGCGTAGCCGGCCGCGTCAATCTCCACCAACGCTGCCAGCTCCCGGGCGGAGTCCTCGGCGGCTGATTCGTCCAGCCCGGTCTTGTCGATCCCGACAATCTTGACCGGGCGGTTCTTGACGATCGCGTCGCCGTCGGCGTCGAGGATCTGGCCGCGCTGCGGCTCTTCCGTGGCCAGCACCAACCGCTCGCCCTCCGCCAGCGACGGTTCCAGGACCTGCGGGGTCCACCGCACCTGCCAGCGGTCGTCCGCATAGCGCAGGTCCGCGGTGGTGGTGTAGCTCCAGCCCTGCTCCGAGTCCTTCCCCGAGTCCTTCTCCGTGTCCTTCTCCGGGTCCGCCGCCGGCCAGTCATAGGAAAGGGTTGCCCGGAACAGGTTGGACTCTACTTCTTCGACACTGTCCACGGTGACGTCGGGCTGCCACCCGTCCATCCCCTTGGTCAGCGCGGCTAGCTGCTCCTGCACCTGGGCCCCGGTGGCATCGGCGAAGGCCACCGTCGAGACGTCTTTGGCGGCCAGCCCCTTGGCCAGGGCCTGGGCGGTTGGATCCGGCGATTCCCGCTCGGGGGCACAAGCAGCCACCGCCACCGTCAGCAGCAGGGCCATGATGAGTGCAAGTGCGCGCCGAAGCATACTTCTCCTGGATCCGGGATTGTCCTGTTCGAACTTATAATCGCCCCGCGGCGATGTCGAGCCGAACGCCAGTTGGCGAATGCTGCTTGAATGGTTTCGTCGGGTTGAACGGCCACGGCCGGCCGGACAGGACCCAGGTAAAGGACATCATGACCGAATTCGCTCCCCCAGGCTCCCGCCGTGCCGCGGTGGTCTGGAATCCATCGAAGAAGTTCAGCTTTGATCTAGTGGCGCTGGTCGAAGAGGCATGCGCCGAAACCGGCTGGCAGCCGCCGCTGTGGCTGGAGACCACGCTGGAGGACCCCGGTGCCGGACAGACGCAGCAGGCGATGGACGCCGGCGTCGACCTGGTCATTGCGGCCGGCGGCGACGGCACCGTGCGGCGCGTGGCCGGCAAGCTGGCCGGAACGGACATGCCGCTGGGCGTGATCCCGCTGGGCACCGGCAACCTGTTGGCACGCAACCTGGACCTGCCGGTGGACGACCCGGAGACCGCGGTGCGCATCGCCCTGGCCGGCCGCGACCGGCCCATCGACGCCGTGCTGGCCAAGGTGGACGGCTCGGGCAGCGGCGCGGTCTTCCTGGTCATGGCCGGACTCGGCTTCGATGCCGCCGTCATTGGCGGCACGGACGACGGACTCAAGGACCGAATCGGCTGGCTCGCTTATGTGGAAGCCGGGCTGCGCAACCTCCCGGGCAAACCGGTCCGGGCCACGCTGTCCATCGACGGCGGCAAACCCATCACCCTGCGGATGCGCAGCGTGATGGGCGGCAACTGCGGCAAGATCCAGGGCGGGTTTGAGATGTTCCCGGGCGCGCAGATCGATGACGGGCTGTTGGACATCATGACCATTTCCCCGCGCGGCCGGCTCGGCTGGCTCGGTGTGCTGGCCGGGCTGGCCAAGCGCGGCCGGAGCGTGGACCCGTCGGTGGACTACTACCAGGGCAAGGAAGTGGAGATCACCGCCGGCCGGCCGCAGGAGATGCAGCTGGACGGGGACCACATTGGCCTGGGTTCCCGGCTCTCGATGCGCGTGGATCCGGGCGCGCTGCGGGTCCGGGTGGCGGCGGACTGACCGAAGGACGACGGCGGTTCCGACCGCCGGACGACGGTGCGGCCGCGTACCGCCGCGTCCCGGACGGCGTGCGGCTGCTCACAGTATCGACACAGTTCGGAACATATCTTGAGGTCGCGGTTGTTGTACGTGCTAGCGTTCAGCGTCCGCCGGCCACCCCACCGGCAGGCTTATCGTCCTAGACACAAGGGATTTCCACCATGATTCGTCGTCGTTTGTCCGTACTCGGTGCCGCCGCAGCTGCCGCCCTGGTGCTGGCCGGCTGCAGCACCTCCTCGCCGTCGGAGTCGCAGCCGTCGACCTCCGCCGCCGCCAGCTCGCTTCAGCAGATCCAGGACGCCGGCGTGATCACAGTGGGGACCGAGGGCACCTACCGCCCGTTCAGCTTCCACGAGGGCGGTCAGGGCGACCTGACCGGTTACGACGTCGAGATCGTCAAAGCCGTGGCGGACAAGCTCGGCGTGGACGTGAAGTTCGAAGAGACCCAGTGGGACGCCATCTTCGCCGGCTTGGATGCCGGCCGGTTCGACGTGATCGCCAACCAGGTCTCCATCAACGAAGAGCGCCAGGCCAAGTACGACTTCTCCGACCCCTACACTGTGAGCACCGGCGTCGTCGTGGTGAAGAGCGACAACAGCGACATCGCCTCGCTGGCCGATCTAGAGGGCAAGACCAGCGCGCAGTCGCTTACCAGCAACTGGTACAAGCTCGCCGAGGAGGCCGGCGCCAATGTCCAGTCGGTCGAGGGCTGGGCGCAGGCCGTTTCGCTGCTGGAGCAGGGCCGGGTGGACGCCACCATCAACGACAAGCTCACCTACCTGGATTACCAGGCCAGCCATGACAACAAGGACATCAAGGTGGCCGCGGAAACCGATGAAGAGTCGCAGAGCGCCTTCACCTTCCGGAAGGGCAGCGAGGACCTGGTGGGAGCCTTCGACAAGGCGCTCGGCGAGCTGCGCGATGACGGCACGCTGGCCAAAATCTCCGAGAAGTACTTCGGCGCAGACGTCACCAAGTAAACGGGCAGGGGCAAGACGCTAACGTAGCCGTATGAACATCGACTGGGAGCTGCTGCGCAGTTCGTTCTGGCCTATTGTCCAGGGCGGACTGACCGGCACCATCCCGCTGTCGCTGGCCAGTTTCGCCATCGGCTTGGTCTTGGCGCTCCTGCTCGCGTTGATGCGGATCAGCGGCAACCGGATCTTGGCGGGGGCCGCCCGGGCCTACATCTCGGTCATTCGCGGCACTCCGCTGCTGGTGCAGCTGTTCGTGATCTTCTACGGACTGCCGACCATCGGCGTGGTGCTCGAACCGTGGCCCAGCGCGATCATCGCGTTCTCGATGAACGTGGGCGGCTACGCGGCAGAGGTGATCAGGGCCGCGATCCTGTCCGTGCCGAAGGGCCAGTGGGAAGCCGGCCACACCATCGGCATGGCCCGCACCACCACGCTCCGGCGCATCGTCCTGCCGCAGGCGGCCAGGGTCTCCGTGCCGCCGCTGTCCAACACCTTCATTTCTCTGGTCAAGGACACGTCCCTCGCCTCGCTGATCCTGGTCACCGAAGCGTTCCGGGTGGCCCAGGAAATTGCCGCCTTCAGCCAGGAATTCCTGCTGCTGTATATGGAGGCCGCGGCGGTCTACTGGGTGTTCTGCCTGGTCCTGTCCGCCGGGCAGACCCGACTGGAGAAGAGGCTGGACCGCTATGTCGCCCACTGAAGTTCCGCCCGCCGCGCCTTCGGGCGCCGACGCCAGTCCCGTGCTCTCCGTCGAGGGCCTGCGCAAGTCCTTCGGCGGCAACCAGGTGCTGACCTCCATCGATCTGTCGGTGAAGACCGGAGGCGTGCTGGCGCTGATCGGCCCCTCCGGTTCCGGCAAGACCACCGTGCTGCGCTGCCTGAACGGCTTGGAAATTCCCGACGGCGGACGGGTTACCTTTGCGGGTGGGCCCGCCGTGGATTTCGGCTCGCCTGTGGGCCGCAAGCAGATTTCCGAGCTGCGGGACCGCAGTGCCATGGTGTTCCAGCACTACAACCTGTTTCCGCACATGACCGTGCTGCAGAACATCATCGAGGGCCCGGTCCAGGTCCAGAAACGGCCCCGGGCCGACGCCGTACGCGAGGCCATGTCGCTGTTGGAACGCGTGGGGCTGACCGGCAAGGAAGACCAGTACCCGCACCAGCTCTCCGGCGGCCAGCAGCAGCGGGTCGGCATTGTCCGGGCGCTGGCGCTCAAACCCTCGCTGCTGCTCTTCGATGAGCCGACCTCGGCGCTGGACCCCGAACTGGTGGGCGATGTGCTGCACGTGATCAAGGAACTGGCCGACGAAGGCTGGACCATGGTGCTGGTGACGCACGAGCTGGCGTTCGCCCGGGAAGTGGCCAGCGAAGTGGTGTTCATGGACGGCGGCGTGGTGGTGGAACGCGGCCACCCCGACCAGGTGCTGCGCGAGCCGCAGGAGGAGCGCACCCGGCAGTTCGTCCACCGGCTGCTGAACCCGTTCTAGGCCGGACAATCCACGACGGCTGCCGCTAGCGGCCGGGCTGCGCGGGCCCGCGCATCGGCATCGGCGGGATTCCCGTGCTTGGGGTTCCCGGCCCGGGTGCCTGAGCGCGTTCGTTGCCCTGAACCGGAGCCGCCGGCAGCGGCGCAGGGTATGGAGCCGCCGCGATCCCGGGCTGCAGCGTCCGGAACCAGCCGTCGTACCGCTGGTCGGCACGCTTCACGGCGCGCGAAATCCCTACCGTCAGCAGCACGAAGCCGGCGATCGAAACCACCGCGAACAGGACCGCAAAGCCGGTGTAGACCTCCGCGTTCGAGCTGTAGAACACGCTGGTGGCGTCCCGGAAGGACTCGCGGACCGCCAAGGCGGACATCCAGCCGCTCACCGCACCTCCTGCAACGAAGAGGACGATGCCCCAAACGGTCAGGCCGGCAGCTGAGGGGATGTAGCGGTAGTTCATGCTTCCCACTATCGGCAGCCCGCCCGCGTAACGTCGGCCTCCACGACGTATTCTTGGCCACACTCCCCCGCCGCCGAACCCCGCCAAATCCGCGCCAGAACCTCTGAATCCGGAGAGGTGTTCCACGCCACGCCGCTTGATAATTCATCTGATGTCCATTGGAATGGCAGAATGTAAACTTCCATGCACCGTTCCGCATGGCACCACGTTCCGGCCGGAAGCTACCCATCCCGCGCTTTCTCCTCTGCGGCGGCCTCCGGTCACGAAAGGCAGAACCATGGCCACGACTTTGGCTACCAAGTCTTTGACGGCACAGACGGCCTCCGAGGCCCACGACCTCCTCAATGCTGCGGTGGAAGAACTGCAATCCATCGCGGCCATCGACGGCGATTGCGGCATTCTGGTCACCCGCACCGGGCCCGGGCAGTTCACTGTGGAACTGAGCGACGACGTGCCCTACGGCATCACTCAGGAATCCGACCTCGACTAGGATCCGCCACTCCGGCTGGGCCCACCAGCACGGGCCCGCCGCGGGCCTTGACTCCCGGCTTCGAGTCGTTCGACCATGACGACGCCCGGCCCGTAACCGGCGACATTGTCATCCTCGCGGTGCCCTACCCCGCCTGTCCGACACCGTCCGCAGCTGCGGCGACCAGTTGGCGGGAAAGGTCGTCGTCGACATCACCAACCCGCTGAACTTTGAAACCTTCGACTCGCTCACCGTGCCGTCCGACAGTTCGGCGGCAGCCGAGCTCAGCGCCTCGCTGCCGGATTCGCGCGTGGTCAAGGCCTTCAACACCACCTTCGCTGCCACGCTGTCCTCCGGCACCGTCGGCGGCCTGCCCACCACCGTGCTTATGGCCGGGGACGACGCCGCGGCCAAGTCCCAGCTGGCCGAGGTGGTCACCGCCGCCGGGTTGAACGCCATCGATGCCGGCGCTCTGTCCCGGGCCCTCGAGGCCCTGGGATTCCTGCAGATCTCCCTGGCCGCCGCCGAGAAGCTCCGGTGGACCGGAGGCTTTAGCGTCGTCGCCTGACCGCCTAATAGCCCTGCGCTAGCGCCGCCCCGACCGCTTGGCAGCAATAGCCATTCCGGCCAGCACGCCGGCGGCGATCAGCAGCAGCACGGACACCACGATTAGCGGGGGCATGATGTCCAGCCCCATGATGGACGGCATCACCGTCAGGCTGACGGCGAAGAGGGCGACGACGGCAGCAGCGAGCCCGAGGGCAACGGCACGGGGATTGGATCCTTCCACGCCCTCCACTCTATCGGCGCTTCGCTCCGGCTTTGTGACGCCGGCCGGAGCCCGCCGAATAAGGCCACGGGCCCTCCCGGTGGGATAATTTCGCCCATGGCTCCAGCAATCGCGTACCAAGGTGAACCCGGCTCGAACTCGCACATGGCGTGCCTTGAGGTCCGGCCCGGCTGGGACGCGGTGCCATGCGCCAGCTTTGAAGACGCCTTCGCCGCCGTCACCAGCGGCGAGGCCGAACTGGCCATGATCCCCATTGACAACTCGATCGCCGGCCGCGTGGCGGACATCCATGCCCTGCTGCCCCGGACCACGCTGCAGATCGTGGAGGAATTCTTCCTGCCCATCCGCTTCAGCCTGCTCGGCATTCCCGGGGCCACCGTGGAACAGGCCCGTGAAGTACACAGCCACATCCATGCCCTGGGACAGTGCCGGAAGCTGATCCGCCGTTTGGGGCTGACGCCCGTCATTGCCGGCGATACCGCCGGGTCGGCCCGTGAAGTTGCCGAGTGGAACGATCCCACCAAGGTCTCGCTCGCGCCGCCGATGGCCGCTGAGCTGTACGGCCTGCAAGTCTTCGCCGAGAAAGTGGAAGACGATCCAACGAACACCACCCGGTTTGTGGTGCTGGCGGACCGGCGGCCCGTCCCCAGCCGCGAGGAGCTGCCCGGTCCCGCGGTGACCAGCTTTGTTTTCCGGGTGCGGAACGTTCCCTCGGCGCTGTACAAGGCCCTCGGCGGGTTCGCGACCAACGGCATCAACATGACCCGGCTGGAGAGCTACATGGTCGGCGGCGAATTCGCGGCCACCATGTTCATGGTGGACGTCGAAGGCCATCCGGAGGACCAGCCAATGGTCCATGCCTTCGAGGAACTGGAATTCTTCACCACCGAAATCCGGATTCTGGGCGTCTATCCCGCCCACCCGTTCCGGTTAAACCGCGGCGCGGAACAGCCGGCCGACGCCTAAGGCAACGGACCCTGCTGCCGATGCCGCGCACGGGGAGTTCTTGACGAACTGTTACCCGCGTTTGACCGAGGCCACGTCCCGCTTTACCTTGGAAATGAATCACGAGCGCCAACTTCACAGCCCTGGCTGGTTGGCCGGCAACCCTCTACCGTAGCGGGGTGCTCCAGGTGATGATTCGGCCCGCCGGGTTTGTCGGCAGGCAAGTACGCGTATCCTCCGGCAGCAGCGGATGCGCCTGAGCTTCAAGGATGGCCATGTCCCTGCACAACGACTTGACCCCGAACACCCTGCGCTCCGCCTTCGGGCGCTTTCCCTCCGGAATCGCAGCGCTCTGCGCCGTCATCGACGGTGAGCCGCAAGGCATCGTCGCCTCCTCCTTCACCGTGGGCGTTTCGCTGGAGCCGCCGCTGGTGATGTTCGCCGTCCAGAACACCTCGCGGACCTGGCCGCTGCTCCGCCACGCCGGCCGGATCGGCGTGTCGGTGCTGAGCACGGAGCACGACGGCGTCTGCCGCCAGATTGCTTCCAAGAGCGGCGACCGCTTCGCCGGGCTGAGCCTGGACCGCACCGACCGGGACGCGCTTTTCCTCAACGAGGCAGCGCTGTGGCTGGATTGCTCGGTGCATCAGGAGTTCCCGGCCGGTGACCACCAGGTGGTGCTGCTGGAGGTACACGCGCTGAGCACGCACGTCGGCGCGCACGAACCGCTGGTCTTCCACGACTCCTCGTTCCGCCGGCTGGTACAGCCCGCGTTCGTCTAGGGCAGCGGGCGTCCCCGCGCCGCCACCCACAGCGCGTACCATTCCTGCCGGGTCATTGCCGCGCCGATCTCCTCAGCCTGGCCGCAGGCCCTGATCCGCTCCGGATTGCTGGTACCGACGACCGGTCGGATTCGGGCCGGATGGCGCAGCAGCCAGCCCAGCACTACGGCTTCCTGCGTGCAGCCCTTGTCCCGGGCCAACTCGGAGACCAAGGCTGCCGTCGCGCGATCCGCTGCCGCACCACCGTCGCCGTCAGCTTCGTCAGCTGTGCCGGCGGCCCGTTCCGCCGGCCGGCCGCTGTAGCGGCCCCGCGCCAGCGAGCCCCAGGCCTGCAACTCCACCGCGTGGGCAGCACAGTACTCCAAAGTGCCGTGCGGAAAGCCGACGGCGGCGCCTTCCGGGTGGTTGACCAGCACCCCGGATTCAAGCCAGTCCCGCCGGTACAGGCTCATTTCCAATTGGTTGACGGCGAGCGGCTCGTCGAGCGCGGCCTGCAGCCACCGCATCTGCTCGCCGGACATGTTCGAGACGCCCAGGCGGCGGACCTTCCCGGCCAGCCGGAGGCGGCTGAACGCCTCGGCAATCTCCTCCGCCGGGGCCAGCGGATCCGGCCGGTGGATCAGCAGCGTGTCCAGATGGTCGGTGTGCAGGCGGCGCAGGCTTTCCTCGGTACCGGCCACGATGGCCTCGCGGGATGAGTCGTACTGGCCCACCAGTCCGGGAACCGGCAGCCGGATGCCGCATTTGCTCTGCAACTGCAAGGCTTCCCGGAGTTCCGGCCGCTCGGCCAGCACCCGGCCGAACGCAGCCTCCGCCTTGCCGTGGGCGTAAATGTCCGCGTGATCGAATACCCTGATGCCGATGTCCAGTGCCGCCTCCACGGCTGTGTGGGCAGCGGCGACGTCGGCGGCCTCCAGCGGGCCGCTCCCCCAGCCACCGCCCAAACCCATGCTGCCGAAGATCAGGCGGGATCCGGCGTCGTCCATTGGTGTGTCCCTTCGCTGGGCAGGCTTCCAGCGTACGACAGCGCCGCGCCGAAATCGGGGGTTGTGCCACCTCGCGGACGGCAGTACGGTAACTCTCGCGGGGCGGATAGCGTCCCCAGGCAACCAGTATCAGGCCGCCTGCGCCACCCGCGCCGCCAGGAAGTTAACCATGGCAGTTCCTCCCAGCCCGGACCGGGGCCCTCACCAGCCGTCCGGTCCCTCGACAGCCCGGGAGTCCGCGCGCGCGGACCAGAACCGGGCCCACCCCCCGGACGGCGCGGCCGCTGCGCAGCCCCGGACCACGGTGGTGTTCTTGGGGCTGATGCTCACCGTGCTGCTGGCGGCGCTGGACCAGACCATCGTGGCGACGGCGCTGCCCACCATCGTCGGGGACCTGAACGGGCTGGAGCACATCTCCTGGGTGATCACCTCCTACATTCTGGCCGCCACCATCGGGCTGCCGATCTACGGCAAGCTCGGCGACCTGTTCGGACGCAAGAGCATCTTCATCTTTGCGATCGCGGTGTTCCTGGGCGGCTCGATGCTCTCCGGCATGGCGCAGAGCATGCCGCAGCTGATCGCCTTCCGCGCCATCCAGGGGGTGGGCGGCGGCGGGTTGATGATCGGCGCGCAGGCGATCATCGGCGATCTGGTCTCGCCGCGCGAGCGCGGCAAGTACATGGGCCTGATCGGGGCGGCCTTCGGCCTCGCCTCGGTCAGCGGACCGCTGCTGGGCGGCTTCATTACCGACCACTGGAGCTGGCGCTGGGTCTTCTACATCAACCTCCCGCTGGGTGCCGCCGCGCTGACTGTCATCACCACCACCCTGCACCTGCATAAGCCGGGCGGGCCCAGGCCCAAGCTGGACTATCTGGGCACCTTCCTGCTGGCGGTCGCCAGTGCGGCGGTCATCCTGTTCACCAGCTGGGGCGGGACCACCTACCCCTGGGACAGTCCGGTGATCATCGGGCTGGGCGCGGTCACGGTGCTCGCCTCGGTGTTGTTCGTGCTGGTCGAACGCCGGGCGGTGGAACCGGTGCTGCCGCTGCGGCTGTTCCGCGACCGGGACTTCACGCTGCCCACCTTGATGGGCGTGTGCGTGGGCATCGCGATGTTCTCCACGATCGCCTATTTGCCCACCTTCCTGCAGATGGTCAACGGGGCCAGCGCCACCGAGTCGGGCCTGATGATGATCCCGATGACGGCGGGGATGGTGGGAGCCACCACCACCACAGGCCAGCTGGTGAGCCGCACCGGCCGCTACAAGATCTTCCCGATCATCGGCACCATCCTGATCGCGGCCGGGCTGGTGATGCTCTCGCAGATCTCTGACACCACCCCGTACTCCTTCACCGCCGCCGGCATGTTGGTGCTGGGGCTGGGGCTGGGGTCCATCATGCAAAACCTGGTGCTGATCGTGCAGAACAGCGTTCGGCGCCGGGATCTGGGCACGGCCACCTCGGCCACCAATTACTTCCGGCAGATCGGCGCCACCTTCGGCATCTCGCTGTTCGGCGCCATTTTCATCAGCCGCCTCACCGAGCAATTCTCGACGGCGCCGCCCGGCCTGGTGACGACGATCGGTTCCGGCGGCGGCCAAAGCTTCAGCTCGCTCGGTCCCGCCGTGCTCAAATCACTGCCGGCCCCGGCCCAGGGATTCATCGCGCATGCCTTCGGCCAGGCGCTGCCGCCGATCTATCTTTACGCCGTGCCGATCGTGCTCGCGGCACTGGTGCTTGCCTGCTTCGTCAAGGAGATCCCGCTCTCGGAGGAAGTGGGCACACTGGCCAGCCGGGACCGGCCGGAGTGAGCCGGCGGCAGGCCGGCAGCACGGTGCCTCCCCGGGCGGCTGTTAACGTCAAAGCATGACTACGCGAACGATCGGAACGCTGGACGTCGGCAGCATCGGGCTGGGCTGTATGAACCTCAGCCACGCCTACGGGGTGCCGCCGGCCCGCGAGGAGGCGGCGAAACTACTGCTGCATGCGCTGGATTCGGGGGTGCGGCACTTCGACACCGCCGCACTGTACGGGGCCACCGCCAACGAGGAGCTGATCGGCGAGGTGCTGGGCCCGCGGCGGGACGAGTTCTTCCTGGCCAGCAAGTGCGGCATGACCAGCGTGGCCGGCCGGCGGGTCATCGACGGGCGCCCGGAGACGCTCAGGGCAACTTGCGACGCGGCGCTGCAACGGCTGCGCACGGACCACATCGACCTCTACTACCTGCACCGCTGGGACAAGACCATCCCCATCGAGGAGTCGGTCGGCGCGCTGGCCGAGCTGGTCGCCGCCGGCAAGATCGGGGCGATCGGCCTGTCCGAGGTCTCCGCTGCAACCCTGCGGAAGGCGCATGCGGTGCATTCGATTGCGGCCCTGCAGACCGAATACTCACTCTGGACGCGCAACCCGGAGCTGGGAACGCTGGCAGCCTGTGCGGAACTCGGCACGGCCTTCGTCGCCTTCAGCCCGCTCGCCCGCGGATTCCTGACCGGCACGCTGGGTGACCCGTCGGCGCTGCCGGAGCAGGACATCCGCCACGGCATGCCCCGCTTCTGGCCGGAAAACTACCCGCAGAACCTGGCCCTGCTCGACGGCTTCCGCGCCATCGCGGACGACGCCGGCTGCTCACCTGCCCAGCTGGCCCTCGCCTGGGTGCTGTCCCGCGGCGAGCACGTGATCGCGCTGCCGGGCACCAGGAGCATCGTCCACCTGGACGAGGACCTAGGTGCCACGGGCGTTGCCCTGGCGGCAGACGTGCTGCGCCAGCTGGAGGAGCTGATCAACCACGGCACCGTCCACGGCCCGCGCTACAACGCAGTTACCCAGGCGGACGTGGACACCGAAGAGTTCCCCGGCGGTTAGCAGGCCTCCCAGAGAATCAGCCGACCCGGGAAGTCAGCCGGTGTGCTGGCGGAGAAAATGAACGCTGCGTTCCAGCGCCCGCCACGCCGCCTCCAAATCCAGGTTGAACTGGAATTGGTGCCCCAGCCCGGCAGCCGTCTCCGGGAAGAACTCCTCGACCTTGGTGCCGTTCTTCTTCAGCGCCTTGACCAGCGCCAGCGAGTGCGGCAGCAGCGGATCGGTGTTGCCCGCGGAGATGAACGCCGGCGGGAAGTTGCCGCCCACGTAGCGGGCAACGGAGGCCAACGCGATGTACGGCCGCTCCAGGTAATCCTTGGCCCCGGTGTAGGACCAGAGCACAGTGCGCAGATAGTTTTGGTTCCCGGCCTGGTCCGCCCCGGTCAGCGACAGATCGTAGGCGCCGCAGTGCAACAGCACCGCGCGCAGCCGGTCCGGAGCCGTCGGCGAGGCGATGCCCAGCTTGTGGGCATACTCCGGGTCGGAGACCACCAGTGCCAGTTGCGCCGCGATCTGTGCCCCGGCCGAGTCCCCCGCGAGCACCACCCGCTCGGTATCGATGTGCAGCCGCTCCGCATTGTGCTCAAGGTAGCGCAGGGCCGCGGCACTCTGGCGCACGGGTGCCGGATAGCGGCGCTTGTGCGCCAGCGAATAGTCCACACCCACGGTAGTGAAGCCATAGGAGGCCAGGATCCGAAGGTAATTGGCGACGTCGTTCTTGGTGCCGGAGATCCACGCCCCGCCGTGGATCCAGACGATCGTTGGCAGGCGCAGCGACTCGCGCGCTGCCTCGTCCGGGAAGAACACGTCCAAGTAGGTGTGGCCATGGTTGCTCAGGTACTGCTGGTCCAGAATTTCGCTCACACCGTCCGGAACATGGCGGGCCATGGCGCGGGAGGTGCGGCGGCCGTCCCGCTCGGCCAGCACTCGAAGCAAAACCGCCAGCGGCCGAGGGCTGAAGCGCAGCCAGAAGACCACGCCGCCGGCGAGGGCCGCCGGGACCGCGGCAATCACCGCAAGGGCAATCAGCGCACGGCGGAAACGAACCTTCATGGCTGCCTCCTGATTGGCCGTAGTGAACCAATCGTGAGGCAGCAGTGCGCTTGGGGCAAGCCCCGATTTTTGTCTCCCCGGAACGGCTGGGACACAACCCGTCAGCCGAGGGCAACCGCCAGGCTGAGCACGCCCAGCACCAGGGCCACCGGCGTCATGGTCCACCGCTCGGGCTTGCTGCGCGAGATGGCGTTCATCAGGACGCCCACAAACAGGTAGACAGTCAGGACCCACATCAACACCACGGACACGGTGTGCGGCAGCGCGTCCAGAAGCTGCGCCCGGTCGAGGATGATGAGCCCAAAGAAGGCATACAGGACCACCGAGACGGCGCTGCCAATCCGGAACTTGGCCGGCAGGACGCGGTGGCTGCCTCCCCATGCGAACCGGCCTAACGGCAGGCCTGCGGCAAGCAGGATCTGGAAGACGGCCAGCAGGGCCAGTACGCAGCAGGCGACAACGGCCGCAACAGTGATCACGTGGGCAGTGTAGCCGTGCGCGAGCGCGGAGCCCGGCGACGCGGCGACGGCTGCAGCGTGTCGCGGTCAGCGGGAGGCGACGTTGCCGGTCAGCGGGAGGCGACGTTGCCGGTCAGCGGGAGGCGACGTTGCAGTCAGCGGGAGGAGATCTTACTGATCAGCGGGAGGTGACCTTGCCGGTCAGCGAGGCGATCGGCCGCAGGAAGATCGGCCGGGCCAGGAACCACGCCGCAACCGTCACCGCGAGCGAGGCGGCGAAGATCCAGAAGCCGGCCCAGCCGCCGTCGTCCGATGCCGCATACATGTGGTTGAGGTTGCGCAGGGCGCCGGTGGCCAGCACCAGCGTCACGTGCACCACAATGAACACCACAAAGTAAATCATCACCGGGAAGTGGATGGCCCGGGCGGCCTCGATCGGGTAGTACTTGTTCACCGCCGCCTTCTTGGGCCAGGCGGCCGAGGTCCGCAGCCCGGAAATGATGGCCAGCGGCGCCGCGATAAAGACGGTGGCGAAGTAGGTCAACAGCTGCAGCGCGTTGTAGTTCACCCAACCGTTTTCCAGCGGCCAGTCCAGCGAGGCGTACTGCAGGGCCGCGGAGAGGGCGTTCGGGAAAATGTCCCAGCTGGTGGGCACAATCCTCATCCAGTGTCCGGTGGCGAAGATCAGCACCATGAACACGATCCCGTTGAGCACCCACAACGCATCCAGCGTCAGGTGGAACCAGAGATTCAGCGTGATCTTGGTCGGCTTGTTCTTGGTCTTGACCAGGCCCTGGTTGTTGCGCGTCCAGTAGGCCGGCGAGCGCGTGCCGGTGCGCACCTGCAGCCCGGTGCGGATGATCAGCACCAGGAAGAAGAAATTGAGGAAGTGCTGCCAGCCCAGCCAGGCCGGCAGCCCCACCGGGGCCGACTCAGGAAGTTCGGAGGTGCCCGGGTAGGCGGCCAGGAAGTCCTGCACGCCGGGCATGGTCCGCAGCCACTTGGCCAGCAACACCAACAGCAACAGCACGACGACGGCGCCGGCCACTGCCGCGGTGATCTTCAGCCACGTCTTGCGCGTGCTTCCGGACGGTTTCGTCGAAGTGGACATTGCCGGCTTTTCCTCGTTCCTCACGTCCCGTGCGTTCCGGGGTTCGTGATTCAAGGTACCCCGGCCGCGCGGGATCGTGCCACAAGCCCCACCGGTGGCCGGTTGTGGCTTGCCCCATGCGCTCCCGTCCGTGCGCCACGGTGCGCGGGGCGGCCGGGCTGCCTGCCTCCGACGCGGGGCTACGCTGTGCGCTGCGGCATCCACTCCAGGCAGTACTGCAGGTTGGCGATCACCGTCTGCGCCGCAGCATCGGCATCGCCCGCCGCAATGGCGTCCGCGAGGTCCTCATGGCCGGCGCGCAGGCACCCATCAAAGCCGTCGCGCAAACGCTGGGCCATCTTGGCCCCGTGGAACACGTCGCCGAAACTGGAATACAGCTCATGCAGCAGCGGGTTCCCGGAGGCCGCAGCCACCGCCTGGTGGAAGTCCCAGTCGGCTGCGATCCAGCCCTCCAGATCCTGCTCCGCCCAGGCCTGCCGGCGCCGGGCCAGCATCTCGCGCAGCGCCGACACCGCGCCGTCGCCTGCCGCAGGAGCTTCCTGCATGGCCTGCGCGGCCAGCCGAGCGGCCTGGGTGTCCAGGGCAAAGCGCACCTGCAGCACGTCCTCGTCGGCGTAATCGCGGTAGAAACGGCGGGCGGTGCCGCTGATCTCGCTGGTGGCGCGCACGTAGGTTCCGTCGCCGCGGCGGACCTCCAGCATGCCGGCGTGGGCCAGGGCCTTGACCGCCTCGCGCAGCGTGCCGCGCGAGACCCCCAGACTGGCCACCAATTCCGGCTCCGGCGGGATCCGTCCGCCCAGCGGCCAGCGCCCGCTCACGACGGACTCGCGCAGCCGCGCGGTGACTTCCTCCGCCAGCGGCGGCCGGTGCAAGGGGCCATGCCCCGGGGCCGCGGTCATTTCCGGCCCTCCCGCACCAGGGAGCTGACGCCGTGGGCCAGCAGCAATTGGAGCACCGCTCCGGCCACCAGCAGCACCAGCGGAACGGTCCAGTCGCCCAGCGCGTCGTGCAGCAGGCCCAGTCCGAATGGGCCCAGCGCGGCGAACAGATAGCCCACCGATTGGGCCAGCGTCGAGAGGGCTGTGGTCTCGGCGGCGTCCGAACCGGCGCGGCTGATCACCAGCATGAGCAGCGGGAAGACACCGAAGCCCAGACCGATCAGCACGGCGGGGACCACGGCCAGATCCGCGGGCAGCACCAGCAGGGCGAGATAGCCGGCCAGCGAGGCTGCGCAGGTAAGCATGAAGGCCGGCCGCAGCAGGCCCGGCCGGGCCGCCATCGCCAGCAGCAGGACGACGGCGGGAATGGAGACCACCTGGACCAGCGCCAAGGTCTGCCCGGCCGCCGCCGGAGTCATCCCGCGGGAGATCAGGATGTATGGGAACCAGCCCATCACGGTGTAGACCAGCAGGGCCTGGATGGTGAACAGCCCGGTCAGCAGCAGGCCCTTCCGCGTGCGCAGCAGCGGCCACGGCGACAGGTGGGCGCGGGCCCCGGGAGCCAGTGGGCGCCGGCCCACAAACGTCATGGGCAGGAAGACCGCCAGCCCGACGACAGCCAGCAGCGCCCAGACGGCCAGGCCGAGCAGCGGCGACTCCAACTGCATGGCCAGCGGCACGCTGACGGCCGCGGCCACGGTTGCCCCTACGGACATGGAGATGGTGTAGGCGCCGGTCATCGTGGACGGGCGGTGCGCGAAGTACTTGCGGATGAACGTCGGCATCGCCACGTTGCAGACCGCCAAACCGGACATGGATACCACCGTGCCTGCCAGCAGGAAGCCAACGGACTCGATGCCGCGCAACCCTAGGCCGGCGGCCAACAGCGCCAGCGCCAGCGCAATGGCCCGTTCCAGCCCCATCCGGCTGCTTAGCCAGGCGGTCGCGGCCCCGGCCAGCGCGAAGCACAGCACCGGGACGGTGGGCAGCAGGGAAGCGACCAGCGGCCCGTAGCCCAACAACTGCTGCAGGTCGTGGAACAGGGCCGCCGCGCTGGCAATACCGGCCCGCAGGTTCAGCCCAATGAGCACAACGGCGGCCACCGCCGCCGCGATCAGCCAGCGGCGGTGGGCAGTAGGAACCGGCTGCGCGGTTGGATTCTGGGACTGGGCCGGCTTTTGCGCCGGCTCCGGCAGATGCAGCTCCGGCTCCAGGGCATCAGCAAACTCCACCGCCGGGACGTCGTGGTGGTCGTCCTTCACGTTCGGTGGAAGCTCTGCCTTGGTCCGGTCCAATGTCATCCCTAAACATTAGACGTTTGATGTTTCTCGCGAAAGTCGACGAATCGACGGGACTCTCGCCGACGACGGTGGCGGGACGATCGCAGGGGCAGCAGAAGCCGACGCCGTGGTCCACCCAAACGAAATCGGCACTTGGGGAAGGTTGGAACCTGCCCCAAGCACCGACGTCGTTGGTGAAAAAGATGTTTTCGGTTAGTTGGCGAAGACGTCCTGCAGCTGCCCCTGCGGGCTCCACAGTGCCACCGAGTCGCCGCCGTTGTTCAGCACGGATGCGGTGCCGCGGTTGTAGTAGGCGTCCGCGCTGTTGGTGCCGGGACCGGTGTAGACGCGCAGTTCGGAGCCCGGGGCAAGGACGTAGCCGTCGCCGATTTCCAGCACGTTGTTGGCGGCGTCGCGGATGATGTAGCCGCTGACGTCCAGGTTGTGCCCGGTGGTGTTGCGCAGCACCACGTGCTCGCCGGTCTCCGGCTGCACATCGTTGCCGGCCGGATCGTTCACCGCACCGGCGATCTCCACGGTGCCGGCCGGGAAGGGCTTCCGCCCGTCCAGGTAGCGGGCGGTCTGAATCGGAAAGTCGCCGGTGACGGCGTCCACGCCCAGGTCGATGGAATGCTGGACGGCTTCGGGCGAGTTGGCGGTGTACACGCCGATGACCAGACCGGCGGCCTTGGTGTCGGCCACGTTCTGCGCCGTCAGGGTGCGGTAGTTGGTACCGACCGAATCGGCGAAGCCGGCCCAGGATTCCAGGACGGCCGGACCTGGCACTGTGCTGGAGAGCTGCTGCAGCACAATCTCCGGGGCGATCTGGGCGAACGTGCGGTTGGAGGCCTCGTCGAAGCTGAGGACCTGGATCTTGTCCGCTGCCACGAGCTTCTTCCACGTGGCGTCGGTGCGCAGCTCATCGGCGACGAGCTGCTCGATGCCGGGCGAGTTCTTCGGCGACTTGATCTCGATATACACCCCGGTCTTCACCGTGGCGACCTTGGCCGCGTCGTCCAGATGCGGGATGCGTTCGCCGGCAAACTTGGCTCCGAAGTAGGATCCGGCGTCGAGTTGCTGCAGTTCGTCCCAAGTGAAGGACGTGATCGGGTCGCCTGCACGGTCCGGGAAGACCTCCTCCACGTTGGTGGTGCGGGCGGGAGTGTCGTCGTGGAAAAGGAATGGCACGCCATCGGCACTGAGCTGGACGTCGATTTCAAAGAAGTCGGCACCGGAGGCACGGCCGTCCTTGAACGCGGCTACCGTGTTCTCCGGCGCCGTGCCGGCGGCCCCGCGGTGGCCGATCAGCAGCGGCGCTTCGTTCTGCCCGACCTTGTTCTGCACGTTGTTCTGAGCCTTGTTCAGTGCGCTGTTCTGAGCCTCGTTCAGCGCGCTGTTCTGTGCGCTGTTCTGAGCGCTGGCCGGGATGGCGGTCAGGGTTGCGCCGACGGCAACGGCCGCGACGGAGCAAGTCAATGTTCTGATCAAGCGAGATGCCATGGGAATGACGCCCTTCGTAGGTGGTGGTCGTTCGGTCCCCCTCCGTCGAGCTTCACAGCGGTTGCGGGCCTGCCGGCCAACTGGCCGCGAACACGCAATGAAAGGAAAAACCACTTCCGAGGGCGAGGGGAGGGACGCCTGCTGCTCGGGGCCGGCATCGTGACGGCGCTAGACTCGGAAGGGCATGAACACTTCAGCCACTACTCCGAGTTCGGTGCGCGTCGACGCATGGTTGTGGGCCATCCGCGCCTACAAGACCCGCTCCGCGGCCACCGCAGCCTGCCGCGCCGGACACGTGCGGTTGAACGGCAATCCGGTCAAGGCGTCGCAGTCCGTGGTGCCGGGCGACACCCTGCGGGTGCGGCAGCCCGGCTACGAGCGGATTCTGGAGGTGCGCCGGCTAATCGCCAAGCGGGTGGGCGCCGAGGCAGCCTCGCATTGCTTCACCGACCACACGCCGCCGCGTCCGGTGGCCCCGGCTCTGGGCATCCCGCAGCGCGACCGCGGCACCGGCCGACCCACCAAGAAGGACCGGCGGGACATGGAGAAGCTGCTCGGCGAACGCTAGCAGGGCCCCCACCCAGCCACGCTCATGCCGTGAGCGTAACCCACTTCACAGAACCGGCCGGACGGTACAAGATGGGAGTCGGAGACGGCCACGCAGCCGTCCCTTGATTCGTCATTATCTGAAGGAGACCAGGGCTGTGACCACCACTTCCCCCGCCGCTTCGTCCACCCAGCCGGGCTACCGGGTCCAAAACCCGTCCACCGGTGAGGTGGTAGCGGAGTTCCCCACCGCCACCGATACCGAGATCCAGGATGCCATCGCCAAGTCCCAGGCCGCCTACACCTCCTGGCGCGAGGTGCCGATCGCGGACCGCGCCAAGGTAGTGGCCCGCCTGGCAGAACTGTTCACCGAACGCGCCGACGAGCTCGCGGCCATCATCACCGAGGAGATGGGCAAGCCGCTCTCCGAGTCCAAGGGTGAGGCCGAGTTCTGCACGGACATCTTCAGCTACTTCGCAACGGAGGGCCCCGCGCTAGCCGCGGAGCAGGAGATCAAGGCCATCGGCGGCGGCCGCGCCATGATCCAGCGACTGCCGGTCGGACCGCTGCTGGGCATCATGCCGTGGAACTACCCGTACTACCAAGTGGCTCGCTTCGCCGCGCCGAACCTGGTGCTGGGCAACACCATCGTCCTCAAGCACGCCGAAACCTGCCCGCGCTCGGCACTGGCCATCCAGCAGATCATGGACGACGCCGGCGTCCCCGAAGGCGTGTACATCAATGTCTTCGCCAGCCACGAACAGATCGCCGACATCATCGCGGACCCGCGAATCCAGGGCGTTTCGCTGACCGGCTCCGAGCGGGCCGGCGCGATCATCGGCGAACTGGCCGGCAAAAACCTGAAGAAGGCCGTCCTGGAACTGGGCGGCTCCGATCCCTACGTGGTGCTTGACACCGACGATGTGAAGGCCACGGCGGCCGCAGCGTGGGCCACCCGCATCGAGAACACCGGCCAGGCCTGCAACTCCAACAAGCGCATGATCGTCATGGAGGACATCTATGATGACTTCGTGGCCGAGCTGACCAACCTGGCCAAGGACCTCAAGCCCGGCAACCCGGCCGAGGAACTCGAGGGTACCTACGCCCCGCTGTCCTCCCGGGCCGCCGCCGAAGGCCTGCACGAGCAGCTCAAGGACGCGGTAAACAAGGGCGCCACCCTGCATGCCGGCGGGACCCTGCACGACGGGCCCGCCGCCTACCTGGCTCCGGCCGTACTCACCGGGGTCACCCCTGAGATGCGCGCCTACCGCGAAGAGCTCTTCGGGCCGGTGGCCGTGGTCTACAAGGTCTCCAGCGACGAAGAAGCCCTGAAGCTGGCCAACGACACCGACTACGGCCTCGGCGGTGCGGTCTACTCCACGGACGAGGAACGCGCCCGCAAGATCGCCCAGCGCCTGGAGGTCGGCATGGCCAACGTCAACGGCGTCGGCGAGGCCGCGGACCTGCCCTTCGGCGGAGTGAAGCGCTCCGGGTTCGGCCGCGAACTCGGCCCGCTGGGCATGGACGAATTCGTCAACAAGCGCCTCTTCTACATCGGCGACTAGCCACATTCCCATACCAAGAGTGCCGGCTGTCCCTCCATTAGAAGGACAGCCGGCACTCTTCTCTCATTCAAGGGGCAATACAAAAAGGTGTCCGCCTCATCCTTTGTGCCTCTTTTCTCCCGACGTTCAGCGAAGTCTAGGAAACATTCCCCCGTGGCTGATCTGCCCAGGGTGGAGGAGAATTGCCCGGGCTTCTATTCTTCATCGAACGCGTGTTCCAACACCCAGGATGGGAAGGAACTGATCTTTGCGTCGATGACTATCGGAGTGGTCCGCTCACCGTTGAGCCAGTCCTGCACTCCTGTCAGGTCCGAGACGGAACGTACAGTTATGCCCGTGCAGCCGAAGCCACGGGCGATCGCCGCAATGTCAGTGTCGGGAAATATCACTGTCTCCATCGGTGCATCCTCATGGACAAAGTGATGGACTTCCGCTCCATAAGCATTGTCGTTGTAAACCACAACCACCATCGGAAGCTTTAACCGCGCTGCAGTGTCGAGTTCGACCAAGCTCATCATGAAGCCGCCATCGCCGACCCCAGCAACTACCATCCGTTCCGGGGTGGCCAGCGCCGAACCAATCGCAGATGGCAACGCCAGCCCTATAGACTGAAATGCGAGAGGGACGCAGTAGCCACGTTCATCTGGGATCTGGAAAAACATTGCCGGGTATCCATTGAAGTTTCCACCATCGGGGACAACCACGCGCTCCTTTGGCAGTAGGTCGTCCAGGGCAATTGTCAACGTGCGCGGGTCGATGGTATCAATCGATGCGATCTCATCGTAGGGGACATCCCGCCAAAGCCGGCCAGCTTTGATCCGGGTCCCTGTCTCCTCGGTTCGGTAACCAGGCTGTTCGAAGCTGCGACGTCCTAGCTCCGCGTCGACCGCCGCTGCGACTAACGCCGAGTCTCCGGTCACGCCTAGATCTACGGGCCGATGGAACCCTATAGCTTCTTGTGTATCGTCGATTTGGACCACCGTCGCGTCATTTAGCAGTGTGCCACTACGAGACGTCCAGCGATTCAAACTTGCACCGAAGGCAATAATGACATCGGCGCCTTGAATAAGCTCCGCCGTCACTGGTGAGGAGAAGCCGCCCATCACGTCCAGATTCCATGGATCATCGTTGAACAGGCCACGGCCTACGGCAGTAGTCGCTAGCAACGCTCCAACGCGGGCCCCCAGTGCGCGGATTTCCGCTTTGGCGCCAAATGCCCCGCGACCGCCTACGAGCAGTGGCCGCTTCGCATTTTCCAAGAGGTCGGCCAGCCGGGAGACTGATTCGGGGGATGGGCCAGCTGGCAGTGGGACGGCGAACTGCGAAACCTTGTCAGGCGACCAGTCAATCTGTTCTTCTTGCACATCCAAGGGCAGGTTCAGAACTACAGTCCGACGCTCGTCTCGGGCCAATCTGAAGGCCCGCACTGTGTCTGCCACAGCGGTGCTAGCGGAGTGAATGCGCTCTACCTTTGCTCCAAGGGCCGCAACTGCGGCGGCTTGGTCTATCCAGAAGTTGGACGTCTTTTGCGTGGGAGGTGTGTCCCCGGCCAGCACCAGCATTGATGTCCGACTCTTTGCTGCCTCGCCGATGCCGGTCATCGCATTTGTCAGCCCACAACCTTGGTGCACACTCAAGACCGAGACCTCTCCGCTGGAACGGGCATAGGCATCCGCCATACACGCTGCACCGCCCTCGTGCCGCGCCGCAGTGAAGGGGACACCTCCGGCTATAAGGGCATTGGTCACGTGGAAGTTGCCACTGCCCGTGACGCCAAATGTATGGCCGATCCCGAGTTGGGCGAGGGTACGGCCGATGGCTTCTGCTACTCTCATTATTTCTCCTTCAGCATCTGGGATGCTCGCGTGGAGCCTAAGTTGCGCATTCTAAGTGGTCCGCTGGTTGCAGGCACGAAGACAACTGGCAGCGTTTTCTATGTGTGAACATTCAGGTGACTGACCAGAAACCAAGCCGTCCAGGAGGGTCTGGTCCTCAACACAAAAGGTCAGCGTCTAAAGGGTGGCGGCGGCGGGGCGGTGGCCCTGCTTGGCCAGCTGGATCTGCTCATACACGTGGTGGCGCAGCTCGGTGAACCGCGGCAGGGCGCGGGTGTTGAGCTGGTCGCG
>NZ_JBFBGZ010000016.1:0-61448 GCF_040684925.1 Arthrobacter sp. NPDC089319 | reverse complement strand
GAGCAAAACCCGCACAAGTGTCCACCAAGCCCTGAGACACAGTGTCTACACAGTCATGAGACATAACCGTCCAATAAGTCATGAGACTTCACAGCAGTAAAACCGGGTGCAAACCTGCAACTTCTCTCCAGTCGATGAAACACGGGCGCTGTGGACGCGCTTCCGCCCCTGGGAACGGCGGCAAGGGACCCAGCGTACGACGGCGGTGGGCCGGCCACCTCTGGCCTGCGGCGCCGCGGCGGGGTAGCCTGCCGAACATGGCCGTCTCTCAACCGGTGGCCCGGATCGGCATTTCCGGCTGGCGGTATCCGCGGTGGCGGGGCACTTTCTACCCCAAGGGCCTTCCGCAGCACCGCGAACTGGAGTACGCCTCCGGCCACCTGAACTCGGTGGAAATCAACGGCACCTTCTACTCGCTCCAGCGGCCGTCGAGCTTCCGCCGATGGTACGAGGAAACGCCGCCGGACTTCGTCTTCGCGGTCAAGGGCGGGCGCTACATCACGCACCTCAAGGGGTTGAAGGACGTCCGCGAGGCGCTGGCGAACTTCTACGCCAGCGGCGTGCTGGGGTTCGGCGAGAAGCTCGGCCCGTTCCTCTGGCAGTTGCCGGAACGCGCCGCCTACGACGCCGGCGTGATGGAGAAGTTCCTGGCCCAACTGCCGCGGACCACGCAGGCGGCCGCTGCACTGGCCGCCGAACACACCGACCTGATGAAGGACCGGACCTGGATTCCCGACGACGGCGCCGACCGCCAGCTGCGCCACGCCGTCGAAATCCGCAGCACCACGTTCATCACTGAGGAGTTCTACGACCAGCTGCGCCGGCACAACACGGCCTTGGTGCTTGCGGACAGCGCGGGAAAGTGGCCGATGCTGCATGAGATCACCGCGGACTTCATCTACGTCCGGTTGCACGGCAAGGACGAACTCTACGCCGGCGGCTATCCGGACACGGACTTGGACCGGCTGGCAACGGCCGTCGGCAGCTGGCTGTCCGGCTCCGGCTGCCCCGACGGCGCGGGCCGGGACGCGTACCTCTACTTCGACAACGACGCCAAAGTCCACGCGCCCTTCAACGCGATGGGGCTGGCAGAACGGCTGGGCCTGCCCGCCGGCCCTTGACTCCCGTGCCGTTCGCGCGCGGCATACTGGACACTGCCGGCGCCCGGCCCGGAACGCCGTATCCGCCAATCCATGATCGAGGAGTCCTTGGCTACGCCCCAGCTGACCAGTACAACCGCCATCCTGTCGAGTCCTGTGCGGGAACTCCGGGAGTTCGCCGAACATCCCGATGCTTACCTCGAAGACCTGTTTGCGAATCCGGAGGCGGCAGCCCGAACGTGGCTGCGTATGGGCGAACCCCACCGCTTCCAGTACAACGACGGCGTGGTCAGCCTGGCCTGGCAGGGCGCACCGTTGCTCGGCGCGCCCGTCTGGGACGACGTCTGCGGAATCTGGCGTGGCCTGGTTGAGGTGGTTGCTGACTATTCGGCGACCGGGCGGGGCGAGACGTTGCTTCCAGACCAGCCGGTGTCCGTGGTGCTGGAGCAGATCCGCGGCGGCGCGCTGCTCAGGATCGGGGACGCCGCCGTCCGGGTGGACCCGGCGGTCTTCAACCTAGAGCTCTTGGCCGAGGCTGAGCGCTTCTGGCAGTGGACGGAGCTGCACGGCATCCCCGTCGATGCGCCGGGCGCCCTCACAGAGATCACCCGGGCCAGGACCTCGTTGGGCCTCGCGGCCGGCCTCTGACGCCGGCCCGTTCCCGCGCGGCCCTCAAACCTCCAGTTTGCCGCCGGAGGCCTCCAGGTAGCAGGTGCCGCAGAGCGACTCGTACCAGACGTCCTCGCCGTCGATGGCGACCTGCTCGCCGTCGAAAACAATCTCCCCGCCCACCCGGCGCGTGTTGAACACGGCCTTGCGTCCGCAGCGGCAGATGGTCTTCAGCTCCTCCAGGGTGTGCGCGATTTCCAGCAGCCGGCGAGCGCCGGGGAAAGCCTGGGTGCGGAAGTCGGTCCGGATGCCGTACGCCAGCACCGGAACGTTGTCCATCACTGCGATGCGGAACAGGTCGTCGATCTGCGCCGGCTCCAGGAACTGGGCCTCGTCCACCAGCAGGCAGGCCACCGGCTGGACGTCGACGCGCTCCAGCAGGGCGTCCGGATCTTCGCCGGCGGCCACCCGGCCGAAGTGCTCGCGCACCGACTCGCCCGGCCGGATCATGAAGTCCACGTCCCGGGCCATGCCCAGCCGGGAGACGATCTTGCTGTCCCCCTTGGTGTCCAGGTTCGGCTTGGCCAGCAGCACGCGCTGTCCGCGCTCCTCATAGTTGAACGCAACCTGGAGCAGTCCGGTGGATTTGCCGGAGTTCATCGCCCCGTAGCGGAAGTAGAGCTTGGCCAACACAGTCCTTTCAAGCGGTCCCAGCAGTCGATTCTACTGAGCTCGGGCCGGGGTGGACGGCAGCGCCGCGTCAGGGCGCGGCCTCAGCGAAGCGTTTGAAACCGGCCAGCTGGCCGGAGTCCGCCTCGGCCATCGCCTCCCGGATCTGGTCTGCCATGCCGGCCAGTTCCTCACTGATGACGACGTCGGCCGTGAGCGTCAGGCGGGTGGCGCCGCCGTCGCCGTCGAGCTCGTAGCGGTAGTACGCCTGCACGTCCCCTTGCGACGAGGCGATGGTGATGCTGCGCCCGACGTCGAGCTCGCTCACCGTGCAGCTACGGTCATGTCCCTGGGAATGGAAGTCGATGGTTTGGCCCACGACCAACGGGCCCTCGGCGTGCATCTCGTTCACCCCGGGCATCCATGCCGGTGCTGCGGCCCAGTCGGTCAACAGCGCCCATGCCCGCGCCGGCGGCACGTAGACCTGTTCGGTAACCGTGAACGCCGTGTCCGCACCCATACCTGCATCATCCCCTCCCCCGCGCTGCGGGGAAAGGGCGGGCCGCAGTCTGGACGGATCGCCGGCTCCGGCTTGCCAGGTCACGAATCACCACTGGACTGGCAACCTGCGGGTTGCGTATGGTGGAAGCATGGACGCGGTTTTCGAGGCCCTCGGTCACCCGACTCGGCGGATCCTGCTGGAGGAGCTGGCCGCAAACAACGACCAGACGCTCTTCCAGCTGACCGTGGGCTTGATCAATAAGCACCATCTGGAGATTTCCCGCCAAGCTGTCACCAAGCACCTGGCCATTCTGCGCGAGGCCGGCCTGGTGACCGCCAGTAGCCGGGGGCGCACCACCGTGCACCACCTGGACACTGCGCCGCTGTCCGCCGCGCGGGAATGGCTCACGCGTTTCCCACAGTCCACCACCACGAAGGAAGAACCATGATTGTCACCACCACAAGCATTTTCGTCGACGACCAGCAGAAGGCGCTTGAGTTCTACACCACCAAGCTGGGCTTCCAGCTGAAGAATGACGTGCCCGTCGGCGCCGACCGCTGGCTGACGGTGGTCTCGCCGGAGGCCCCCGACGGCGTGGAACTGCTGCTGGAACCGTCCGGCCATCCGGCGGTGAAGCCATTCAAGGAGGCCTTGGTGGCCGACGGCATTCCGTTCAACAGTTTTCGCGTGCAGGATGTGCACGCCGAGTACGAGCGCCTGACCGCGCTGGGTGTGGAATTCATCCAGAAGCCCGCTGACATGGGACCGGTCATCACCGCCGTCCTGGACGACACCTGCGGCAACCTGATCCAGATCGCCAGCACGAAGGAGTAGCCGCGACCACCACGGCGGCGGCGCAGCGGCTGCAGATCGCGACGTTGGGCTGCGCCGTGGGCGACGTTAGGGACACACCGCCGCCGCCATCGCGCGCGGTTGCGGCACGCGCCGCGGCTACTCGAGCACGCGCTGCCGCACCAGCGCGGAAAGCTCCTCCGCTTGGAGTACCACCCGGTCCGCCTTCTGCGTATGTTCCCGCAGTGATTCCTGCAGGGAATCCTCCGCGATCGACGTCAAGTTGGCCTCCACGGTGATGCGCGAGGTGGCTGCAGCGGCTCGGGCCGCTTCCGCCGCCACAGCGATGTCGCTGAGCAGGTCGGCTTTGCAGACGTCCAGGAGCTCCTCACCCAAGCGGACGACGGCGGTGGCCAGGTCCAGCTGAGCCCTCGCCGGCAGCGTCGCTTCAACGAGCGCCTCGCGAATGGCGGCGCTGCGCTTGGCCCGCTCCTCGTCGGATCCGGACGGTAGCTTGTAGCAATCGACCACCCGCTGGAACTTTTCCTCGTCGGATTCCGCCGCGTCCAGTGCGGTGCGCATCAGCTGGTCCGCCTCGGACAGAATGACTTCGAAATCCGTTGCCGAAGTTCCGGACGCGCCCTCCCCGGTCTTGGCTGCCGAACCACCTTCGCCGCTGTCTTCCGGCGGCTTGGAGAAATTGGCAACCATCCCGATCAGTGCCGCTGCCTGTGCGGCATGGATCGCCCCGACGGCGCCCGCACCCGGCGTGGGAGCACCCGACCCGAGGCGGCTGAGATACTGCTCGATGGTCTCGGATCTGCTCACGCTTCGGCCCCGTCGACGGCTGCGGCTGCTGCGCTCCAGGTGTCTGCTTCCATCTCTGCATCATGCCCAACAACGCATCGCCGCGAAAGGGCCGGACGGACCAGGCGCCGGGCAACCACCCGCTATTTCGGACCGCAATCGGCATAGAAAACGGGAGCTGCCGCACGGCGAGCTCCCGCTTTCTACGGAACGCGTCTAAACGTCAGGCGCCTTCGATGGCCGCCTTGGCGTTCGGGTCGGAGTCGGTCAGGAATTTGCCGATCCGGTCCACTTCTTCGGCCTCACCGATGGCACCGGCGGCCCGGCCCAGGGCGTAGAGAGCGCGCAGGAAACCGCGGTTCGGTTCGTGCTCCCACGGGATCGGCCCGGCACCACGCCAACCGGCACGGCGCAGCGAGTCCAGGCCGCGGTGGTAGCCCACCCGCGCGAAGGCATAGGACTCGACGGTGCGGCCCTCGGCATAGGCTTCATCGGCCAGAATCGCCCAGACCAGCGAGGAGGACGGGAACTTTGCGGCCAGATCCACCGCTTCGTCGCCGGCATCCAGGCGGGCCAGGACATCGGTTTCTTCCGGCAGGTAGGTCGGCTCGGGGCCGAGCAGGTTGGTGCGGAAAGGCTCGGTCATTTACTTCACCGACTTTCCGGCAGAGCCAAGGCGCTGGGCTGCTTCCACCACGCGGGCTGCCATGGACTTCTCGGCGGCCGCACCCCAAACACGCGGGTCGTAGGCCTTCTTGTTGCCTACCTCGCCGTCGACCTTCAGCACACCGTCGTAATTGGCAAACATGTGGCCGGCCACCGGGCGGGTGAAGGCGTACTGGGTGTCCGTGTCCACGTTCATCTTGATCACGCCGTAGGAAACGGCGTCGGCGATCTCCTGCTCGGACGAGCCGGAGCCTCCGTGGAAGACCAGATCGAACGGGTTGGCCTTGCCGATCTTGGCGCCGACCTCGGCCTGGATCTGCTGGAGCAGCTCGGGGCGGAGTTTCACGCCGCCGGGCTTGTAGACGCCGTGCACGTTGCCGAAGGTCAGCGCGGTGATGTAGCGGCCCTTCTCGCCTGCGCCCAGCGCCTCGATGGTCTTCAGCCCGTCGTCGACGGTGGTGTAGAGCTTCTCGTTGATCTCGTTTTCGACGCCGTCTTCCTCGCCGCCGACGGTGCCGATCTCCACTTCCAGGATGATTTTGGCCGCGGCGGTGCGCGCCAGCAGGTCCTCGGCCACCTTCAGGTTCTCTTCAAGCGTCTCGGCCGAGCCGTCCCACATGTGCGACTGGAAGATCGGGTCTTCGCCGCGCTTCACGGCCGCCTCGGACTCCGCCAGGAGCGGCAGCACAAAGCTGTCCAGCTTGTCCTTCGGGCAGTGGTCGGTGTGCAGCGCCACGTTGACCGGGTACTTCTTGGCCACCTCGCGGGCGAACGCGGCGAAGCCCAGCGACCCGGCGACCATGTCCTTGACCCCGGAGCCGGACCAGTACGCGGCACCGCCGGTGGATACCTGGATGATGCCGTCGGAACCGGCGTCGGCAAAGCCCTGCAGTGCTGCGTTGAGCGTCTGCGAGGAGGTGACGTTGATCGCCGGGTAGGCGAAGCCGCCCGCTTTGGCGCGGTCAATCATGTCGGCATAGATCTCAGGGGTTGCAACGGGCATGCTGACTCCTTGGCTAGCGATACGGATTCGAAGGCGTTGCCTCTGGGCCCATCCTATCGAGTCCCGTCCGGGAGCTGCTTTTGAGTCCGCCGGTGCCACAGTTTCGAGACGCCCGGGGCTGCCGTCGGCCAGCGGATCCGGACCGGTGTCTGTGAAGCCGGGTTACATCCGGCGCCTCGCTCCCCCATCGCGTGACCCGCCGTGGCAAGCTGGAACCATGACTGAATTCCCGCCGCCGTTCCACGGTCCGCGCGATCCCGGCGACGCCTGGGTGGAAGGACCGGATGGCACCCGGATGTGGGGTCGGTTCGGCTCGGCCGGGTTGCTGGCGGTGGACCGCGAACGCGGCATCCTGCTCCAGCACCGGGCCAAGTGGAGCCACTTCGGCGGCACGTGGGGAATCCCGGGCGGGGCGCGCCACCAGGACGAACTGGCCGTTGACGCCGCGCTGCGCGAGGCGAACGAGGAGGCCGACGTCCCGCTCGACGCCCTGGCGCCGCTGTTCACTTCGGTGCTGGATCTGGGCTTCTGGACTTACACCACTGCCGCGGCCAGGACCGTGCGGCCGTTCGAGCCGGTTATTACCGACGCCGAGAGCCTTGCCCTGGCCTGGGTGCCGCTGCATGAGGTGGACGACCTGCCGCTGCACCCGCACTTCGGCGAAGCCTGGCCGCGGCTGCGCACCCTGCTGGAACACCCGCCGCTGCTCGTCATCGACGCGGCAAACGTGGTGGGGTCCCGGCCGGACGGCTGGTGGAAGGACCGCGCCGGTGCAGCCCGCCGGCTGCTGGCCTCGCTGCGCGCCGCGCTGGAGCCGGGGCTTCCGGCCGACCTGCTGGCGGTGCCCGCCGGCACGGTGTGGCCGCGCACCGTCCTCGTGCTGGAAGGCGCCGCGAAGGATGCCGCCGCGGAAGGGCGCTATGAGTACGACGGCGGGGCGGAGCCTGACCGAGACAGCGGCACCCTACATGCGGCTTCCCCAGAGGACGACGGCGGGGCCGGGCAGGCGTCGGCGGCGCACCGCCGCGGTGTGCAGCTGGAGGTGGCGCATGCGGCCGGGTCGGGTGACGACGAGGTCGTGGCCCAGGTGGAGAAGGCGTTCGGCGCCGACCCCGAGGCGTCGGTGACCGTAGTGACGTCGGACCGCGGACTGCGCGAACGGGTCGAGGGTGTTGGCGCCCGGGCAGTCGGCGCGGGAACGCTGCTGGACCTGCTCGGCTGACCGCGGCCGCGCCCCGCCGCACGCTCCGCCCCAGCGGGGCGGTCCGCGCGAGCCGTGCCAGCCCCGGACGCGCTCCGCCCCGGCGTCCCAGCCAGGGCCGCCCCGGAAGTGCGCTGCGCCGGAGACGCCCGCTTCCTTCGCTCCCACGTTTCAAACCCGCCTGGAGCGTTTCCGCATGTCAGAGGCCTGTGGACAGCCTGAAACATGGGAAGTTACTGCTATACGTGGGAAGTTGCTTCGAGCCCGGGCCGCAGGCGGCGACGCAAGACCAAAACCGGCCGGCCCGCGCCCGCCCCCGCAAACCTACGGAGCGGGCGTTCCCACCGGCTGGGCGAAGACGTGGCGGCGAATCCACGCGTGCATCGCGATGGCCGCGGCGGCGGAGGCGTTGATCGAGCGGGTGGAGCCGAACTGTGCGATCGACAACGTGGCGTCGGCGGCGGCGTGGACCTCCGGCGTCAGCCCGGGCCCTTCCTGCCCGAACACCAGCACGGCGTTCTCAGGCAGGTCGTAGGTTTCCAGCGGAACGGAGTCGGGGAAGTTATCGATCCCGATGATCCGCAAACCTTCGCCCTGCGCCCAGGCCACGAAGTCCTCCACGGTGGGGTGGTGCCGGACGTGCTGGTAGCGGTCGGTGACCATCGCCCCGCGCCGGTTCCACCGCCGTCGTCCGATGATGTGCACTTCTTTGGCTAGGAAGGCATTGGCGCAGCGCACCACGGAGCCGATGTTCAGGTCGTGCTGCCAGTTCTCGATGGCCACGTGGAAATTGTGCCGGCGCGAGTCCAGGTCCGCGACAATCGCGTCGTGCTTCCAGTAGCGGTACTGGTCCGTCACGTTGCGGCGGTCGCCGTCCGCCAGCAGTTGCGGGTCCCAGTGGTCGCCCTCCGGCAGCGTCCCCTCCCAGGGCCCGACGCCGATGCTCACCCCCGCGGCGCCGGTTCCGGCCGCGCCCGGGGCGGCTACCGCCACGTTCGAGTCGGTCCCGGCAGCGTCGGGTTCCAGCCCTGGGGCGTTCGGGGCGGCTACGGGAATGTCCAATCCCGGTGTCCGGCCGTCGGTCAACGGCTGTCCGGCCTCGTCTTCGCCTGCGTTTTTTTCCACCCCACAAGCCTAGGTGACAGACTGAGGCCGGAAGCGCCGTCCCGCCGGCACTCGCCGGGCACTCCTGGGCCCACGCGCCCCCGGCCAGCACTGCACCTGGGCCAGTGCCGACCCCCGCTCACCCAACCGCACCCGCGCACGAAAGGGAACCATGCACCAGCAAAAGACCCGCACGCCCGCCGATATCGAGTGCTGGCTCACCGACATGGACGGCGTGCTGGTGCATGAGAGCACCGCTATCCCGGGCGCAGCGGAACTGATCCAACGCTGGGTTGACACGTCCAAGCGATTCTTGGTGCTGACCAACAACTCCATCTACACTCCCCGGGATATGGCCGCACGGCTGCATCAAGCCGGGCTGGAGGTGCCCGAGGAGAACATCTGGACATCGGCGCTAGCCACCGCCCAGTTCCTGCGCAACCAGACCCCCTCGTCGGAGGGGCACGGCCGCGCTTACGTGATCGGCGAGGCCGGACTGACCACGGCTCTGCACGAGGCCGGCTTCATCCTGACCGACCGGGACCCGCAGTATGTGGTGTTGGGCGAAACGAGAACCTACTCCTTCGAAGCCATCACCAAGGCCATCCGGTTGATCCTGGCCGGCTCGCGCTTCATCGCCACCAACCCGGATGCCACCGGCCCGTCCACGGAAGGCGTGCTGCCGGCAACCGGAGCCATCGCGGCGCTGATCAGCAAGGCCACCAACCGCATGCCGTACATCGTGGGCAAACCCAATCCGATGATGTTCCGCTCGGCCATGAACCAGATCGATGCCCACTCCGAGACCACGGCAATGATCGGCGACCGGATGGACACGGACATCGTCGCCGGCATGGAGGCCGGGCTGCACACCGTGCTGGTCTACACCGGCATCACCCAGCCCGACGACGTGTCCCGCTTCCCGTTCCGGCCGAACCAATCCTTCGACTCGGTGGCAGACCTGATTCCGCTCGTATAGCGAGCGGCCCGACCCAGGGCGCCGGCGGCCCGGAACTAGAAGAACTGCGCCTTCATTCCAGCCACCGGCAGCGGGAAGTAGTCGTTTTCCACCTGCTGGATGATCGGCACGTAGATCGCCGAGTTCCACTGCGGACTGGCGTGGGCGGGCCGTGCACCTTCAGTCACCAGGTTGTTGGTCAGGAAGTTGGCCTCGTAGTTCACCAGCCAGCTGCGCCGGGCAGTGGTGTAGTTGATCGTCTGATCGCCCGGGTTCCCCATCCACGCCATCTTGGTCTCGCCGATACTGTGGCTGAAGCGGTGCGCGTCGAAGTGGTAGATGTACGAAGACTGCGACTGGATCAGCGTGCTGGAGACTGCCAGCGGGGACAACTGCTCCATGGTCTGCTCCACGATCTGCCGCCAGCTGCGTTCGTTCTTGTGCACAATCCGCTCGCCCAGCTCGTATCCCCCGCGCAGATAACTTGGGACGCGGTAGCCGGCCTCGTACAGGAACACCACGCCTTCGAACATGGTCTTGTCCAGCACGTCGAAGCGGCTGTACGGGGACGAATCCATCAGGATCAGCTCCACCGGGTAGCCCTTGGCCCGCAACCGGGCGGTCATCTCCACCGCCACCATGCCGCCGAAGCTGTGCCCGTAGAAGTAGAGCTTCTGTAGCTTGTTGTCCTGGATGTGTTTTTGCAGCACCTCGGTCAGTTCGGCCAGGTCCAGTCCGCGGTTCGAGTAGCCTGCCACCGCCAGGCGGCCGCGCTCCGTCAAGCCGGTGCGCAGCGAGTTCAGGATCCACAGCCCCTCCTCCCAGCTGGTCTTGTACCCGGGGAACACTACCCAGCTGGAGCGCGGGAAGCGGCGGTCCGCGCGCTCATCCGCCAGCGTGAGGATCTGCGCTTCATTGCGCATGCCCTGGATGGCGCGGGTGGCTGCCAGGTCCGCGGCGGTGCCCAGGCCGAACGCCGCGCCGATCAGGAACGAGCGCCGCGAGACCCGGTGCAGGTCGCTGGCCAGGCGCAGTTGGCGGGCGGCCTTGTTCCTGCGTACATCCATGAGTTTGCTGGGCTGCCTGCCGCTGCTAGTCCAGACCCAGCTCGTCCTTGCCGAAGGCGAACAGATACGGCACGCCAGCTTCGGCCTCGATGCGTTCCTTGGCGCCGGTGTCGCGGTCCACGATGACGGCCACCGCAGTGATCTGCCCGCCGGCGCTGCGCACGCCTTCCACCGCGGTCAGGGCGGAACCGCCGGTAGTGGAGGTGTCTTCCAGTACGACGACGGAGCGATCCCTCACGTCGGGACCCTCAACTTGGCGACCCATTCCGTAGGACTTCTGCGCCTTGCGCACCACAAAAGCATCCACGGTGCGGCCGGCGTCTGCCGCGGCGTGCATCAGCGCGGTGCCCACCGGGTCGGCACCCATCGTGAGGCCACCGGCTGACTGAAACTCGATGCCGGCCTCATCCAGCATGGCCAACATGACCCTGCCGACCAGGCGGGAGGCTTCGTGGTGCAGGGTGACCCGGCGCAGGTCGATGTAGTAATCGGCCTCGGCGCCGCTGGACAGCGTGACTTTGCCGCGCACCACGGCCAGTTCCTTGATCAGTTCGAGCAGGCGGGCGCGGTCGGCCGCTGGATCGGCCGCAGAAGTCTGGGTCATGATTCCCAGTCTATGGGGTTGCCACTGCGTCGTTCCGAATCAGTGACGCTGGGACGCCCGGCGCAGAGTTTCGTTGCTTCCGGGCGCCCTATGTACCCGCTCCAGTGACCGTCGGTGCCCTTCCTGTCATAATCGGGGCCACGCGAGCTAGGGGAGGTTTGCACAGATGGCCACCTTTGTGTTCATTCACGGGGCCGGGGACGTCGGCTGGTATTGGCATTTGGTGGAGGCCCAGCTGCGTGCCCGGGGACACGACGTGGTCGCCCCCGATTTGCCCAGCGAGGACGAAACCAAAGGGCTGGACGAAACCGCAGACGCGGTGGTCGCGGAGATCGGCGACCGGCGGGACCTGGTGGTGGTCGGCCAGTCGTTTGGCGGTTTTACCGCGCCGCTGATCGCCGCCCGGCTGCCGGTCAAGCTGCTGGTCTACCTTGCGGCGATGGTCCCGGCCCCCGGTGAGCGGCCGGCGGACTGGTGGAGCAATACCGGATACGGCGAAGCTGCCAAGCAGCAGGCCGCCAAGGATGGCGGACTGACCGGCAACGATGACCCGTTTATCTGCTTCTACAACGGCGTCCCGCGCGAGCTGGCCGAGGAGGCGCTGAGCTATGAACGCGGCCAGTCGGAAGCCTCCCAGGACAAAGCCTGGCCGCTCGAGGCCCACCCGGACGTGCCGACGAAGTTCATCCTGTGCAAGGACGACCGCTTCTTTCCCGCCGACTTGTTCCGCCGGATCGTGCCCGAGCGGCTGGGCATTGTCCCGGACGAAATCCCCGGCTGCCACTGCGTGGCGCTCAGCCACCCCAAAGAGTTGGCCGACCAGCTGCAGAGCTATCTGGGCGAGGAACTGGGCTAGAGTCCGCGGACCAGCAGGTTCGGGTGCAGCTGCTCCCATCCGTCGGCCAGGTCGTCGGTCGCGTCGTAGCCGTCCAAGGCAAGCTTGGCTATGACACCGGCGGGACCAGCGACCTTGATCGGGCTCTGGCCCCTGGGATTGAAGTGAGGTGGCAATGAAGTCGCACAGCCGGTCACCCAGTCTGAGTCCACCTGACGGTTGACGATAACAACGCAAAAGCCGTCAGGGTCCGCCCGGGTCGCATAGAAGGCATAGTCGTCCTGCTCGGCCAGCAGCCGGGCGCTGTCCGGATCCGCTTCAGGGCCCAGGTTGACGTGCGTAGGAAGTTTGTCCTCCGCGATAGGCCCCTGAGCCATTGCGGACACCACTGGCTTGGCGCCGCCGCAGCCGGCCAGCGCCAGCAGTGCAACGGCACCGGCCGCCACGTTGACCAATGTGCGCATGACTCCCCTGCCGTCAATGGATGAGCGTTTGTCTCACGCTAGCCACCTATCTGCAGGCGCGGGAGCTCCAGCAGGTTGCGAAACGATAACTTCAGACCATGGGGGCTAAAGCCGGCAGTCACGCCGACGCCGCGGCCTCGATCGCCTCGGGCGAAAGCACATGGCCGATCGCCAGCGAGACGGCCCCCAGCACACCCGCACGCTGTCCGGCCACGGACGGGGCAATCCGCAGGTGCTCGGTGGCCAGCGGCAGCGAGCGCTGGTAGACCACTTCCCGGATCCCCGCCAGCAGGTGCTCGCCTGCCTGCGCCAGCCGGCCGCCGATCACGATCACGGAGGGATTGACCAGGTTCACGCAGGTGGCCAGCACGTCGCCGATGTCCCGGCCGGCCTGGCGCACGGCCTGGATTGCCTGCAGGTCGCCGGAGCGCACCAGGTCGATCACGTCCTGGCTGCTGTGGGCCTTCTTCCCCTCCGCTGTCAACGCTGCGGCCAGCGCCGGTCCGCCGGCCAGCGCCTCCAAACAGCCGGTGTTCCCGCAGCGGCAGGCCACGCCGTCGCCGCGGGGCACCCGCACATGCCCCAGGTCCCCGGCGGTGCCCTGCGCGCCGCGCTGCAGCTGGCCCGAGGAGATGATGCCGGCGCCAATCCCGGTGGCCACCTTGATCAGCATCAGGTCAGCGGTGTCCGGCCAGGCCAGGGCCTGCTCGCCCAGCGCCATGATGTTCACGTCGTTGTCCACGAGTACCGGCACCTTGAAGTGTTGCTGCACCAGCGCGGGGACGTCCACGCGGTCCCAGCCGGGCATGATCGGCGGATTGATCGGCCGGCCCGTGTCATGCTCGACCGGCCCGGGCAATCCGATGCCAATCGCGCCCAGGTCCACCGCGCTCCGGCCAGCCTCCTTGAGCAGCCGCGCCACCGCATCGCAGAGCCAGCCCAGCACGCTGTCCGGGCCGCTGGCGATGCTCAGTTCGGCGCGTTCTTCGGCCAGCACCGCGCCGGAGAGGTCGGCTACGACCACCAGCGCGTGCGTGGCACCGAGGTCCGCTCCGACCACCAGCCGTGCGGCCGGATTGAGCGCAAACAACGACGGCGGCCTGCCGCCGGTTGAAGTCGCTCCGCCGACGGGCGCGATCAGCCCTACCCGCATCAGCGCATCCACCCGGGCGGTCACCGTGGAACGGGCCAGGCCGGTCAGCTGCGCCAGTTCGGCGCGGGTGCGTGGCTGGCCATCGCGGAGCAGCTGGAATACCTCGCTGGCTCCTGCAGCCGGCTGCGCTGCCAGGCGCTGCGGGGCGACGTCGGAGTTCAACACACTTTCAGTACAGCATGCGGAGCTTCTGTTTGTCTCTACAGCGACTATCTAAAGAACTTTTAACAACTTTTGTTTGACTATCGACAAAAGTATGTGAGCCGTGCCACAGTAGGGGGCGTGGAGGGTATTGTCAGCAGCGATGCGGCCGAAAACGGTCAAAAGCGGGATCAGCCTGTGCTTGAAGTGCGCGGGCTGACGAAGAGTTTCTTTGGCAACCCGGTGCTGCAGGATGCGTCGCTGACGCTGCACCCGGGCGAGGTTCACGGCGTCGTGGGGGAAAACGGCGCCGGAAAGTCCACCCTGATGAAGATCTTGGCCGGGGTTTACCAGCGGGACTCCGGAACGGTGCTGCTGCGCGGCCAGAGCGTGCAGTTCAGCCATCCCACCCAGGCACACGAAGCCGGTCTGTCCACCGTGTTTCAGGAATTCAACCTGCTGCCCGACCGCACAGTGGCCGAGAACATCTATCTGGGCCGCGAACCCCGCAAGGGCCTGCTGGTCAGCCGGGCGAAGATGAACGCCGCCACCGCAGACCTGTTGGAGTCCCTCGGTATCGGGTTCATCCGTCCCACCTCGCTGGCGCGGTCGCTGTCCGTGGCCGAGCAACAAATTGTGGAGATTGCCAAGGCGGTCAGCTACGACGCGCGGATCATCTCCATGGATGAACCGACCGCCGCCTTGTCCGGTCCGGAAGTCTCCCTGCTCTACGGCATTGTGCAGCGGCTGGCCGAACGCGGGACCGGAATCCTCTACGTCTCGCACCGTCTGCGAGAAATCTTCGACCTCTGCCAGACCATCACCGTGCTCAAGGACGGGCGGATCGTGGACACCAAACCCGCCGCCGAGCTCGACGACGCTTCGCTGGTGCGGATGATGGTGGGCCGGCCCATCTCCGCCTACTTCCCGGACAAACTCCCGGCCGAGCCGGCGGCGGGAATGCAGCCGACCGAAAGCCAGGCGACCACTCCTCGCGAGGCCACCGCCTCCACGCCGTTACTGGAACTGGACGGCGCAGGCAATGACCAACTGGACAGCATCGGCCTGAAGCTGATGCCAGGCGAGATCGTCGGTGTCGCCGGACTCCAGGGATCCGGCCGCACGGAATTGCTGCACGCCGTCTTCGGCGCCGCACCGTTCAACCGCGGCACCATGCAGTTGGACGGCCGGCCGGTCCGTCCGCACTCTCCGCGCCAGGCGGTGCGGCACGGGATCGCGCTGATCACCGAAGACCGCAAGGCCGAAGGCCTGAGCCTGAACCAGTCGCTGCTGGACAACGCGCTGGGCGTGGTCCGCGCCGTGTTCCCCGGCCGCACCTCATCCGTCCGGCGCGAGGTCGCCGGTTCGTTCAGCAGCTTGGAGGTCGTCGCCCGGGACCTGGACCAAGAGGTGCAGTACCTCTCCGGCGGCAACCAACAGAAGATCGTGCTGGCCAAATGGCTGGCAGTCTCCCCGCGCGTGGTGCTGCTGGACGAACCAACCCGGGGCATCGACGTCGGCGCCAAGGTGGCGGTGTACCGGTTGATGCGCCAGCTTGCCGCCGAGGGGAAGGGCGTCCTGATGGTTTCGAGCGAACTGCCGGAGGTGATCGGCATGTCCGACCGGATCTTGGTGATGCGCGACGGGCGGCTCGCCGGGGAACTCCCCGCGGGATCCACCGAAGAAGAAATCCTTCGACTGGCCACCGGAGCCAGGGTGCCCGGCACGGCGCCGGAGGACGGCAGCACGACCGGAGGAACGGCATGACGACGACGCGCTCGGCAGCCCGGGCCACGCCAACGGCACAGGCCGGCGGGTTTTTTGCCAGGCTGAGCTCCACCCAGATCGTCTATCTGGTGGCTCTGCTGGTCCTGATCGCCGGCAGTATCCTGGTGGCCACCACCGGCCGCAACTTTTTCAGCCCCGGCAACATCTCCGCCATCCTGACCGGCACCAGCGTCCTGGGCTTCATCGCCATTGGCCAGACCCTGGTGATCCTGGTCGGCAGCCTCGACCTCTCGGTCTCCTATGTGACCAGCCTGGCCAGCCTGATCGGCGCCGGCGTGATGGCCAACCGGAGCGAGAACGTGCTGTCCGCCGTGGCCTTGGCGCTGGGGATCTCGGCGGTGATCGGCCTGGCCAACGGGCTGATTGTCGCAGGCCTCAAGGTGCACGGCTTCATCGCCACCCTGGGCATGGGATTGATCATCAGCGGCTACCTGGCCACCAACTACAAGGGCAGTTTCGGCCAGACACCGTTTTCCTTCCGGCTGATCGGAGCCACCGGGCTGGGGCCGGTGCCGATCTCCACCTTGATCATGCTCGGCTGCGCCACACTGGTGATCCTGATGCTGCACCGGACCCGGATCGGCCACCACATCTATGCCGTGGGCGGCGACCGGGACGTGGCCCGCATGTCCGGCGTCCGCGTGCCAGGGGCCGTGATCACCGCACATGTGATCTGCTCGGTTCTCGCCGGCATGGCGGGCCTGCTGCTGGCCAGCCGGCTGGGCGTCGGCAGCCCAACGGTCGGCTCGCAGGGCGGCTACGACCTGCTCTCGATCGCCGCCGTCGTGCTGGGTGGAACGCTGCTGGCGGGCGGCAAGGGCTCGGTGGTCGGCACGCTCGGCGGCGTGCTGATCTTCGCGATGCTGGACAACATCATGTCCGTGCTGCAGATCAACCCGTTCCTGAAGGACGTGGTCCGCGGCGTGGTGATCGTGGTCGCCGTGGCCGTCTATGCCCGCCGCACCGTCATCACCCGCCCACCGCGCTTCGGGCACGGCGGACACCAGCAGGAGCTACAGCCATGAGCACCATCCTGGACCCAGCAGCCGGCCGCGAGGTCCTGCAGCACAACCGTGCCGGCCGCGGCGAACGCTTCCTGCGCGGCCTGCGGACTCCGGGCGGCGGCGTCTTCATCCTGCTGCTCGCCCTGCTGGTTGCCATCATCGTCATTAACCCGTCGTTCGGCGAGCCCGAATCCTTCATCCGCTTCATCGGCCGCACCGCCCCGATCGCCATCGCCGCCATCGGTCAGTACTTCGTGATTGTCTCCGGCGAATTCGATCTGTCCATGGGGTCGGTCGTCACCATGCAAGTGATCGTGGCCGGCAACCTGATCGGCGATGACGACTCCAAGGTCATTCCGGTGCTGGCACTGATGTTCGTCCTCGGCGCCGTGATCGGTCTGATCAACGGCCTGATCACCACTTTGCTGAAGGTCCCCAGCTTCATCGTCACGCTGGGTATGATGCTGGCGCTGCTGGGCCTGGTGCTCTTCTGGACCGGAGGCGCCGCCCAAGGCAACCCGGCGGACAGCTTCCGGCAGATCGGCCGCGGCGGCATCGAGGACGTACCGGTGCTCGGGATCATCCCCTACCCGGTGATCATCCTGACCGCGGTAGCTGTGCTGGCCTTCTGGCTGATGCGCCGCCCGTATGGACGCACGCTGATGGCTGTGGGCGACAACGACGTCGCCGCCGCACTGACCGGCGCCCGCGTCTGGTGGGTACGCACCCGCGCCTTCATCCTCTCCTCGCTCGCCGCTACGGTCGCGGGGATTCTGCTGGTCGGCTACGCCGGAGTCCACCCCTCGGTAGGTCGAGGCTACGAATTCACGGCGATCACCGCCGTCGTGCTCGGAGGCGTGGTGCTGGGCGGCGGACGAGGCTGGGTGCTTTCCGCCGCCGCCGGGGCCTTCGCCCTGGAAGCGCTGTTCACGCTGCTGAACTTCATGGGCGTGGCATCCACTTGGCGCCCCACTGTGCAGGGCGTCATCATCATCGTCGCCGTGGCTGCCGCCGCGCAGTCCTGGCAACGCAAGCGCCGCGGAGGCTCTGCGGCCGCGCAATCCGAACAACAACGCATCACTGCGGCACCAGAGCCCACTGAGGGCACCGACAAGGGAGGGAACTGACATGACGAGGAAACGTCTAAGTACCGCGGTCGCGCTCACAGCGGCCGGCTCGTTACTGGCCATGACGGCATGCACCACCGATCAGTCGATTTCGGAGGACGGCGGCAGCCCGGCCGCGTCGGCTCCGGCGCAGACCGAGGAGGCCACCACGGAGTGGTTCGACCAGGCGCTCTATGACGAACAGTTCGAACAGCGCACCGCCGACTTCGAGGGCGATCCGGAACAGCCGTGGCTGCAGTACATTGCCGGCGACATGACCGACACCGCTGACTTCGCCGCCGAAGGCGCCAAGAAGGTCTGCTTCGCCAACGCGTCCATCTCCAACCCGTGGCGCCAGACCGGCTGGATCACCATGAACCAGCAGCTCAAGGTGCTGCAGGACGAAGGCGTGATCTCCGAGATGGAGACCCGCGACGCGCAGGACGATTCCAACACCCAGATTGCCGACATCGACTACTTCATCAGCGAAGGAAACTGCGATGCCTTTGTGATCTCGCCGAACGCGACGGCGGCGCTGACGCCGGCTGTGGAGCGTGCCTGCGAGACCGGCAAGCCGGTGGTGGTCTTCGACCGCGGCGTGGAAACCGACTGCGCCACCACCTTCATCCACCCGATCGGCGGATTCGCCTGGGGCATCGACACGGCCAACTTCCTCTCCGAAAGGCTGCAGCAGGGCGACAAGGTAGTTGCGCTGCGCATCCTGCCCGGCGTGGACGTGCTGGAGCAGCGTTGGGCGGCGGCAGAGAAGATCTTCGAGGAAAAGGGCATCGAAGCCACCGACTACTTCACCGGCGCCGACCCGACCGAGATCAAGAAGATCATCTCCGACGAGCTGGCCACCGGCGACGTACAGGGTGTCTGGATGGATGCCGGCGACGGCGCCGTCGCAGCGATCGAGGCGTTCGAAGACGCCGGCAAGGACCTCCCGGTGATGACCGGTGAGGACGAGCTGAGCTTCCTGCGCAAGTGGAAGGACACCGGCATCGATGCGCTGGCCCCGGTCTACTCCAACTTCCAGTGGCGCACCCCGCTGCTGGCGGTGCAGAAGATCTTCGCCGGTGAAGAAGTTCCCGCCGAGTGGGTGCTGCCGCAGAAGCCGATCCCGGCCGAGGAGCTGGACGACTGGCTGAAGCGCAATGAAGGCATGCCGGACGGCCACTACGCGAAGTTCGGCGGCGAGGACCTGCCGGGCTACCCGGAGGTCTGGCAGCAGCGCCAGATTCCGTAAAGCAGGCGTGTCCGGCCGGGTGTGGGGGCCCGGCCGGACACGCTCTTCCCGTCCGGACGAGTGTTCGGACGGATCACGCACGGCACCGTGCACGGCAGCAGCAGTTGAGGGAGGTACACCATGGAGCGGCCGATCGGTATCAACACCTGGGTGTGGCAGTCCCCACTGACCGACGCCGTGCTGCCGCAGCTGCTGGCGAAAATCGCCGGGATGGGGTTCGACGCGGTGGAACTGCCGCTGGAAAACCCCGGCGACTTTACCGCCGGCACTGCCTGGGACGTCCTCGCGGCTACCGGTCTGAAGCCCTATCTGGTGGGCGCCATGGCACCGGGCCGCGAATTGGTCCTGGCCGACGCCGGGTCGGTGCAGGCCACCCAGGACTATCTGGCGGCCTGCATCGATCTGGCGCACGACCTCGGCGCCCCGGCCGTGTGCGGGCCGTTTTACGCGAGCACCGGCCGGGTCTGGCGGATCGACGCCGAGGACCGGAATGAGGCGTATCGCCAGCTGCGCGCCAATTTGGCGCCGCTGGCCGCCCGAGCCGAAGCGGCCGGCGTCGTCCTGGGCATTGAACCACTCAACCGGTACGAGACTTCGCTGATTAACACCGTGGAGCAGGCGCTTGAAGCGCTGGAACCGCTGCTCGGCCACGGTGTGGGGCTGGCGTTGGACAGCTACCACCTGAACATCGAAGAACGTTCCAGTTCGGCGGCCATCCGCGCCGCGGGCGAACACCTGGTCCACCTGCAGGTCTGCGGCAATGATCGCGGGGCACCGGGCGGCGACCAGACCGACTGGCCGGCGCTGCTGAAGGCGCTGGACGACGTGGGCTATACCGGCCCGCTGAACATTGAGAGCTTCACGGCGGACAACGCCGCAATCGCCACGGCCGCCTCCATCTGGCGGCCACTGGCACCGAGCCAAGACCGGCTGGCCCAGGACGGGCTGGCGTTCCTGCGGAGCCTCTGACCCGGGCCGCTGGCTTTCAGCCGCCTATGGATCGGGCGCACCACAGGCCGAGCGACAGCACAGACACGAGCACCAAGGAGAAGACGATGACCGCCAATCCGGACGGGCCGCCGCTGGGCGTGGCGGTATTGGGGCACGCCTTTATGGGCAAGGCGCACTCCAATGCCTGGCGCAATGTCTCCGCCTTTTATCCCGGTGGACCCGCGGTGGCGCAGCGGGTTCTGGCCGGCCGCGACCCGCACAGCGTGGCCGCTGACGCCGCCCGGTATGGCTGGGCCGAGGGATCCACCGATTGGCGAGCCGTGCTGGCCCGCGACGACGTGCAGATCGTGGATATTTGCACCCCGGGACACTTGCATGCCGAGCTGGCCGTGGCCGCGCTGGAGGCCGGCAAGCACGTGATCGTGGAGAAGCCGCTGGCCAACTCGGTGGCAGAGGCGGAGCTGATGGCGGCCGCCGCCCGCACCGCCCGGGCCGCCGGCGTGCACGCGATGGTCGGCTTCAACTACCGGCGGGTTCCGGCGCTGGCCCTGGCCCGGCAGCTCATCGCCGAGGGCAGGATCGGCACCGTGCGGCAGGTGCGGATCGCCTACCTGCAGGACTGGCTGGCCGACGCTGCCGCACCGATGACCTGGCGGCTGCGCCGGGAGACGGCCGGCTCCGGTGCGCTCGGCGACCTGGCCTCGCACGCGGTGGACCAGCTCCACTTCCTGCTCGGCGCGCGGGTCACTTCCGTGTCCGCCACGCTCAACACCTTCGTGGACACCCGGCAGGGCCCGGACGGGCCGGAACCGGTGACGGTGGACGACGCCGCGTGGGCCACGCTGCGGCTGGATTCCGGCGCGGTGGCCAGCCTGGAAGTCACGCGGATGGCCACCGGCCGCAAGAACGCGCTGCGGATCGAGGTCTACGGCTCGGGCGGGCACCTCAGTTTCGACCTGGAGCGGCTCAATGAGCTCCACTACTACGACGCCGGTGCGCCGCCAGGGCTGGCAGGTGCGGCCAGGATCCTGGTCACGGAGCAGTCGCACCCTTACCTGCAGGCCTGGTGGCCGCCCGGGCACGTGCTCGGCTGGGACCACACGTTCACCAGCCAAGCCGCTGATTTTCTGGCCGCGGTGGCCGCCGGCTCGGCACCCAGTCCCGGATTCGAGGACGGCCTGGCGGTGCAAAAGGTGCTGGACGCGATGGTGCGCAGCGCCGCTCAGGAGGGCGCCGCCGTCGTTCTGGCCGAACCCGGCAGCCGCCACGACCTTTCAGCGACAGGAGCAACCGATGCCTCGTAACTTCACCCTGTTCACCGGCCAGTGGGCTGACCTGCCCTTCGAGAAGGTGGCGGAACTCGCCGCAGGCTGGGGCTACGACGGCCTGGAGATCGCGGTGTCCGGCGACCATCTGGACGCCTGGCGCTGGGACGACGACGACTACATCGCTGACCGGCTGGGCATTTTGAAGCGCCATGGACTGAAGGTTTGGGCCATCTCCAACCATCTGAAGGGCCAGGCGGTCTGCGACGACCCGATCGACTTCCGGCACCAGGCGATCGTCGGCGAGCGCGTCTGGGGCGACGGCGATCCGGAGGGCGTGCGGACGCGGGCGGCCGAGGAGATGATGCATACCGCGCGGCTGGCGCAGCGACTCGGGGTGAAGACGGTGGTGGGGTTCACCGGGTCCTCGATCTGGCAGTACGTGGCGATGTTCCCGCCGGTGCCGGCGCAGGTGATCGACGCGGGCTACCGGGACTTCGCCGACCGGTGGAACCCCATCCTGGACGTGTTCGACGAATGCGGCGTGAGGTTCGCGCACGAGATCCACCCGTCCGAGATCGCGTACGACTACTGGTCCACGGTGCGGGCGCTGGAAGCCGTGGGGCACCGCGAGGCGTTCGGGATCAACTGGGATCCGAGCCACATGATGTGGCAGGACATTGATCCGGTGTCGCTGATCTGGGATTTCAAGGACCGGATCTACCACGTGGACTGCAAGGATACGAAGCTGCGGATCACCGGGCGCAATACCCGGCTGGGCTCGCACCTGCCGTGGGGCGACCCGCGGCGCGGCTGGGACTTCGTCTCCACCGGGCGCGGAGATGTGCCGTGGGAGGCCAGCTTCCGCGCGTTGGCGGCGGTCGGGTACGACGGCCCGATCTCGGTGGAGTGGGAGGACGCCGGAATGGACCGGCTGCAGGGGGCGCCGGAAGCGCTGGAGTTCCTGAAGCGGTTCGACTTCGAGCCGCCGTCGGTGTCGTTCGACGCCGCGTTCCAGCAGTAGAGGGCGGGGCGGCGGGGCGCGGAGCGCGGAGCTTCGGATTGGCGCGGGCTGGTTCACTCAGGCGGGCGATGAGCGGTTTTTCCTACTCGATCCCATGTATAGGCCTAACTTCCCATGTTTTGGGCGTTCGCGGGCCCCTGACCTGCGGCGATGCCAAGGGAGGCGCCAAAACGTGGGAGCGAAACTGTTGCTCCGGTCCGCCCGCCGCAGCTGTCCACGTTCAGCCCAAACTGTCCACGTTTCGACACGTTGTGGGCCCCCGACCTGCGACGCTGTTCAGGCGGCCGCCCAAACGTGGACACCAGTCGGAGGTCCTCCAGTAGGCTGTGGTCATGCGTGAACTCCAAGCCACGATCATTGACGAAATGGGCGTCCAGCCCTCCATCGAGCCGGCGCAGGAAGTCGCACGGCGCGTCGGTTTCCTCAAGGACTACCTCAAGGCCACCGGCACCAAGGGCTTTGTGCTGGGCATCAGCGGCGGGGTCGACTCCAGCCTTGCCGGCAAGCTCGCCCAGCTGGCCGTGGATGAGCTCAAGGCCGAGGGCGTGGACGCCACGTTCGTGGCCGTGCGCCTGCCTTACGGCGTCCAGCATGACGAGGACGACGCCCAGGCCGCGATGGACTTCATCAAGCCGACGGCGTCATGGACGTTCAACATCAAGTCGGCGGTGGACGGTTTCCAGTCCGAGTTCACGGCGACCACCGGCGAAGAGATCACCGACTTCAATAAGGGCAACATCAAGGCCCGCGCCCGAATGATGGCCCAGTACGCGCTGGCCGGGCAGCACAATTACCTGGTGCTGGGCACGGATCACGGCGCAGAGTCTGTGACGGGCTTCTTCACCAAGTTCGGCGACGGCGCGGCCGACGTTCTTCCGCTCTTTGGGCTGAACAAGCGGCAGAACCGCCAACTTCTGGAACACCTCGGCGCCAGCGACCAAGTGGCGCACAAGGTGCCGACGGCCGATCTGCTGGATGACAAGCCGGGCCGCACGGACGAAGACGAGCTGGGCATCAGCTACGACCACATCGACGAATACCTCGAGGGCGGCACGATTCCGGATGAGGTCGCCGAGAAGATCGAGCAGCGCTACCTGATGACCAGGCACAAGCGCACCACCCCGGTGTCCATCCTGGACAAGTGGTGGCAGAGCTGACGTTCAGCCGACCAAGCCTTTCGCCCGCCTCACTGCCTTACGGAAGTCTTCCTGGTTTTTCTTGCTGATCAGGGCCTTGCCGCCGGGACTGGGTGCCTTGATGACCGTCGGCCGGGTGAACGCACCCATGTGCTTGGTCCACTGAGTCTTGGTGAATGTCCCGCAGAGCACGACTACTTCGAGGCGGGGCAGCAGCCTCAGGACCGACTTGAGCGCCTTGACCCCTGCGATGGTCTGAACCGGTGTCGGCTCGGCGCCGTCCAGGAAGAATGGCACGGTGTTCCATTGCAGGATTCCGTCGTGAAGCTCCGCGTCGTTCCGTTCGTTCCAGCACCGCTCGGCGGCCTGGTCCGGGTTGTCCACTGAGACGAATCCCAGCCCCTCGGCGGTAACGGTGTTGCTTCCGGGGCTGTCGAGCAAGAAGAGTACCCGTGCCGCCGAACCGGCATCCGCCGGGTCAAAATGCGGTACGGGCTCTGTCCGCGTCTTAGCGAATTCTTCCCGCCATTCTTCAAGTTCCTGGATGGCCGGCTCGGTTTGCAGCATGGCTTTCCTCTGCTGCTGTTCGTTCGGATCTGCGAGAGTCTGCGGCTTATCGGCGAACATACCTCCAACATACCCCCGGCCCACGAATGCCACAGTGTCCTCTGCGTAGTTCCACCACCCTGGCTCCCCGTTTCGCCACCGGCCGGCCGCTTCAGGTCCGTGCCGCCGGTTTCAGCTCAACCCTCCCCGTCTCGCCCGGACGAGAAGCGCAGCATGCGCCGTTTGGGTAACGTAGCTGTTGTGAAGATTGCTACCTGGAATGTGAACTCGATCCGTGCCCGCGCCGACCGCGTTGAGGCCTGGCTGCAGCGCTCCGACGTGGATGTCCTGGCCATCCAGGAGACCAAGGCCAAGGATGAGAACTTTCCCTGGGACCTGTTCGAGAAGAACGGCTACGAAGTGGCGCACTTCGGCCTGAACCAGTGGAACGGCGTGGCGATCGCCTCCCGCGTTGGCCTCGATGACGTGGAACGCACCTTTCCCGGCCAGCCGCACTTCGGCAAGACCGAGGAGATCACCGCGGCCGAGGCCCGCGCCATCGGGGCCACCTGTGGCGGCGTGCGGGTCTGGAGCCTGTACGTTCCCAACGGCCGGGCAGTCGACGATCCCCACATGCCCTACAAGCTGAACTGGCTGAAGGTCCTGAAAGAAGAAGCCGCCAGCTGGGTCCAGGCCGACCCCGCGCTGAACCTCGCCCTGATGGGTGACTGGAACATCGCGCCCACGGACGACGACGTCTGGGACATCGAATGGTTCCGCGCCCAAAACGCCACGCACATCACCGAGCCGGAGCGCTCCGCGTTCCGTGCCTTCGAAGAGGCCGGATTCGTGGACGTGGTCCGGCCGCACACGCCCGGTCCCGGCGTCTACACCTACTGGGACTACACCCAGCTGCGCTTCCCGAAGAAGGAAGGCATGCGCATCGACTTTATTCTGGCGTCCCCGGCGCTGGCCGCCCGGGTCAGCGGTGCGATGATCGACCGCGAGGAGCGCAAGGGCAAGGGCGCCTCGGACCACGCACCGGTCATCGCGGAGCTGGATTGAGATGAAGTTTCCGTACGTCTCCTACCTGCGGGTCTTCGAACCACTTGACGTGTTCGACGACGACCAGCAGCTGCTCATCATGAGCCAGCGCGGCCGCGGCCGGGACGTGACGGAAAACCTGGACCGCGGTGACTCGCTGCGCCGGATCACGCGCACGGTGTCCGACCCGTTCCCGCACACCAGCGAGGACCTGATCCGGGTATTGCATTACCCGACGACGGACGGCATCACCGCCCCCCGCTACTGTCCCAACCAGCTGGCCGTCCGCAGTACCTTGGCCGCCGAATCGCTCTCCAGCAGCCTGCGGGACCCGCTGCTGGGGCTGCTGGTGCCGGAGGCCGCCCGCGACGCCCAGCAGTCGCGGCTGGATCCGGACAACTTTGTGGAATCGCTGGCCAAGCTGCACACACGCAGCTCTACCTGGGGGATTCCGTTCGGCTGGTTCGTGCTGTTCCGAGAGGACGACCACACCGAAAGGGTGGAGACCGACCACACGCTGCAGACCGTCCGCCTGGCCGCCCCGGTTCCTCAGTGCATTGACCGTGCCCGTTACGCGGCGGCATCACTGGCCGTGGCAGCCCCGGGGCTGGATCTGCTGGAAGAACTGACCGAGCTGATCGAATGGCTGGAGACCTTCACCGCCGATGCCATCGTGGAGCTGGACTACGGCCGCGTGGCCGAGCTGGTCTACCCGGACGAATCGCCGTCGGACGTACACGCCGGCATCGAATCCCTCGCCGACGGGGACATGACCGGCGCCGCTGCCGCCTACCGCCGCCTGGCCGGCCGCTGGATCAAGATCCGCCAGCTGGCTCGCGCCTCCTGACCGTCAGCCCACAACCAACGTAGGCCCTGACGGCTGCAGCCCACCGCCGCGCGTTCCTCCCGCACCGCGCCCTACGGGCCAAATTTACGACGGCGGTGGGCCGGTTGACGCCCTGACCACCAGCTCGTGCGGCTGGATCCGTGGCACGTCCACGCGTGCCTTGCCCTGCAGTTCAGCCAGCAGCAGCTCTGCAGCGTAGGCCCCCTGCTCGTCCGGCCGCTGCCGGACGGTGGTCAGGCCCATCGGTTCGGCGAACTCGTGGTCGTCAATCCCCACTACGGAGAGGTCCTGGGGCACCCGAAGCCCTCGTTCGTGCGCGGCCAGCAGCGCTCCGAAGGCCATCTCGTCCGCGGAGGCGAAGATCGCCGTCGGCCGCTCCCCCGGAGCATCCAGCAGTTGGCCAGCGGCAGTCTTGCCGCCCGCGAACCGGAAGTCCCCCATGGCCTGCCATTCCGGCCGGACCGGAAGCCCGTGCCGGGCCATCGTGTCCCGGAAGGCCTGCTCGCGCCGGCGCGGCACGTCAAAGTCGATGCCGTAGGCGCCACCACCCTGCAGGTGGGCAATCCTGGTGTGACCGAGCGAGATGAGGTATTCCACCGCGTCGGTGGCCGCGGCGGCGTCGTCCACGCTGACGCTGCGCAGCCCGTCCACGTGGCCGCCCACAATCACATTGGGATACTCCAGCGCCTGCAGGTCGGCCAGCTCGTCCGGCGTCAGCTGCATGCACATCACCAACAGCGCATCGATCCGCTTGCGCAACATGGAACGGTGGAACACGCGTTCGCGGTTGGTGCCGGTGCCGCCCAGGCTGAACACGATCAGGTCGTAGCCCGCAGCCCGCAGCGCCCGGTCCACGCCTTCCAGTGCGGACGCAAAGTACCAGCGCTCGATCATCGGCAGCAGCACGCCCATAGCCATGGTGCGGCCGGACGCCAAGTGGGCTGCCGACGACGACGGCTCGTAGCCCAGCGACTCGGCCGTCTGCAGCACCCGCTCGCGGGTGACCGCGGAAACCCCGGCCAGCCCGCGGAGGGCACGCGACACCGTAGCCGTCGAGACTCCGGCGGCCCGGGCGACGTCGTCGATCCCGGTCACGGCGCGCTCACCCCTTGAGGCCACCCGCCAGCAGGCCGCGGACAAAGTAGCGCTGCAGGCCGAAGAACACCGCCAGCGGCACGATGATGGAGACAAACGCCCCTGCCGTCAGGCGGTGCCACTCGTCGCCGCGGGTACCGGTCAGCTCCGCCAGCCGCTGCGTGATCGGCGCGACGTCAGTGGTTCCGCCGGAGAACACCAGCGCCACCAGTAGGTCGTTCCAGACCCAGAGGAACTGGAAGATGCCGAAAGCGGCGATCGCCGGCACGGACAGTGGCAGGACGATCCGCCAGAAAATGGTTGCGTGTCCCGCACCGTCCACCCGTGCCGCCTCAATGACTTCGCCGGGGATTTCGGAGATGAAGTTGTGCAGCAGGAAGATGGCCAGCGGCAGCGCGAAGATGCTGTGCGCTATCCACAGCTGGGCGTAGGTGCCGGACGGCAGCAGCTGGAACTCGCCGATCTTGAGGTTGATGAACAGCGAGAGCAGCGGGATCAGCGCCATCTGCAGCGGCACAATCTGCAGCGCGAAGATGAAGATGAAGAGCGTGTCCTTGCCGCGGAAGCGGCCCCAGGCGAAAACATAGGCCGCCATGGAGGCGATCACCAGCGGAATGATGGTGGCAGGGATGACGATCGCCAGCGAGTTGATGAAGTACTGGCCCAGGTTGGACGCGGAGCCACCCCCGGACGCCAGGACCTCGGTGTAGTTCTCGGTGGTGAACTCCAGATCGCCCAGCACGTTCCACCAGCCGTTGGCCTGGATGTTGCCTTCGGGCCGAAGCGAGGAGACGAACAGGCCGAAGGTCGGCACCGTCCAGATGACGGCAATGATGATGGCAGCCGCGGTGGCGCCGCGCGAGGTGAGGCGCTTTTTGACCCGCCGGGCGATCGGGACCTGCGGTTCAGCAGCTTTGGCCACGGCCGCCTCGGGAGCGGCCGGGATGGCGGGCGTTGCGCTCATCGGATTTCCCTCTGCTTCTTCAGCTGCCGGGCGTTGTACAGCACGATCGGGAGCACCATCAGGAACAGGATCAGCGCCAGTGCGGCGCCACGTCCCGGTTCGCTGGCGCGGAACGCCTGGGTATACATCTCGTTGGCCACCACCGAGGTCTCAAAGTTGCCCCCGGTCATGGTCCGGACAATGTCGAAGACCTTCAGCGTGCCGATGGTGATCGTCGTGACCACCACGATCAGTGCCCCGCGGATGGACGGGATGGTGATGGAAAAGAACTGTTGCCTGGCGCTGGCCCCGTCCAGCCGGGCCGCCTCCACAATTTCGGTGGGAATGCCCTTGATCGCCGCGGAGAGAATGACCATGGCGAAACCGGTCTGGATCCAGACCATCACGGCGATCAGGAAGAAGGTGTTTTCCGGCGCGTCCAGCAGGAACTGCTTAGGTTCGCCGCCGAACCACACCAGGATCTGGTTCATCAGACCGATCTGCTCGCGTTCGGCCCCGCGATAGGTGTACATGAACTTCCAGATCACGCCGGCGCCGACAAAGGAAATGGCCATCGGCATGAAGACCAGGGCCTTGAGTGCCTTCTCGCCGCGGGCGCGGTCGATGAATACGGCATAGGCCAGCCCAATACCGGTGGACATCAGCGGCACCAGCACAACCCACAGCAGCGTGTTCCTCAGCGTGACCAAGGCTTCGGGCTGGGTAAACATCCAGACGAAGTTGTCCAAGCCGTTGGGCGTTCCGTTGCGGTCCGTGAACGCCAGGTAGGTGGTCTGGATGGCCGGCCATATCAGCCCGATGGCCAGCAGCACGACGGCGGGGGCCAGGAATCCGATGACCGTCGCCTTATCGCGGAACGTCTTCGGGGCCCGGTCCACCAACAGCATGATCAGGGCGATGATCGCGGCAAAGATTGCCAGCGCGATCACTACCTGCACAAGCTTTTCGCCAACGTCTTCCATGGCACTTACCTCCTTGGTGCGTGGAAGGGAAAAGTCGCGCCGGCCGTGCCGCCTGCAGTGGTCACAGACGGCACGGCCGGGCTACGGAGCGGCTTAGTCCGAAGGCCAGCTGGCTTCGATCGAGTCGACCACTTCCTTGGTGGACTTGCCGTTGATCCATTCCACAACGCCGCTCCAGAAGGAGTTGGCGCCCACCGCACCGGGCATCAGGTCCGAACCGTCGAAGCGGAAAGTGGTGTCCTCCGACTGCAGCAGTTCGATGGATTGGCGGTCCAGGTCGCTGGTGGCCAGCGCCGGGTCAAGGCCCTTGTTGGCGCTGATTGCGGCGCCCTGCTCCACCCGGTTGTTGGCGAACTCAGGTGAGGCCATGAACTGCAGGTAGGCCGAAACCTCTTCGCTTTCGGTGTAGGCCGCCACGAATTCGCCGCCGCCGGTGATGGCGCTGGCGCCGGCTTCCTGGCCCGGGGTGATGAAGGCCCAGACGTCGCCGTCCTCGGCCACGTTGGTGCCCTCGGGCCAGTTGGCCGCCTGGAAGGTGGCCTGGTGGTGCATGGCACAACTGCCGTCGATCACCGGCATGCCGCCGTCGTCCACCGAGGTGGAGATGATGGAGCGGACATCCCCGATGCCGCCGTTGACGTAGTCCTCGGTCTTCAGGATGTCGCCCACCGCGTCAAACGCGTCGGCCACCTTCGGATCGTTGAACGGGATGTCGTGGTTGACCCACTGGTCGTAGACCTCCGGACCGGCCTGGCGGAGCAAGGCGTCCTCGATCCAGTCAGTGCCGGCCCAGCCGGTCGCGTCGCCAGATTCAAAGCCGGCGCACCAGGGCTTCATGCTGCCCTCGTCCGCGATGGTCTTGGTCAGCGTCATCATCTCGTCCCACGTTTGCGGGACCTCCCAGCCCTTGTCCTTGAAGGTGGACGGCTGGTACCAGATGTAGCCCTTGACGCTGGCCAGCATCGGAGCGGCGTAGAAAGTGCCGTCGATCGTGCCGTAGGCCTTCCAGTCCGCGGACCAGTTCTCGTCCACCAGGTCCGAGACTTCCTGCGGTGCAGGCTTGAGGTTTCCGGCGCGTGCCTGCGCGGCCAGCAGGCCGGGCTGCGGGATGATGGCCACATCCGGCGGGTTGCCGGCCTGGGCGCGGACTTGGAGTTGCGTCTCAAATTCATTGGATCCCTCGTACACCACGTCGATCCCGGTGCACTGCTCAAAGTCCACCCAGGACTGCTCCAGCTTGTCCTGCTCGGTATCCGTGATGGTCGAGTAGACGCTGACCTCGGCACCGTCAAAGGTGCCGTAGGACTCGTAGGCGGCACAGTCGGCGGCCGCTTCGGACCCGCTGGACTCTTCCGTGCTTCCCCCGCAGGCGGAGAGTGTCAGTGCCATGGCGCTGAGCGCGGCCAACGGCAGGATGGCCTTTCTGGAGCGTGCAATGTGCATGATGTGACTCCTTTGTCCGGTGGCCGCACAGACGCTGATAGGTCAGAAGGAAGCCACCTAAGTACCAATCTGGTAACTGGTAACGTAAACGCTTACTAAGTGTGCGGCAAGACACATTTTTGCAAGCTGGCCGCTTCGATATCGAATCGTGATCTAGACCGCCTTGTCGGTCGCCGGGCGACCGCGGCTGCCTACGCGGTCGCGAAGATCATTAGGCTGGAAGTGGTCCTGACCCGCGAGCCGAGGAGTGTTAATGGCTGCAGCATCCGTACCGTGGTGGCGCGACGCCGTCATCTACCAGATCTATCCGCGCTCGTTTGCGGACAACAACGGCGACGGCATGGGCGACTTGGCGGGCATCAGCGCCAAGGTCCCCTACCTGAAAAACCTGGGCGTGGACGCCATCTGGCTCTCGCCCTTTTACGTCTCCCCGCAGAACGACGCGGGCTACGACGTGGCCGACTACCGCGACGTCGATCCGCTCTTCGGCACGCTGGACGACTTCGACTCCCTGCTGGCACGCACACACGAACTCGGCATGCGGGTGATCGTCGACCTGGTTCCCAACCACACCTCCGACCGGCACGAGTGGTTCGTCAGCGCCCTGGCGTCCGCCCCGGGTTCGCCCGAGCGCGCCCGCTACATGTTCCGCGACGGTAAAGGCCCGGACGGAGCCGAGCCGCCGAACAACTGGCAGTCCGTGTTCGGCGGCAACGCTTGGACCCGGACCACCGGCCCCGACGGCGCGCCGGGCCAGTGGTACCTGCATCTGTTCGACTCCACGCAGCCGGACCTGAACTGGGAGAACCCGGAAGTCCAGGCGGAGATGGTCTCCGTCCTGAGATTCTGGCTGGACCGCGGCGTGGACGGCTTCCGGATTGACGTGGCCCACGGGCTGGTCAAGGCCGACGGCCTTCCGGACTGGGCTGCGAAGACCTCGATGGTGGCCGGCAACGAGCGGCTGCCCGGCGAAGACGCACTGATCGACGACGACGGGGTTGCCGTCGGCCAGCCGGCCGGCGCATCGCCGGCCCCCGATGCCCGCCCCGCCCGGGAGCAGGTGCTGGAACCGGCCGAGAGCATCCAGGACGCGGCGCTGCAGCAGGCAGCCGACCCGGAGGAAGCGACCGTTTACCCGGACACGCCACCCTACTTCGATCAGGAAGGCGTGCACGAGATCTACCGGGAATGGCACAAGGTCTTGGCGGAGTACGACGGCGACCGCATGCTGGTGGCGGAAGCCTGGGTGGAGCCGGCCGAGCGGCTCTTTGCCTACGTCCGGTCGGACGAAATGCAGCAGGCCTTCAACTTCGACTTCCTGCTGGCCGGCTGGGATGCCCAGCGGATGGCCCGCAGCATTGATGACTCGCTGGCGGCGGCGGCTGCGGTGGGCGCGCCGAGCACCTGGGTGCTGTCCAACCACGACACGGTCCGGCACAGTTCACGCTACGGACTGACCGACCCCACCACGTTCCCCAAGGGCATCGGTCCGGAGGACGAACAGCCCGACGAGGAACTCGGTTACGCCCGCGGCCGTGCCGCCGCGCTGGTCATGCTGGCGCTGCCCGGGTCCGCCTACGTTTACCAAGGCGATGAGCTGGGCCTGCCGGAGCACACCACCCTGCCGGCCGGGGTGCGCCAGGATCCGGCGTTCTTCCGCACCGGCGGCGAAGAACGCGGCCGCGACGGCTGCCGCGTTCCGCTTCCCTGGCGGGCGGAAGCGCATGGGTTCGGCTGGGGCTCCACGCAGCATGAACCGTGGCTGCCGCAGCCGGAGGGGTTCGCCCGCTACGCGGTGGACCGGCAGCTGGGTGTGCCCGGTTCCAGCTACGAGCTGTACCGGGCGGCGCTGGGCCTGCGGGCCGAGCGGAAGCTGGGCCAAGGCGGCTTCGAGTGGGCGGTGGAGCACGATCCGGCATCCGGCGTCTTGAGCTACCGGAACGGCACGGTTCAGGTGCTGGCCAATCTGGGCAGCTCAGCGATCCGGTTGCCCGCGGGCGCTTCGGTGCTCGTTGCGTCGACGGACCGAACCGCCGACAGCGGCTCGCTGGCACCAAACGCCGCCGCCTGGCTGGCCACCGGACACTAGCCCCGTCCCCGCCGATTCACCTGAGAGTGGTCAGCGGACGCGGTCCGCGCGGACCAGCCGCGAGCGGGCGCCGGCCACCAGGTGGATCACCACCGGGAAGCTCATGCCAAGGGCGAGGTCCAGCGCTTCCACCAGATCGGAGACGTCGTCCGCCACCGCCTGCGGGGATACACCCAGTCGGGGCACCACCCGGATGCGCAGGGCTCCGCCGCCGTCGTAGTCGTAGGCGGTAACTGTTGCGTGCAGGATGCTGTCGCGTTCCAGCAGGGCGGCCCGCAGCGCCTGCTCGGCCACGCCGGAACTGAGCTGGACAGCGCCGGGCGCGCCGTCGCCGTCGAAATCGGCAGCAATGGTGCCGGTGCGGCCCTTGCCCTGCTGCGCGACCCAGGCGATCATCAGCAGCACCAGCAGGAGCAGCACCAGGGATGCGACGATCCAGAGCCAGCTATCCCGCTGGCCGGGCAAAGTAGTGGCGTCCAGCACCGTCTGCAGGTTGGCGCCGGCCTGTGCCGTCACGGCATGCCACCATCCCGCGAGCGCCGGAACCAGTGCCAGCGCCAAAGCGGTGCCACCGGCCAGCATCAGGAGCAGGCCGAGGAGGGTGATCAGGACCCGGTTCAGGGTCCGGGGGGTCTGGTTCACTGCCCCACCACCCCGGAACTGGAGACGAAGACGCGCACCTGCGGGACCGGACTGATCCGCGCCCGGCGGACTTCGTCCTCCACCGCCAACTGGATGGCATCGGCGTTCACCGGAATGCCGGACGTGGGCCGCAGCCGGACGTCCACCAAGCTACGCGAGACCACCACCAGCACCTGCTCGCGCGTCACCTGCGCCTCGGTGCGCGCCCGGCGCGCCAGCGAGGAAGCGAGCACTTCATCGTCCACCACCACAACGCCCCGGCGTCCGGGGATGCGATGGCGGTGCAGATGCCCCGGCAGCACCCCCTGCAGGAAAAAGAAAAGCCCCAGCAGCAGGATCAGCGCCCCGGACGCAGCCAGGACGGCTGGTGCCACATTGCCCGGCAGTTGGTTCAGCCAGCCTGCCATCTCTTCCGGATCAGCCAGCCAGGACGGCTGCCCTATCGCCTTCAAGGCGGCTTCGAGCAGCAGGTACAGCCCGGCCAGAGCAATGAGGACGGCGGCAATCACCGACGCCGTGGCCCGGGAACTGCGCAGTTCCCGGTTGGCCAGGCGCTCATCGGCCAGATGCTCGCTGGCCGGACGGTCGCGTTCAACTTCGGCGTGGCTCACCGGACCCGCCCCCCTTCCTGCACGCGGATGCCGGTGACTCGAATGTCCACCCGGCTCAGCTGCGTACCGCTGATCCGCGAGACCTCCGCCAAAATTGCCCCCTTGGCGGCGTGTGCCCGGTCCCAGACCGAACCGCCGAAACCGGCCACCAACTGGGGGTCGAGCAACACCCGGTTCAGCGAGGGGATGCCGACGGGAAGCGCCAGGGACAGGGCGAGCGAACCGGCGTCATCACTCCAGGTGGCGCGGACCAGCCCCGGCGAGATTCCCAGCACCCGCGCCGCGGCGCCCTGGGCGGTGCTGGTCAGGGCCTGCGTGCTGACCCGGGTGTGTCCGGCGTAGCCCTCCGCGGGCGGCCCTGCAGGTTCTGACGCCGAAGGTTCTCCGTTCGGGCGGTCAAACGGCGCCGGTCTGGCCGGGCGGGGAGGCAGTTTCTCGGCGGGCACGGCGCGGTCCGTCATGAAGACGAGCGTCGTCCGGTCAATGCATCGCGGATGCTGCGCCAGTCGAGTTTTCCTTCCGCGGCGCGGCCCAGCAGCGCTCCCACCAAGAGGAACACCGCCATCAGCAGGAATCCCCAGAAGTGGAACACCAGCGCGGCCCACGCCAGAACCGCGCCGACGGCCATGCCGACCACCGTGTAGCTCATCCTTGCCCCTCCTACCGATCCGCGCATCCTGTTACTGGGCCACCTGGCGGACCGGCTTCTCCGCCGGCGCCTTGGGGTCCAGCCCAGGCACGTGCACGTCGTTGATTTCCACGTTCACTTCGACCACGTCCAGCCCCACCAATTGCTCGACGGCGGTGTACACCGCCGCGCGCACGCTGCTCGCCAGCTCGTGCAGCGGCTTACCGTAGACGGCCACCAGATTGATGTCCACGGCTACCTGGGTCTGACCGACCTCCACGTTCACGCCCTGGCCGGCGTCGCTGCCACCCACCACGTCGCGCAGCGCGCTCAGGGCGCGCGCGGTGCCGCTGCCCAGTGCATAGACCCCGGGAACGGAGCGGGCGGCAACCGCCGCCACCTTGGCCACCGCGGCTTCGGAAATGGTAGTGCGGCCCGGAGCAGCCGGGACCACCATAGCCGAGTCGGGGAGCAGAGCCGGGTCAAGCTCGGCCTGTTCCGGCACCTGCAGGTCCGGCAGTTCCGTACCGCCCGCAGGGGTGACGGCAGGTGCGGAGACGGGGACTTGCCCCGGAGCATCTCCGACGGATGGGGCGGGCGGCCGATCCTCGCTGTGCATCTGTTCTCCCTGGCGCTGTGCTGACTCTCAGGGCAAGCCTAACGCCTCATTCCCCGCAGTGTTCGGCCAGCCAGTCCTGCACCGGCTGCAGCGCTTCAGCGAACGCGGCGACGTCGAAGTCGCGGTCGGGTGCTGACTTCTTCAGCAGCCGCTCGACGCGGTCCAGATCATCGGTGAGCTCGGGCGGCACCTTGCGGCTGAATTCGTCCAGTTCAACCTGTAAGGACTTCAGGTCGGAGTCCTTCACTCCGGTCATGAAGCCCAGCGGGACCAGCAGGAGCGAGGCCACGTTGGCGGCCACCGCTGCGCAGGCGTCGGCTCGGTCTCCGTAACGGCCCCACACGTGGGCGCCTTTGTCTGCTCCGGCGTCGCCCTTGGCGTCAGTGGAGCCCGACGACGGTGTTGGGCTGGGCGACGCCGGGGCAGGTTGACTGTCGGCCGGCCCAGGTGAAGTGAGTGGTTCGGCAGGGGCAGTCGGTACCGCGGTCGGCGCAGAGGGGGCGGGCACCGGCGTCGTTGTTTCCCTTGCAGAGTCAGCGCCGCTGCACGATGTCAGCATGACGGCCGTTACCATGCCGCTGGCTGCAATCTTCAGAAGGGCCTGCACTACGCTCCTCGCTCCCATCGTCCCCGGTCAGTGCCTCATCAGGTGCAGGCGGCACTCGTAATACCCATCCATGGTATGCCGGTAATCCTGAATGGAGGCTGGGAACGGGCTGTGCCGGGCGCAAAGCCGATGCGAAGCCCCGGCCGCCAGCCTGTGCCGGGGCTTCGGGCAGGTCAGACCGGAAGCAGCGTCCGGGGCAGCACGGCCTGATCCGCCAGCCAATCCTCCAGCGTCCGGTTGAAGAGTTCGGGACGGTTCATCGGCCACTCGTGCGGGGACTTCGGCGCCAGCCCGCCGCGGGCGTCCGGCATCAACCCGGCCAGCACGGAGACTGACTCGCGGGCCTGCCGCGGTTCTTTTTCTCCGGCGGTGACGAGCACTGGGCAGTCGGCGTGGTCGAGGCCCTCGACGTTGGTGCCGACGAAGATCTCCGAGATGATCGCGCGGTATTGCTGCGGGTCCAGCGGCTGGTTCCGCGCCAGGTACTCAGCTATCTGCTCCGGCCCGAGCCGCAGGTACTTGGCCGAGGCCCGCCACAGGAAGCGGTTCTTGGTCAGGCCCGCGAGGGCAAGCTGCGCCTTCAGCATCCACCGCGGCACCGGGAGCACCAGCACCCCGGTCAGCAGGGCGGTCCGCACCAGTTCCGGACGTTGTGCCAGCAGCCGCAGCCCAACGTCCCCGCCCATCGAGAGGCCGACCAAGTGGACCGGCTGGTCCGAGACGGATTCAATCAGTTCGGCGACCAGCTTGGCTGTCGTGTCTAGATTCTCCCAGCCCACGCCGCTGCTGGCGCCATGGCCCGGCAGGTCCGCGGCTAGGCAGCGGTAGGACGTGGAGAAGTGCTTCATTTGCTGGTGCCAGGTGATGCCCGGCCAGCCCGCCCCGTGCAGGAAGATGATGGTTTCGGCGGACTCGGGCCCGGAGGCCTCGAAGGCAAGGTTCGGCATCAGCCCACTGTAGCGGCGGCGGAATCGCCGCGGGGAAGACCGGGCGAATGCATGATGAACTGCGAACTGAATCCCGGCGGGGCGCGGCCGGCGCCCCGCCCTTGTCTAGAGGGACAGCTTTTCTCCCGGGGTGGGGATCCGGAGCAGGCCGTCGAGACCGGCGGCAGCAAACTCGGTGCGAAGTTCGCCGTGCCCCTCGCTGAAATGCTGCCAGCCTTCCGCATGGACCGGCATGACGGCGGCCGCTTCCAAGACGCGGGCCGCTTCAGCCGCGTCTTGGGCAGTCAGAGTCAACGCGGCGTTGTCGAAGAGGCCCACCCGCGCAGCGCCGGCGAAGAGAACCGCAAGACCGATCGGTGCGAACCGTTTGGCAACGGCGCCGACCACCTCCAGCGACGCGTTGTCTCCGCTCACATAGACGGTCGGGAGGTCGGATCCTGTGAGGACGAAGCCCGTTACCGTACCGGTCACCGGCTCACATCCTTCCGGTCCGTGCTGCGCCGGGACGGCGGTGACGGTGACGGTGGCCTTGTCCGGAGCCTCGAGCACCGACCGCTCCCACGGAGCCACGCCGGTGACCGTTGCAATACGGTCCGCGGTCTCCAGCGTGCCGAGGACCTTGGTGCCGCCGCCTTCCACCAACCGCCGGCCGGATGTGTCAAGGTTGTCGGCGTGCTGGTCATGCGAGAGCAGGATCACGTCCACTGCCGGCAGGTCGTCGACCCGGATGGCCGGCCCGGTCGTCTTGACCAGGGTTCCGGCCGCCCCCTGGTACTGCCCGGGATCATCGAAGGTTGGGTCGGTCAGGAAGGTCCAGCCGCCGTACTCAAGCAAGGCCGTCGGGCCCCCCACAAGGGTGAATGCCGTTTCGCTCATGTGCCTATGTTCCCGCACTGAGCCTGTTGTGGACAGTGGTGGCCGTGGATGGTTCCTGACAGACCCAGCAGGCACAATCGGAGCCAAGGACGGCGACTATCCCGCCCTCACGGAATATCGCGAGGCAAGTCATGAGAACGTTCGGGCAGTTGATCCTGGCCCTCGCCGCCGGCTGTGCGCTGGCAGCGATCTGGATCGCCGAGTTTCGCTGGCAGTGGGCGTTCACGTCCCTGTTGGTTTTCTTCATCGGCAAGGCACTGGCAAAACGACCGAAGCGAGAAAAGCGGCTCAGGTACACCCGGGCGAACATCGACGCGGTAAACCGGCTCCTCAAGGGCTAAGGAGTCCACGCGGATACACTGCAGGTCTCCGCCGCTCACTTGCTGCGGCCCACCACGAGGCAATGTGACACACTCTGCCTGTATTTCCGCGGATAGACGGCAATGAAAAACCCCGGCACTCGGCGAGTTCCGGGGTTTTTCATTTAGTTTTGCTGGTGGCTCCGACCGGCGTCGATCCGGTGACCTTTCGATTTTCAGTCGAACGCTCTACCAACTGAGCTACAGAGCCTGGCAACATCTCTCGATGATCACCGATGGCGTTCCGAAATCGCTCCGGAAACCAAAGCGACCCTGACGGGACTTGAACCCGCGACCTCCGCCGTGACAGGGCGGCGCGCTAACCAACTGCGCTACAGGGCCTTGCATTTTTTACGAGACTCAATCCTACCAGCCTTTTGAAGCGGTTCTGACCACTTCAGCGGCTGCCATTCATGAAGCCTCGCGTACCCCCAACGGGATTCGAACCCGTGCCGCCGCCGTGAAAGGGCGGTGTCCTAGGCCGCTAGACGATGGGGGCCAGGACCACTTGGGATTCGTTTCCCCGCTGTGGACCTATAAAACTATAGGGCCTGCTTCGGGAAAAACCAAAACCGGCCTTCCTGCCCCGCGCGGGGCGGCCCAGCCGGCCCTGCCGTGGCGCCCCGCGGGTAAAGTCGATTGCATGCCGATGGAGATGTCCCTGCCGGAATTCGAGGACGCGGTCAACGACGCGATCGATCAGATTCCGGAAGACATCGTGCGCGAAATGAGCAACGTCGGCATCTTCGTCGAAGAGGAATACGTGCCCAAGCCGTGGGAGGATCCGGCCACGGAGCTGCTGGGCATCTACGAAGGCACGCCGCTCACCGAGAGGGACCACTGGTGGGGTGCGGGGTCCATGCCCGACCGGATTGTGGTTTTCCGCGGGCCGACCCTGCGGATGTGCTCCTCCCGGGAAGAAATAGTCCACGAAATCCTGGTGACGGTGATCCACGAGGTCGCCCATCATTTCGGCATCGACGACGACCGCCTGCACGAGCTGGGCTGGGGCTAACCGCCCAGCTTTTCCGTCTCCCCCAGCTCAGCCTGCGCCCTGCTGGCCCGAGCAGCCCCAAGACCACGGCCGTCCGCCGGCGCCACGTCGACGCAAATGCAGCCGGACAAGTGACGCAGGCGCGACGCGCTGGCGAGCTCGGCGACGCAGATGCGGAAAGTTCCGCGGACTACGCCGTCAATGTGGCGCGGGCTGCGGGGGCCGGGCTAACCGGCGACACGCCGCTCCACCTCAAAACCACAGAAATGACACTGATGTTGTTTATGTTACTCCTGAGGCGAATGTTGCTTAGGTGACCGAAGGTGCATATTCTCAACGTGCTGTGTGAATGCAGTTCGGTCTAGTTGGGGTGCCACCCGTTCGCACATTGACCGCTCTCGGCCCCAAGGCCGGCCGTCCCGAAAGGGCGCGTACATTCACTGCGCTCATATTAAGGACCCGTTCGGATGAGGCTGCTTCCCTCGGGGCGTCCTGCCCCGCATCGATCGACGACGCCGATACGCGCCGTCGCGCTCTTCTCGGCTACCGCCCTGCTCGTCTGCGTTCCGGCCCTGGCGCCGGCCGTCGCCGCCCCAGCCGGACAATTGCCGCAGGTGACGTCAGTGCGGATCACGCTGCCGGTCGCGCCGAGCCTCCCCTCCAACGACGAGATCGACGACGCCAAGGGCGATGCAGCCGCCACCCAGGCGCTGGTAGACCGGATCGAAGAACAACTGCAGGAAGCCTCGGGGAACCTGGCCAACTCCGAGTTCGATTCGATGCGTTTGCAGAACACCTACAGCGAGTCGCTGCTGAAGCAGCAAGAGCGGACCGCAGAGCTCGATGACGCCAAGGCCAAGGCCTCGGAGGCCGCCGAATACTTCGAGTCGGTCAAGAACCAAGTGGGCCAGCTGGCCGGCGAGCTGTACCGGAACGGCGGCGTCAACCCCGCGTTGAGCGCACTGCTGGACAGCAAGGACACCAGCGATGTGCTGTACAAGGCTTCGACTCTGGATGCGCTGACCGCCAACCGCTCGCAGACGCTCACCGAATCCCAGCAGGCCGCGCAGCTGTGGGCCGCCTGGGAGCTTTATGTCACGCAGGCGGATGAGGCTGCCAAGGACGCCGCGGTCGCAGCGGAAGCCGCCGAGACGGATGCCAAGGCCGCCAGCGCCGCCCAGGAACAGCAAGTGATCCGCTACGAGGAACAGCGCCAGACGCTCTTGGTCCATCTCGCCGAGCTCAGAGGGACCAGCACCAGCGAAGAGGACTCCCGCATCGCCGCCTTGGAGAAGGCCGAGCAGGACCGCCAGCTTCAGGCCCTGGTTGAGCAGTCAGCGCAAGAGGCCGCCGCGGCGCAGCGGCCTTCCAGCAGCAAGTCGACCGCACAAGGTTCCACCGTGGCGCCGGCCAGTGACGACGTCACGCCGTCGCGCCCCTCACCCCCGACGACGTCGAGACCGGCAACCCCCTCGACGCCGGAACCGTCCAGGCCTTCGGCGCCCGCTCCCAAGCCCAGCACGCCGCCGTCGACGCCTGCTCCCACCAAGCCCGCCACCCCGCCGGCGAGGCCAACGCCGCCGCCGGAAAAGCCCAAGCCGAAGCCGGAACCGGAACCCGAGGTCGTGACGCCTCCGCCGGTTGTTGGTGCTCCTTCGGTAAACGGCGGCATCGCCAACGCGGCCATCAGCTTCGCAAGGGCGAAGGAATCCAACAAGAAGACCTTCTACGATTGGGGCGGCGTCGGCCCGTTGGGCTATGACTGCTCGGGACTGACGCAGGCGGCGTTCGGCAGCGCGGGCCGGTGGCTCCCGCGGACCGCACAGGCCCAGCTCGACCAGGCACCCTACAAGGTTCCGCTCTCGCAGTTGCAGCCCGGCGACTTGGTGTTCTGGGGAGAACCCAATGCCATCTGGCACGTGGCGGTCTACATCGGCAACTGGCAGGTTGTGCATGCGCTGAACCGCGATGCCGGCCTGACGGTGACGAACATCAGTCACATGTACGGCAAGCTGCACACCTCCGGGGCGCGCTGGGCCGTCTAGGTCGACAACAGCATCAATGGGCCGGGCCCGGAACCTCGTTGGTTCCGGGCCCGGCCCATGGGTACTGCGGTGGTTACCGCTCGTCGGCGTCAGGGAGGGGACCGAAGTTGCGGCGGTCGTCCAGCCGTGGATCCTGCCGGTCGGGAACCACCATGACTGGCCCCCTGGCGTGGTGCAGCACGCCCTGGCTGGTGGAACCGAGCAGCATGCCGGCGAAGCCGCCGCGGCCGCGTGTGCCGACCACCAGCAGTTCTGCCGTGCGGGAAGCATCGATCAGAAGTTCCACCGGCGAGCCGTCCTGCACCTCGCCGATGACGTGCAGGTTCGGGAAGTGGCTCTTGATCCAGGCCACGCCGGCGTCGAGCTGCTCGCGGATATCCGCGTAGAGCGCTTCGCGGTCCAGCGGCGCGGGCACCCACGCCAGCGAGCCGGTGAACGGCGGCAGCGCGCACACCATCTTGAGCGGATAGCCAAGCCGTTCCGCCTGCTCTGCTGCCACCAGGGTGGCATTGCGTGCCTGCTCCGACCCGTCGACGCCGACGACGACGACCTTCTCGATGTCCTCCGGCCGCACGGCTTGTTCCTTGGACCGTGGGACTTCGATGTCCAGGTCGCCGAGTCGGGGCGCGCAGGCCAGCGGAATGGTCACTGTGGGGCACTCCGCATGGGCCGGGACGGCACTGCTGACCGAGCCGAGCAACCTGCCCATGAAGCCGCCGCGCCCGCGCGTGCCGACAACTATCAGTTCGGCCTGTTCGGAGAGCTCCAGCAGGACGCCGGCAGCATCGCCGGTTTCGACTCTGGAGTCCACGTCCAGGTTGTAGCCGCCGATTTTGGCCACGGCCTGCTCCAGCACGGCTTCGGCGCCTTCGCGGATCACGGAATCGTCCAGCGTGGCATAGCCGGCATCCATGCTGGATGCAGCAAAAACCGGAACGGTGTAGGCAGTCACGACATGCAGTGGGGTCCGGCGCCGCTGCGCCTCCTCAGCAGCCCAAACCAACGCACAGATGCTCTGGTCGGAACCATCAACTCCGACGACGATACCGCGTGGCGCGGCACCCTGGCCGGCGCTTCCGGCTGTGGCTTCTGTCATTCGTTCCGCCTCCCTCAACGTAGCACTGGCTCCCTCGCCAGCTACCCTCAGCTTACTCCGCGGCAAAGGCCTTCTCAGTGGCCGAAAAGTTATGTAGGCTTCGAGGAAATTACTTGTTGAACAACTGTTTCACAATGCATTACGGGCGGTCCGTTCGCCGTCCGAGGTTCTCCCTACCGTCCAAGGAGTCCGTGCCGTGAGTGGCGTTTCCATCCCAGAGGTGCCGACCGAGTACACCACCACTGTGGTCATCGGCTCCGGGCTGCCCGGACTGGCGGTGGCCAGTGAACTGAGCCGCCGAGGTGTGTCCTCGATCGTCGTGGAGGGGCTGCTTGCGCAGCCGTCCGACCCCAGCCGCCGCTCCGCGTTGCCAGACTCATCGGCCCGCGGCGAACGCAACGACCTGCTGCGGCTGCTGCAGGCCTACGCCGCCAGCCATGCCCTGGACATCCGGCGTAGCACCTTTGCCTGCGGCGTCAGCCGGACCTCCGGAAAAGCTGCGCCGTCAAAGCAACCGGGCACTCATCCAGTTGCATCCGAGGACAACGCGGGGCGTGTCCCTTCGATCAGCCGGGACAGTCAGCAGCGGTGGGTCATCCGCACCGAGCGCGGGCTGCTGGTGGCCGATTCGGTGGTCCTGACGGGCTGCGCGCAGAACCAGATGCGGCGCCTGCTCCGCAGCCTGGGCATCGCGGCCGGGGAAAACGCGGTTGCCGTCCTGAACGCCATCGGCCTGTATCTGGTGGGCGTGGCGGACCTGCTGGCCCCGAGTACTCGGGAGATTATCCGGCAGGCGAAGGTGGCCGGAAACGCCATCGCTTCCTCCGGCCGCACGGCCGTCGCCTGAAGATCGGGAGCCAAGCACCGCCGTCGTACGCCTCTGCGCACAGCAGGAGCGTAGAATTCTGGGGAAACTTCCAACTATGCCACTCACCCGTGGAGGACATTCCCCATGCCCGCAAAGGCAGCAGTAGCCGACAAGACTTCGGTGCTCGACCGATACTTCGAGATCACCAAGCGCGGCTCCAACTATTCACGTGAAATCCGCGGCGGCCTGGCCACGTTCTTCGCGATGAGCTACATCGTGGTGCTGAACCCGCTGATCCTGGGCGGCGCCGATTCAACCGGAGCGATGCTTGGCGCAGAACGCGTCGCGGCGGTGACGGCCCTGGTGGCCGGCGTGCTGACGATTGCGATGGGCGCGTGGGCCAAGTACCCGTTCGCTCTGGCGACCGGCCTGGGTGTCAACGCCTTCGTCGCCATCACGGTCGCTACCAATCCTGGCCTGACTTGGCCGGACGTCATGGGCCTGGTGGTGCTCTCCGGTATCACCATGCTGATCCTGGTGCTCACCGGGTTCCGGACCGCGGTGTTCAACGCCGTGCCGCAAAGCCTGAAGACCGCCATTGTAGTGGGCATCGGCATGTTCATCGCTCTGATCGGCCTGGTCAACGCTGGCTTCATCCGCCGCATCCCGGACGCCGCGGGCACCACTGTTCCGGTGGGCCTGGGGTTCGACGGCGTGCTGCTGGGCTGGCCGACCCTGGTCTTCATTTTCGGTCTGATCCTGACCATCGCCCTGGTGGTGCGCAAGGTCAAGGGCGGCATCCTGATCGGCGTGCTGTCCGCTACCGTGCTCGCGGTGATCATCGAAGCCGTGGCCAACGTCGGGCCTTCGGTGGGCCCGGACGGCTTCAACCCGCAGGGCTGGTCCCTGGTGGTGCCCGAGCTGCCGACCGGTAGCTGGGTGGGACTGCCCGATCTGAGTCTGGTCGGCCAGGTCAGCATTTTCGGCTCCTTCGGCACGCTGGGCTTCACGGCCGCTTCCCTGCTGGCCTTCGCCATCCTGCTGAGCATCTTCTTCGACGCCATGGGCACCATGGTGGGCCTGGCCAATGAGGCAGGGCTGACCGACAAACAGGGCAACATTCCGCACGTGGACCGGGTGCTGATCGTCGACGCAGTGGGCGCGGTTGCCGGCGGCGCCGCATCGGTCTCTTCCAACCAGATCTACGTGGAATCCGGCGCAGGCATTGGCGAAGGTGCGCGCACCGGCCTGGCCAACGTCGTCACCGGGCTGCTTTTCCTGCTGGCCATGTTCTTCACCCCGCTGATTTCGCTGGTGCCGTTCGAGGCAGTGGCGCCGGCGCTCGTCGTCGTCGGTTTCATGATGGTGTCCCAGGTGGGCAAGATCGATTGGGCCGATTGGGGCGTGGCCATCCCGGCCTTCCTGACCTTCACCCTGATGCCGTTCACGTACTCCATTGCCAACGGCCTGGGCGCGGGCTTCATCGCGTACGTGCTGGTGCGCACGTTCCAGGGCCGGGCCCGGGAGATCCACCCGCTGATGTGGATTGTGGCCGCTGCCTTCGTGCTCTTCTTCGGCATCGGGCCGGTCGAGCAGCTCATCGGCTTCCGCTGACCCGCTGCCGCCCCTGGACAGCGAAGGGACCGGCGCCTCCCCCAACGGATGGCGCCGGTCCCTTTTGCTTGCCCGTGGCCAGGTCAGGGCCACGGGCAGGCTTGGGCTTTGTCAGGCCTGGGTCCGTACCTCGGCTCCGGTCTGGGCGGCGATGTCGGCCCGATCCAGATCGCGCAGCGACGCGCCCTTGGTTTCACGTGCGAAGTACACGGCCACGATGGTGATGACCGAAGCGACCACCAGGTACAGGGCCACCGGCAGCCAGTGCCCGAAGTCCTTCAGCAGGGTGGAAGCGATGATCGGGGCCAGCGAGCCGGCGAAGATCGACGTCACCTGGTAGCCCAGCGAGACGCCGGAATAGCGCATCCGGGTGGGGAACATCTCCGCCATGATGGCCGGCTGACCCGCATACATCAGGCCGTGCACGGCAAGGCCCAGGAAGATCGCGGCCAGGATGATGATCGGGTTCTGCGTGTCGAACATCGGGAAGGCGACGAAGGCCCAGACCCCCGACAGTACGGCTCCGACCATGTAGACCGGCCGGCGGCCGATGGTGTCCGACAGCCGTCCGTAGAACGGGATCACCACAAAGTGGAAGGCGTGCGCCAGGATCAGCAGGCCCAACACGGTGGTGACGTCGAAGTCGTGCACGGTCTTCAGGTAGGTGATGGAGAAGGCCACGACGATGTAGTAGATGATGTTCTCTGCCACGCGCAGGCCCATGGCAGTGAAAACGCCGCGGGGGTAGCGCTTCATCACTTCCACCACACCGTAGGAGGTGGACTTGACCTTGGCGGACTCTGCCTGGGCCTCCAGGAAGATCGGCGCCTCGGTGACCTTGGTGCGGATGTAGTAGCCCACGATCACGATGACTGCGGAGAGCCAGAAGGCAACGCGCCAGCCCCATGCCTGGAATTCGGCGTCGGAGAGGATGCCGGACATGACCCACAGCACCACAGTGGCCAGCATGTTACCCATCGGCACGCCGGCCTGCGGCCAGGACGCCCAGAAGCCTCGCTTGGCAGCCGGGCTGTGCTCGGCGACCAGCAGCACTGCGCCGCCCCATTCGCCGCCGATGGCGAAGCCCTGGATAAACCGCAAGGCCACGAGCAGGGCCGGCGCCCAGTAACCGATCTGGTCGAACCCGGGCAGGCAGCCCATCAGGAAGGTGGCTGTGCCGATCAGGATGATACTCAGCTGCAGCAGTTTCTTCCGGCCGACCTTGTCACCGAAGTGCCCAAATACGATGCCGCCTAGGGGCCGGGCGATAAAGCCGACGGCGAAGGTGACGAAAGCGGCGATGATCGCGTCCAGTTCGGTGCCGGCATCCGGGAAGAAGAGGGCGCCGAAAACCAGCGTGGCGGCCGTGGCGTAGAGGAAGAACTCGTACCATTCCACAACGGTGCCGGCCATGGAAGCAATAACAACCTTGCGCAGGACCGACGGTGGTGACTCGTGCGAGGCACCGGATCCGGGTCCGGTGGGGGTAGCGTGGGCGCTCATCTTTCTCCTTGCGTGGCGTGCGGATACTGCGGTGCGTGGCCGCCGGGAGTGTTCCGGCGGCCTGTGAGTGAGGTCACAATTCGACCACCCTGAGTATTCCCTCTTCCCGCGTGTGCATCAATGGCAAACTTTGCAGGCCTAGTCTGCAAAAATGCAGACATGACTTCCGCGCCCCAGCCCACCAACCCGGACGACCTGATCATCCTGCTCGCTGTGGCCCGCACCGGCCGGTACACCTCCGCGGCCGACAACCTGGGCCTGAACCACACCACTGTCTCCCGTCGGATCGCCGCACTGGAGAAGGGCTTGGGCGGGCGCGTGCTCTCCCGCGCGCCAGGCGGCTGGGAACTGACCGATCTGGGCCGCAAGGCGGCGACGGTGGCCGAACGGATCGAGGAATCGCTGGCGGGGCTCAACCGCACGCCGGATGAAGCGGACCAGCTGGCGGGCGTGGTGAGAATGTCCGCCACCGACGGCTTCAGCGCCTTCGTCGCCGCGCCGGCGATTGCCCGCCTGCAGCAGCACCACCCCAAGCTCAGCGTGGAGATCGTGACTGCCGCCCGGCGGGCTTCGCAGCATCGCCCTGGCCTGGATTTCGAAGTCGTCGTCGGGCGGCCGCAAGTCAACCGCGCCCGATCCATCCGGCTGGGCAGCTACGTCCTGGGCCTGTACGGCTCCCGCGACTATCTGGCCAAGCACGGCACGCCGGGCAGCGTCCGCGCGGCCATGAACCACCCGCTGGTGTATTTCATCGACTCGATGCTGCAGGTGGACGATTTGGACGCCCCGCGCCGGTTGCTGCCGGCGATGGTGACCGCCCTCGGTTCCACCAATGTGTTTGTCCATGTGGAGGCTACCCGCGCCGGCGCCGGCCTGGGCCTGCTGCCGTGCTTCATGGCCAACCGGCATCCGGATCTGGTCCGCATCCTGCCGGAGGCGTTGGAGGAGCGTCTCGGTTACTGGCTGGTGGCCCGCCCGGAATCGCTGCGGCAACCGGCAGTGGCCGCCGTCGTCGAGGTGTTGAGGCGGGAGGCCCGCAACAGGGAGGCAGAATTGTTGGGAAGGGCAGCTAAGGGTGAAGGTGATCGGTGAACAGTGCGGTGAAAGGATTCAATTGACCGAGATGCCGGGCACTGTACCTAACTTGGGGGGATTAGGTTGTCAGCACCCGGCATCCGGCGCCGGACCAAGTCCGGCTGAGCAGACATAGCGCTCCAGCCACCATCCATAGTGTCGAAGCCGTTTTTTCTATGCCTGCCTCCGGAGAGCCCGCCGCAAGCGGCTCGCTCCCGGGCCTTATACGACCGAGGATCGGCCGTTCGCTTCCATCTTACAAACAAATTCGGGCCGAAGTCATAACGTTCAAGGAACAGCAGCTAATTGACCGGAGGGTCTTGCCGGATCGCCGATCCTCTGCAAAACTGCGCTATTTTTGCCCCGTTCCACAGCTGGGCGGGCACCGCGCCGTGCAGCAGCTCGCGGATCAACGCCGGGCCGGTTTCCAGCGGCTCGTCGCTGGCGGCGATCACCACGTTTCCGTGCCGTCGGCCCTTGAGCATCGGCGGGTCGGCGACCATCACCAGGTGTTCGAAGACCTCGCCGATGGTGGCCGCTTCCTCGCGCGCCCCGGCCAGCTGGGGCGTATCTCCGCAGTTCACCAGGTAGACGCCGCCGGGCGAGAGCACACGCCGCACCGCCCGGGTGAATTCCAGCGTGGTCAGCCCCTCCGGGGTCGTGCTGCCGGAGAAGACGTCGCGAATCAGCAGGTCCCTGCTGTCTTCGCTCAGCGATTCGGTCACCGACCGCGCTTCGCCTACCCTGATCCGCACCAGAGGTGCGCGCGGGATGTCGAACCACCGCCGCACCAACTCGGCCAACTTCGCGTCAATCTCGACGACGACCTGCCTCGCCTGCGGATAGGCAGCCGCCAGATAGCGGGCCATCGAGCAGGCTCCGCCGCCCAGATGCAGTACGCGCAGCTTGTCCCCGGACTCCCAGCGGGATCCGATCAAAGCCGCCATCCAGCGCATGTATTCAAAGTCCAGGCGCAGCGGATCGCCAACCACCACGTGGGAGGACTGGACGCCGTTGATCTTGAGCAGCCAACTGTCCGCAGATTCCGGTTCCCGGATCAGCTCGGCCATCCCGGAGGAGATTTCGTAGCGTCCTTCGGCCGGCCCGCTGGACGCCTCCGGCTCCCCTGCCGCGTCGGCACGGGCGCTTCGCCGCCCCATCGGCTACTTGACCAGAGCCAGCGCGAAACCGTCCCAGCCCTTGCCGCCCACGGTCTGGATCGCGGTGGCATCGAGGCGCTCGTCGGAGCCCAGCAGCGCCAGCGCGTCGCGGGTTCCGCGGATGTCGCGGTCCTCCGTGCTTCCACCGCCGCCCTCGGCCAGCACCTGCCCGGAGCGGACCACGTTGTCCACCACAATCAGGCTGCCCGGACGCGTCAGCCGCAGCGCCCACTCAACGTAGTTCCGGTTGTTTTCCTTGTCCGCGTCAATGAACACCAGATCGAAAGGCCCGTCGTCCCTGGCGGCCAGGCTCGGCAGCGTTTCCAGCGCGGCACCCACCCGGATGCTGACCTTGTCCGCCACGCCGGCGGCCTCCAGGTTCCGCTGGGCGACCTCTGCGTGGTGCGGCTCGTACTCGCAGCTGACCACTTCGCCGCCGTCCGACACTCCGCGGGCCAGCCAGATGGTGCTGTAGCCGCCGAGCGTGCCGATCTCCAACACCTTGCGCGCACCGGTCAGCTTGGCCAGCAGCATCAGCAGCTTCCCCTGCGGGGCGCTGACCTCAATGGCCGGCAGGCCCTCCCGGTCCGCGCTCTCCCGTGCCGACACCTGGGCCGCATCTTCGCCCACCAAAGTGACGGTCAGGTAGTCCTCGACCGCGGTCCACGTTTCGGCCCGGTCGGCGTCCTGCCTGCCGCGCTCGTGGCTCACTTCTGATCCCGTTCTGTGATCGCGGCCTCCAGCCGGTCCACCTTTCCGGTGAGCTCTCCGTAGTAGCCCGGACGAATATCAGCTTTCAGCACCAGCGAAACCCGTGATCCGTACTTGCCCACGGCTTCAGTGGCGCGCTTGACGACGTCCATGACCTCGTCCCATTCACCCTCGATGGTGGTGAACATGGCATCGGTCTTATTCGGCAGGCCCGATTCGCGAACGATCCGGACGGCCTCGGCGACGGCGTCGTGCACCGAGGCGTCGTGCGGTGCCGGTCCGGCGGTGGGAACCCCGGAGGGTGCAACAGAGAAGGCTACAAGCATGGCTTCAGTCTTCCACAGGGCCACAGCCAACGACAGGTCCACCGTCACCTGCCGCAATCGGCGGTGCCCGCTGGGTCACACGGGAGGGTGATGGACGGTACATGCATATACATGGAACTTTTGGAGCCGCCGGGCTACGGTGACAGGAGGGCCACGAGCCCCTTGTACTGACCGACGTCGAGGAGCCAACGGCCGCCCCCGGCGGTGTGGTCGTCGACATCAAGAGGGCCGGCTTGTGCCACTCCGACGTCGGCATGCTCGATGACGAGGGCTGGCTCTCCACGCTGGCCAAGCGCCCCATCACTCTGGGCCACGAAGTCGCCGGCGTCGTCACCGAGGTGGGCGACGGCGTGACCGACTGGAAGGTCGGAGACCGCGTTGGCTTCTGCCCCACCACGTCCGCGGGCGCTCCCGGCTACGCGTTCGACGGCGGCTTCTCCTTCAAGGCTGCGATCGACCAGGAGGCGCTGGTCCGCATTCCGGACAACGTCAGCTTCTCGCAGGGCGCGGCCGGCACCGATGCCGGCATGACCAGCCACCACGCCGTGATCGCGAACGGACAGGTCAAGGCCGGCGACAAGGTCGGCATCATCGGCTTCGGCGGCCTCGGCTCCATCGGCGCCCGCGTAGCGGTCCTGGCCGGCGCGGAGGTCTACGTGGCCGAAGTCAACGAGAAGGTCTGGGACCAGGTCCGCGAGGTCGGAGCCAAGGATGTGGCCAAGTCCATCGCTGACTTGAAGGAGATTGGCCTGGACGTCATCGTGGACTTCGCCGGGTTCGGCACCACCACCGCCGAGGCCGTCGAGACGGTCCGCCGCGGCGGCCGCGTGGTCCAGGTCGGTATGGGCAGGCTGGAAGCCACCATCAGCACCAAGACGCTGATTCTGTCCGAAGTCACCCTGGTCGGCTCGCAGGGCGGAACCAAGGAGGACGTGCAAGGGGTCTACGACTACTTCGCCACCGGCAAGCTCAACCCGACCGTCACCGAGATCAGCTTCGAGGAGATCCCGGAAGGCCTGGAAAAGCTGAAGAGGGGCGAGGTCGTCGGCCGGCTGGTCGCCAAGATCGCTGACTGACTCCCGACTGCTCAAATGACGACGGCGGTGCGCACCGCCGTCGTCAATCGCGCCTTAAGAGTCATTCCCCCATTGAGGTCGAACCACAGCCAGCTGATGCGGGGCAGCCGCGCGGCTATCCCCAGCCGGCCAGGCGGAGCAGAGCGGCCGCGGCGGCTCCAGCGATGACCACCACCAGGAACGGCGCACGCAGCAGCAGCGCGACGGCGGCGGCCAGCAGGGCTCCGATCCGGGCGTCGAACACCAACTGCTGGCCGCTGGAGAAGGTGTTGACCATGGTCAGCGAGGCGAGCAGGCCAATGGTCATGGTGGCGGCTATGCGGGACATCCGCTGGTTCTTCATCCACTGGGCCGGCACCAGGTAGCCCGCCAGCTTGGTCAGGTAGGAGACGGCGCAGGCGATCAGGATCCAGATCCAGAGACTCACGGGGCATCCTTTCCGTCGGCGCCGTCGGCCGGGCCGCCGTCCAGCCCCGCGGCGCGCCGCTCGGATTCGGCCAACGTGTGGCTGCAGTCGTGCTCGGCGTACGGTTCATCGTAGGGCTCGATGTCCGGGGCCATCCCGGCCGGAACCGGCTTGTGCGTGAACCAGCCGATGGCCGCCGCGACGGCTGCCGCCACCAGGATGGGCACGCCGCTGGGGACGAACGGCACGGCCAGCAGCGTGGCCAAGGCACACACCACGGCGATGGCGGCCGGCTCTTTGCCTCTCAGCCTCGGCCAGAGCAAGGCCAGGAAAGCCGCGACCGCTGCCCCGTCAAGGCCCCACTGCTTCGGGTCTCCGAGCGCGTTACCGGCCAGCGCTCCCACCAAGGTGAAAAGATTCCAGAGCAGGAATATACCCACGCCGGCTGTCCAAAAGCCGCGCCGCTGCTCGCCGGGATTCTCCTGGCCGGACGCCGTAGCGGTGGACTCGTCAATGGTCACCTGGGCGGCCAGCGGTCGGCGCCAGCCGCGCGGGGAGACGAGCGCATTCATCTGCATGCCGTAGATGCCGTTGCGGATGCCCAGCAAGGCGGAAGCAGTCATCGCCGCCACGCCGGTCCCGCCGCCGCCGATCACCCCAATGAAGGCGAACTGGGAGCCGCCGCTGAACAGCAGCAGGCTCAGCGCCATGGTCTGCCAGAGGTCCAGTCCGGACGTCACTGACAGCGCGCCGAAGGAGACCCCGTACAGTCCGGTGGCGATGGAGATGGACAGCCCCACCTTCACGGCCGGGGACTGAAAAAACTTCACCCATCTACAGTAGCCGGGCCCCGGGGTGCCGCGCGGGCGCACGGAACGGGCACCGCCGTCGTCGTGCAGGAAGGAACGAGCGGCGCGGGAGGCCTACACCGCGTCCTGCGCGTGGCCGTTGATTGCGTCAGCGGCCCGGATCAGGGCCAGGTGCGAGAATGCCTGCGGGAAGTTGCCGGTCATCCGCTTGTTCACCGTGTCGTACTCTTCGGCCATCAGCCCCAGGTCGTTCGCGTAACCCACCAGCCGGTCCATTAGGTCGCGCGCATCGCCGATCCGGCCGGAGCGGGCGTACTGCTCCACCAGCCAGAAGCAGCAGGCCAGGAACGGGTGTTCGCCCGGCGCCAGCCCGTCCATTCCGGAGGCGGTCCGGTAGCGCAGGATCAGTCCGTCCGCATCCACCAGCTCCTGCTCCAGCCGGGCCACGGTACCGAGCATCAGGTCGTCGTCGTACTTCACAAAGCCCACCTGCGGCAGCACCAGCAGCGACGCATCCACCTCGGTGCTGTCGTAGCTCTGCGTGAAGGAGTTGATCTCCCGGTTGAAGCCGTGCTCCATGACCTCCTCGCGCAGCCGGTCCCGCAGCTCCGTCCACCGCACGGCCTTGCCGTCCAGCCCGTGCTCCCGGACGGCCCGAACGCCGCGGTCAAAGGCGGCCCACATCATCACCCGGGAGTGCGTGAAGTACCGCCGGGGTCCGCGCATCTCCCAGATGCCCTGGTCCTTCTCGTCGAAGTGTTTCTCGATGTAGTGCAGCATGGCCTTCTGCAGCGGCCAGGAGAAGTGGTCCTCGGTGCCGCCCAGGTTGCGCAGTTTTTCCAGCGCCACCATGACCTCGCCGATCACGTCCGCCTGGTACTGGCACACCGCCCCGTTGCCCACTCGGACCGGCACGGAGCCTTCGTAGCCCGGCAGGTGCTCGATGATGCGCTCCGGGAGATCGCGTTCACCGGCCACACCGTACATGATCTGCAGGTCCTCCGGGTCGCCGGCCACCGCGCGCAGCAGCCAGTTGCGCCATTGCAGTGCCTCGTTTTCATAGCCGTGCGTCATCATCGACTCCAGCGTCAGCGCCGCGTCGCGCAGCCAGACGTACCGGTAGTCCCAGTTCCGTTCCCCGCCGAAGGACTCTGGCAGCGAGGTGGTCGGCGCGGCAACGATTCCGCCAGTGGTCTCGTGCGTCATGGCGCGCAGCACCAACAGCGAACGCTTGACCATGCCGTGGTAGTCCCCCTGTGGCGGGAACTGCGAGCACCAGTTCTGCCAGAAATTCACCGTCTCATCCAGTGCGGCATCGACGTCGATCATCGGCGGGACGGCCTGGTGGGAGGGAAACCAGCACAGCTCGTAGTCGATCTTCTCGCCGGCTTTGATGGTGAATTCACCCTGGTGTCGGCGTTCTGCGGCGCGCGGCAGGTCGTCCCCGTGCAGCACCAGCGCGTCCGGCCCGGCGATCGCGACGATCGATTCCTTCCCACTCTCCTCGTCCTTGACCCGGTTCACCCAGGGAACAACGTCCCCGTAGTGGAACCGCATGATCAGCTCTTGCCGGATCTTCATCTCGCCGGACATGCCCTCGATCCGGCGCACCAGCGATGCCCTGCGGTCGCCCACCGGCATGAACTCGGTGATCAGCGCCTCGCCCGTGCTGCTCTTCCAGCGGGTCTGGAGCACGAATGTGGACACAATATAGGTCCGCTTAACGACGACGGCGTGCGACTCGCCTTCTGCCGCGGTGCCGCTTGGCTGGCGGTGATGCCGTGCGGGCCGCGGGTGGACCGACGTCGAGGTTGCCGCGTTGCGGTGCATGGCGTCCGCCGTGGCGGACTGCCCGGAACCCGAACCGGACGGTGTCTCGGCCGTGGAACTGGTGGCGCCTCCGGAAGCCTCGGCGGTGCCGGCTGCGTCCTCGGATGCTCCGGCGGCATCCCCATATTGCCCGGATTCACCGGCAGCGCCGGGCTGCCCGGCTTCACGGGCTGCCCCGCCCGCCCCGGCTGCCCCGCCCGTCCCGGCAGCCTTTTCGGCCTGCTCGGTGGCCGAGGATGACTGGGTCTCCGGATCCGAGGAGACGGCTTGGTTTTGTTCCTGCGTGGAAACCGTCTGCTGGCGCTGCTGGGCGTCCAGCAGGTCGTTGCTCTGTGCCCCCTCCGGGCCCGTGCCCGTTGGTTCGCCGGTTTGGGGCCGCGCGCCGTCCGGGGCCAGCAGCCAGCGGCCGTGTCCGGGGCCGCCCAACAGCGCAGAGAAGACGGAGGGCGAGTCGAAGCGGGGCAGGCAGAGCCAGTCCATGCTCCCGGACCGCGACACCAATACTCCGGTGTGCAGATCCGATATCAGTGCATATTCCTCAATGGGAGATGCCATGCACCAAATAAACCACAAAGGCCATGGTTGCGGCAGAGGCCTTCGACCGGCTCTTTGCCCGCGGGGCGGTGTCCTAGACGCGGGCTGTCTCGAGTTGCCGGCGGACCTCGGCGGGACGGTTGGTGGTGATCTCGCCGAAGCCCAGGTCGCGGCACAGCGTCACGTCCTGCGGATCGTCCACCGTCCAAACGCGGAATTGCATGCCGGCCTCCAGCCAGCGGCGGATCAGCGGCAGATGCGAGCGCACGTAGTCCACGCCGGGGCCGGCCAGACCCACGCGGTGTTCTTCGATCAGGCCTTCGCCTTCGGACAGTGCGCGCCGCAGCAGTCCCGCCACCGCGCCAACCGTCAACTCGCCCATCATCAGGCTGGCTTTGAGTTCCTCAGCGTCGATGTCATCCAGCAGTTGGCAGAGATACTCGCCTGGCATGTTGTCGGCCAGGTACTTCACCGCGTCCGGGTGGAAGCTCATGAAGCTCATCTGGATGTTGTCCAGCCGCGAGGTGTCCGGGTCCCAGCCCTCTGCCATCAAGTACTTGAGCAGTTCGTCCTCCAACTCCTGCCCGTACGGACTGGGGTGCTTGAGCTCCACCGCCAGGCCCAGCGGCCGTCCGGCGGCCCGCATCAGGTCCACCAGGTCGTCGAGCGTGACCAGTTGGTCCGCTGTGCCGCCGTATTCGGGCGGGATCGGAACGCCCTTCCAGGAACTGACATCCAGCTGCAGCAGCTCATCCAGCGTGTGGTCGGAAACGTTGCCGGTGCCGTTGGAGGTGCGGTCCAGCGTGAAGTCGTGGAAGCAGACCAGCCGGCGGTCCTTGGTCAGGTGGACGTCGCACTCGATCCCGTCGGCGCCGTCGGCAATTGCCTGCAGATAGGCGGCGCGGGTGTTCTCCGCATAGTGCTCGCTGGAACCGCGGTGAGCGTAGATCCTCTGGGCCATGAATTCACCGTACGCGATGACCGGACAACCGGGACCGCCGTAGGGTTGACTGAAGGGTGAACGATCGATGATCGTTCGGCGATTCGGTTCGGAGGCAACATGGGCACTCAGACGGGCGGCGGCGTCGCACCCGACACGGCGGACGGGCGGACGGACGGGCCGAGGGACGAGCCGTTGAGCGGACGCGCGGCGGGAAGCACGCGCGGAGCCGGACCAGACGGCGGCAGCCGCAGCTCTGCGTTGACGGACAGCGACCGCGCCGCCGCACTGCGCCGGATGAAGCTGCTGGCCACCGGCCTGCTGGTGGTCCTGGCCCTGGTCTTCATGGTCTCCTTCGCCCTGCAGGAAAGCTATCCGTGGCTGGGCTACGTCCGGGCCGCGGCCGAAGGCGGCATGGTGGGCGCGCTGGCCGACTGGTTCGCGGTGACCGCTCTGTTCAAGCATCCGATGGGGCTGAAGATCCCCCACACGGCCATCATTCCGCGCCGCAAGGACCAGATCGGAGCGAGCCTGGGCCAGTTCGTGGAGGAGAACTTCCTGGCCGAGGACGTGGTGAAGGCCAAGATCGGCTCGCTTGGCATCACCGCCAAGGCCGGCCTCTGGTTGGAACGGCCGGAGAACACCGAACGGGTTGCCCGCGAGGGAGCCACGGCCATCCGCGGGGCCCTGCAGGTGCTCAACGACGAGGACGTCCAGGAACTCATCGAGTCGCTGGCCCGCCGGCACCTGCTGGACCCGCCATGGGGTCCGCCGCTGGGTCGGCTGGCCGAGCATGTGCTGCGCGACGGCCACCACCTGAAGCTGGTGGATCTGCTGCTGGACCGCGCCGCCGACTGGGTGCTGGACAACCAGGAGACCGTGGCACGGCTGGTCTCCGACCGCTCGCCGACCTGGGTGCCGCAGTTCGTAGATTCGTTGGTCGGCGACAAGGTCCACCTGGAGCTGTACAAGTTCATCCTCGCCGTGCAGGCCGACCCGGAGCATCCGATGCGCCGGCAGTTGGACACCTACCTCAACTCCCTGGCGCAGGACCTGCAGCACGACCCGGAAATGATGGCGCGGGTCGAGGCGATCAAGCACAATGCGCTGGGCGATCCCGAACTGCGGGCACTGGCTACCCGCACCTGGGAGACGCTGAAAACCTCGTTGCTGGAGGCAGTGGACGATCCGCAGAGCGAGTTGAGCCTGGCGTTCAAGCGGGCGGTGGCGGACTTCGGCCACCGGTTGGCGACCGACGCCGAACTGGCGGCCAAAATCGACGGCTGGATCGAGGAAGCGGCCGGGTACCTGGTCCGGACCTACCGTTCACAGATCGCCAGCGTCATTACCGAGACGGTCGAGCGCTGGGACGCCCAGGAGACGTCGCGCAAGATCGAACTCCAAGTGGGCCGGGACCTGCAGTTCATCCGGATCAACGGCACCGTGGTCGGTTCGCTGGCCGGGCTGACCATCTTCTCCGTGGCCACCGCCGTCTTCGGCTAGCCGCTGCCCGCTGCAAGTGCACGGCGGGCCGGGCCCGGTGGCCGGGCCCGCCGCACAACGGGGAGCGCTCCCATTTGAGCGGTCTGCTCCCTCTCGAACGGGAGCAGACGATCCAACGGGAGCGAACGGTCCAAACGGGAGCGCCTCGCAAAGGGCTGCCCTTGCTGCTCAGCCGGCCCAGTGGAAACGGATGCGCTGGCCGGGCCGGGCTTGGGCAAGCAGCGGCAGGTCCGCCGGCGCCACCACGGCCGGCACCGGATAGCCGCCGGTCACCGGATGGTCGGCCAGGAACACGGTGGGCAACCCCGACGGCGGAACCTGCACCGCGCCGGTGACCATGCCCTCGCTGGGCAGTTCGCATTCGACCACCCGCTGCAAGGGCCGCCCCAGCAGCCGCAACCCCACCCGGTTGCTGTCAGCACTCACCGACCAGTCGCCCAGCGCCAATCGTTGCCGGGTGTCCGCGGCGAACCAGTCCAGCCGCGGTCCGGGCTGCAACCGCACCGCCACGGTGCCGGCGGGCGGAAGCGGTACCGGCATCCATGGCGACTCGGGCGCCGGGGTGCCGGCACCGACCCGCAGCACGTCCCCGTCCTGCAACCGCGCCGGGCCCATCCCGGACAGCAGATCGGTGGCCGCCGACCCCATCAGCTGCTCGGCCACGATGCCGCCGGCCACTGCCAGGTAATAGCGCAGTCCGGACGTGGCCACGCCGATCTCCAGCCGCTGGCCCGCCGTGATCCGGAACGGGCGGTAGCGGTCCATGCTCCCGCTTCCCGCGGCCGACACCTCGCCGAAGGCGCCGGTCAGCGCAACCACCGCGTCGTCGTTGAACTGCAGAGCCGCCCCGCCCAACAGCAGCTCCAGGCCCGCTGCGGACTCCGGATTGCCCACCAACCGGTTGGCAGCGCGCAGAGCCCGGACGTCCAGCGCCCCGGACGGGCCGAGCCCGACGGAGGCATTGCCGGGCCGGCCGAGGTCCTGCACCAGCAGTTCCGGCCCCGTCTTGAGCACCGTCAGCATGACTACACCGCCCTGAAGCGGACGCGTGCTCCCGGCGTGATCAGTGCCGGCTGCTCCCGCGCAGGGTCCCAGAGCCGTGCATCGGTCCTGCCGATCAGCTGCCAGCCGCCCGGCGACTCCGACGGGTAGACGCCGCTGAACTCCCCGGCCAGGCCCACGGATCCGGCGGGCACCCTGGTCCGCGGTTCGGCCAGTCGTGGCACCTGCAGCGGATTCTCCGGCGCCACCAGGTAGGCGAAGCCGGGTGCGAAGCCGGTGAACGCGGCAGTCCATTCGCAGTGCTGATGCTGCCGGACCACCTCGGTCTCGCTCACACCCAGCAGCCGCGCTACCTCCGGCAGGTCCTGGCCGGAGTAGTCCACCTCGAGCGTGACGAGATCCCCGGGGTGCTCCGCGGTGCCTGCTTCGGCGTCGTGCGGTGCCGTGTCTTCCAGCCATTGGCGGACAACGGCGCTGCTCGCCGGGGCGTCGAACGTCACCAGAATGGTGCGGGCAGCAGGAACCAGTTCAGTGACCCCAGGCGGCAGAGAGGCCGAGAGCGCGCTGTAGTGCGCCATGACGTCGTCGAGGGTGGTGAATTCGGCCAGCAGTGCAGCGTCGCCGAAAGGCAGGACCCGCACGCTACCGCCCAGAGGCCCGGGCGGCATCGGTGAACGGACGGAGGCTGATTCCCGCCGCGGCCAGCCGCTGCCGGACCAGCCGTGCCATCGCCACTGCTCCGGGGGTATCGCCGTGCACGCAGAGCGAATCGGCCGCACCCCGCCGCGCGAATTCCACCGCGCGGTCGGCTATCTGCTCCAGGTCCTCCAGCAGGTCACCCGGCTCGCCGCGAGGAATCAACGTGCCGTCGCCGCGGTAGCCGCGGTCCACAAACGCCTCCCGGAATACCGGCAGCCCGGCGCCGGCGGCCAGCTCGAGCACCGCGGATCCGGGCAGGCCCAGAATGGGAAGCTGCGGATCGAAAGCGCCGACGGCCTCCACCACCGCCGCCGCCTGGGTGCGGTCGTGGACTATCCGGTTGTAGAGCGCGCCGTGCGGCTTCACGTAGGCAATGGGCGTTCCGGCGCTCCGGGCAATCCGGTCGAGGGCAGCCAGTTGGGTCGTCACGTCGGCCATCAAGCCGGCCGGCGGAACGTCCATGGGCCGCCGGCCAAACCCGGCCCGGTCCTGATACGAAACATGCGCGCCCACCGCCACCCTGTTCTCGGCGGCGCGGCGGCAGCTGGCCAGCATGGTCTCCTCGTCGCCGGCATGGTAGCCGCAGGCGATGTTGGCGCTGGTGATCAGCGGAAACATCGCAGTGTCGTCGCCCATCAGCCGACCGTCGACCGATTCGCCGAGGTCGCTGTTCAGGTCGATGGCGGGCCGGTCACTCGTCGTCATGGTCCGCGGACTCCGTGATGGCTTTCTGGCCCTTGCGCTTGATCACGGGCAGCTTCTCCAGCATCTTGGCGGTCAACCGTCCGGGCGCGGCCGGCAGCGTCCCCAGCCGGTACCGGTTCTCCACCAGGTCCTCCACCAGGGACATCGGCAGGACCAGTGGCGGCTCGCCGAAGGCCGTGCGGGTTGCGGCAACAACACGCCGGCCCATCACATGGTTGCCGACGCCGCCCACCGCCGCACCAATGCCGAAGGGAATGACCCGGCCCAGCATGGCCGCACCCTGCTTGGCCACCACTTTGGCCAAGAAACGCTTCTTCAGGCTGTCCACCAGGGAACTGACCATGCCGGTGGACATGGTGCTGCCCACGGCGCTTCCCCAGGCGCGGGCTGGATTCCCGCCGCGGCCGCCGGCCTGGCCGGCAAACTCCTTGATCAGCGAGCGGCCCTCTTCGCCCATCAGGATGGCCATCACCATCGCCTGCGAGCGCTCCGGGTTTTCAGTGTCAATGCCGTGCAGTTCTGCGATGGATTGGGCAAAGAGCGCCGTGGATTCCAGAAAGCCGACAGTTGCCACCGCGGAAAGGCCCAGCGAGGCGACCGCGGTGATACCGGGAACGACGGCGGTGGCCCCCACCGCTGCTCCGCCGGAGCTCACGGTTGCCAGATAGTGCTTTTCCAGCGTCGCCGCCAGGTCTGCCGGCGTGGCGTCCGGATACTTGCGCCGCAGCCGATCCAAATTTGCCAGCACCAGCGGCCGCTGGACGTCCAAAGCCTTCATGAAGGCTGTTGTTGTGCCGGGCTTCAGATTGCCCTGCTTATCGAACGCCGCATCTGTAGCCACCCGCATGGCTGGATTGATCTTCCGTCCTTTGGCCACAAAACCTCCTGGAACTCTCAGCACCGCTATGGTGTTCCGGCCTTAAGCCTAAATCACAGCTTCCGGGACGATTACGGAAACAACAAGTATGCTGACAATTGCACCACGTACTTCCTCACCGACGGTCGGCAGCAGCAATTGCTCGCCGGCCGCCCAATGTTCAAGGAGTTACTGGCTATGAGAATTGGATCTTCAATTGCGTTGATCGCCATCGGCGCGATCCTTGCTTTCGCTGTTGCTGACGTTGTGGATTTCGTCGACCTGACCCTGATCGGATGGATCCTGATGGGGGTCGGCGCACTGGGCCTGATCATCTCGATCGTCATGGCCATCCCGCGCAACGACCACCGCGTGAGTGAGACCCGCCAGGTGCAGGACCCCAACACCGGCGAAACCATCCGTCGCGACGAAACCCGCGGCAGCCTGTAGGCCCGGCCTCTAGCGCCAAGCCGTTGCTGCCGCCGGATGGGGTTCACTCCGGGTTGACGGTTCGGCTCCGTGAAGTTTCAGCGCGGCTTCTTGCTCCCCAACGCCACCAGCGACAGCACAATGCCCGCCCCGCAAACCAGCGTGGCGAGGTAAGCCAAGGCCGGCGTGCCGCTCGCCGCGCCCAGGCTCAGGCTGAGCGGTAGCCAGAGCACGGCCCAGCCGAGCACGCCGAACAACGGCGCATAGCGTTCGCCCCGAGCAGTCCACCGGTACGCAAAAATCGCCAGCACCACGACGGCGAGCGCGCCGCCCAGGGAGATCGTGGCAAGCGCGCCGCCAGCGTCCGGCTCGTCCGGCGGCCCGGTGGGCTGCGCGGTCAGCGCGTCCACGGCCATCACTATGGTCACGCCCGCAATGGCCAGCAGCAGGACGTTGCCTGCCTGGATGACCAGCATGCGGCGCACATCGGGTCTCACGCTGCCTCCTCCTTGCAAGCTTCGGCCGTAGGGCAGTCTGCGTGCTGACGCCTCATCAAGTGCAGTGCCCCGGCGGAACCTGTCCGCCGGGGCACTGCGTGGGCACTGTGCAGTTCCTACCAGCGCACTTTCTTCTCCGGCGGACCTTGCCGGCCGCTGGCATGCTTCGGCTTGTGGCTATTGCCGATGCTGTGCCAGCCAGGCAAATCGCCGGCTTTCGCTCCCCGCGGGGACGCCAACCTGGCCTGCTGCTCGGCGGTCAGCTTGGCTGCGGCAGCCGGGGATAGGTGGATGTTCGGTGCACTAAGTTCTGCGGGCTTCGGTGCCCGCGGATCGATATCAGTCATGGCTCTCCTTCGGTAATCTCGTCGAGCCTGCTGGAGACTTTTCCGCCGGATCAGTGCTCACGGCGAAGACGCCAAAAGAGCCGGATCGGATCCGGAAAGCGGGGTGGATTCAGGGAACCACTCGCGAGGTAGAGCCTCAGCAAGCCTTGTTTCGGTTGTCGGTTTTGACCGGTCCAGGACCTAGTTACTCGAAAATCAGAATTCCCATGGCGCACAGCCTAACAGCGTTGCCCGGCATCCGGTAGATTCACAGAAAGGACGGCGACAAGGGGGACCATGTCCGCATCACCATCACAGTTCGACCAGCGGTACGACACGATCTACCAGCGCGGCGGTGACGCCCCTGAGGCTGCGCGAAGCGTCGGCCTGACCGCCCCCGGCCCGGCAGCGGGTGCCACGCCTGCGGCCCGCGTCGCCGAACAAACCCAACCTGCCTTCCGTGCGCCGGCAACGGAGCTTGTCGGCGACAGCGTCGCGCAGTCGACCGGCATCGCCGAGGTCATTCCGCCGGACGCGGCACCACAGGTCCGGCCGGAAGGCACTCCCGCGCACCGAACGATCAACCCCTTCCTGGTGGCGCTTTGGGTGCTTGGCCTCGGGCTCACCGCCTTTGGCACGTGGGCGTCGGTCGCGCCGTATCTGATCGAGATGGAAGCTGAGGCTGTGCCGAGCAGCCCCTTCGGGCCGCCGTGGTATTTCCTGTTGTCAACCGTGGCCCCCAATGTGCTGCTCGCCGGGCTGGCGACTATCGCCGGTGTTCTCACCCTGCACGCGGTCGGCTGGACGCGGCGGCGCGGCTGAGCAGACGCCGCCCGGCCCTGGACAGCTCCTAGCATCCACTATTCAGCAGGCGCCCTCCTCACGCTTGAGAAGGGCGCCTGCTGAATAGTCGGCCCGGGAGGGCGACGGCCCGGGGGGGGTGCCCCTATGGTTTTCGTCAAGCGGCGGCGGGTGTTTTCGCTTCGTAGATGGTTCCGTCTCGGAGCATGGCGAAGATGACGTCGCAG